>JAZGDW010000196.1:0-10966 GCA_036478295.1 Candidatus Krumholzibacteriia bacterium
ATGTGACCGATCTTCGCCATGTCCCGGGGCCGGAGGTGAAGTCCGCCGGGAACGTCGATGAGTCCGCCCGCCAGGTCCCACCACACGTACTCGGATATGCCCAGCGGATCGAAGAGCTCCCTCTCGGCGAAGGCGCGGGGAGACCCGCCGCTGGCCCGATCCAACAGCGCTCCCACCAGGGCGCTCATGCCGCCGCTGTACACGAACACCGATCCCGGCGCCGCGTCCACGGCCTGTTCGAGAACCCGGCGAACCGGGTCGTCCACGCCGCGCACCCGCACCCAGTCGTTCCGGGGGTCGTCATAGGGGTAGGAGTCCTCGTCCCACTCGAGCCCCGCCGTCATGGAAAGTATGTGGCGAAGGCGGATGGCTGCCTTTCGCGGGTCCTCCGTGAGGATCTCGCCGTGCTCGGGAAAGAGATCCGCAAGCCCGAGGTCGAGGACACCGTCCTCCAGGCCCGGCATCAAACCCCGATCCATTGCCATGCCCAGCAGGAGCGAGCCGACGCTCTTGGTGACCGACGCGGTGTAGTGGAGATCGGCGCTGTCGACACCGGGGGCGTACGCATCCAGGACCAGTCGTCCGCCCTTCACCACGACCACACCGTGGAGATTCGTGAAGCGGCCGCTGGTGACGGCTTCTTCGAGCGCCTGCATCAGCGCCGGCTCCAGGCCCATCTCCATGGGCGTGACGTATTCCCAGTCGCTATCCGAAGTCCGCTGCGCCCCGCAGCCCACGGCGCCAAGGAGAAGCAGGACCGACACCGACAGGACTCTCATCACCGGGGATACTGGCAGCGATAGGATGGCCGTATCGCGTCCGCGCGGCACAGGATTTGGTTTGTACGATTTTCTTTCCATATCTTGACAGATTTCCATACACGAGGTATATTACCTTCAAGGAGGGTACCAAAATGCTGAAGGTTGGAAAGCGCATAAAAGAGCTTCGAGAAAGTGCGGGGCTCACACAAGAGGAGCTGGCGGAGATTCTGGGGGTTTCCCGGCCGGCCGTAACATCCATTGAAAACGGGTCGAGGAAGGTTTCGGCAGAGGAACTCGTTAAACTCTCAAGGACGTTCAGGCTCTCGGTCGACGCCATACTCAACCTCGAGGTCCCGCCGACGGTATCCCTCCCCACCCCGGCGAAAAAGAAGAAGCGGGGGGGCGAGCTTCGCATCAATGTGCCGCGCAGAAACGTGGAGAAATTCAAGGAGGTGCTTCTCTACCTGCTTGCGAAGGTGGGTGCCAAGCCCAACATCGGTGAGACGGTAATTTACAAGCTGCTGTATTTCATCGATTTTGATTTCTACGAGAAGTATGAAGAGCAGCTCATCGGGGCGACCTATCAGAAGAATCGCTACGGCCCCACGCCGATGGAGTTTCAGAAAATTATTGAAGAAATGGAGGGTGAGCGCGAGATCGCAAAGATCCAGAGGCCGTATTTCCAGTACCGGCAGCGGAAATACCTGCCGCTGCGAAAATCGGATCTTTCGAAGCTCACCGGCAGAGAGATCGCGCTGATCGACGACGTACTGAACAGGCTCTCCGACAGGAACGCCACGGAGATGAGCCGCTACTCGCACAACGACGTCCCGTGGATCGTAACCGAAGACGGAGACACCATTGAATATGAAGCTGTTTTCTACCGAACACCGGAGTATTCCGTAAGGGAGTCTGATGACGAGGATGAAGTTTCGTGAGGTTGTGCGGCTCCCAGAATTCGATAGAGACATGAAAAAACTGGTTCGGCGGTACGAGACGCTCGAGGAGGATCTGACCAGGTTCGTCAACATTCAGCTATTCCTGTATCACAAGGCGGGCAAAGAGAACCGCGGGATCGTCAGAATCGACCAGCTCGGGGCCACGATGAAGCCTGTGTTCAAAGCAAAGAAATTCGCTTGCCTATCGATGAAAGGAAAAGGCGTGAGGACCGGCATCCGGGTCGTGTACGCCTATGACGACCCGGACGACAAGGTCGAGTTAATTGAGATATACCACAAGTCCGACCAACCCGTGGAAGACCGAAAGAGGATTGCCAACTACTACGGCGAGTAAATGTCACTAGATCGGCATTGATACCTGGAGCGAAGACCCATGGCCTTTCGTTTCTGGAGAAGAATCAAGCTTGCGCCCGGCGTGACGCTGAACCTCAGCAAGACCGGCGGCTCGCTCTCCTTTGGCCCACGTGGCGGCAAATTCACCGTCGGGCCACGCGGCCGGCGCGCCTCCTTCGGCATCCCCGGCACAGGGCTCTTCTATATGCAACCGCTTGGCGGCGGCAAGACCCGCCGCGCGCGCGATGGCGCCCGCCGGCGGCGAAGCGCCGCGTCCGGGGCAACCGAAGACACCCGCGCCGGAGATGCACCGACCCGCTACCAAAAGGAACGGGCCTCCCGGCGGCTCACCCTCGGCTTTTTCAAACGCCTCATTACACCCGACGACGAAGAGACCCTCGTCGCCGGTCTCCGCGAGCACGTCCTCGGTAACGAGGATGCGGCGCTCGAGCTTTTCGAGAAATCGGCGCACCTGGCGGACAGCGCGTTTCTCGCGGGATTTCTTTCACTGAAGAGAAACCGCCTGGCCGCCGCCGCCCGTCATTTCGAAACCGCCGCCGAAAACCACCGGCGGCTCGGACGTTATCTCGGCAAGTACGGGATCACCGCGGAAATGGTGGTGCCGATTACGGGCGAGCTTTTGGCTGTCGTCTCACCCAACCTGCGAGGGACCCTGCTCGGCCTGGTGGAGACGTACCAGCTGCAGAAGAAATGGGACCGCGCGATCGAGACCCTCGAGCACCTCCGCCGCCTCGTGCCCGGTGACCTGGTGATCACGCTATCCCTGGCGGAACTCCTCATCGACCGCGCGCCCGACGACAAGATCACGTGCGACAAGGTGGTACGGCTCGCAAAGGGCGTGCGAAACGAGTCCGATCTCCACGCCGCGCTTCTCCTCTACAAGGCGAAGGCCCTTCGCGGCCTCGGCCTGTCCGAGGCGGCCCGCGACCTGCTGAGCAAGACGCTCCGGCGCCGGGCGGGCCGGACGGCCGAACTCCTCCATGCGCTCCGCTACGACCGGGCACTTCTCTACGAAACCATGGGCCAAAAGAAACGGGCGAGGCGTGATTTCGAAAAAATCTACGTCGAAGATCCGGACTACGAGCACGTGCGCGAGCGTCTGGGGATCCCGGTTGACGGTTGATGAGGCGGACGGTTCCCGATGACGGTACCAGCCTCTTGTTTCTCCCGCCGGCCCTATCCCCGATACAGCGACTTGATCTTGCCCCAAGTGCCCTCCTCGATCGGAACGAACAGGCGCTTTTCCGTCGGCAGGCACAGCCACACGTGGTCAATGAGCATGAGCGGCCACGCGCTGAACTGGTCAAACGCCATCGCGGAAAACCCCGAGGGTTGGGGCGGCTCGAGCCGGTAGCACGCCAGGTGCACCGCGGGATCGATGATGGGAGACGTCTCGCCCGCCACCGTCTTCTCGACCGGGTTGCAAAAGAGAACCGGCTCGACCGCGATCGCGTTCACCACGCCAAACTGATCGATGAGGGTCACCGGGATGTTGACCGGCGGGCCCACGGCGTCATAGCACTTGTAGTGATTCCAGACTGGCGGCGGCCCGAATTCGTCTTTCAGCGCCGGCAACACCAGGTAACGGGCGTCCATCACATGCCAGGTCTGCGTGCCGAACTGGTTGTCCAGAAGTACATCTCGCCCCGGCTGCGGCTGGAAGATCTCCCACCAGGTCTGATGCAACGTTGGATCGAAGATCCCTGAGCCGTTCTTGTCAACCGGAGTGGCGAACTTATCCAGCACTACGGAGTCGGTCTTGAAGATGTCGAACTGGTCCACGAGCGTGATCGGCGCGACAACCTTGAACGCTTCCGGCACCTCGTAGACTTTGTAGTGATTCTCCGTGATGATGATTTGAGGGGTTCCCTCCGACCACCACACCACCAGCACGAATAGCAAGAGCGCCATCGCACGTCGTTTCATGATCTAACCCCCTGCTAAAGAGATAGATATATTCGGGCGGGACGCGAGTGAGGATGCCAGTCAAAAGGGGGAAGGAGCGGATCTCCACTCCGCCCCGAAGTGTCCACATGATAGCGCAGCCGGGGGAGAATATCCAGGAAAACCGCGACGATCGTACCTAGAACCGAAACACAACACCCGTTTCCGGAGCCCAATCCTCCGCCTTTGACGTGATGCCAAATGCGGAATTGAGCTTGATGAACATGCTGCCGGTCAGGTGAATCTGAGCCTCGGTGATCAGTTCCCATTCATCTTCGGTGCCTTCGATGCCCGTGAAGACCCGGAGGAGCGGGGAGATCCGCCTCAGGTACTCGAGGGCGAACTCGCCCATCTCGAACTTGCCTTCCGCCCGGTCGTATTCGAGCGCGGCCCGAAAGGTCATCGTACCGAAGCCAAATCCCCGGATGACACCGGTGCCCAGTTTGTACTCCCAGTCCTGGGTACCGATAATGCGCTTGTCCTTTTGAAACGGAAAGACGACCTCGCCATAGCTAAAGAGCGCCGGACGGCTCGACGTCTCTCGCTGCCACAGCCAGTTGACCTGCATCTGCACGTCGCCCAGTCCGGATTCGGAGAGCTCATCGGGGAGGGCCGTCGGATCGTTGGGCGCCTTCTCCTGCTCGGCTGTGATGTAGACTGCTGCCTCGAATTCGAGCGCAAAGCTCTGCCCCAGCCCGTAACCGAGGAACACGAGGTACTCGGTCGCTTCGTAATCACCCCGAAAATCCTCGTCGAGACCGAATCCCAGCTCGGCGGGACTGTATTCCGCATCGAGGTCCTGGTAGTACTCGACAAACGGGTAGACGAGAAGCTCGCCGGGGAGTACGTAGGTACCGAACATCGACGTGGGTACGCCCGGCCCGCGGTCACGCAGGTACTTGGGCAACTCACCGGTTGCGCTCTCGGACGCGACCGCCCAGGGCGCACAGATACCCAGACACACAATGAGGCACAGCGTAACGATGGCTCTCATTTGAATCACTCCTTTGAAACTCGCCCGCCGGCGGTTTCCGGAACGGGATCGTTCCGTGCGGTGGCCGCAAGCGGCGGGTCGCGATAACAGTTTCAGGGATGGGAACATGCCGCTCCGATCAGGGAATCAATTCCGGGGAGCTCTGCGCAGGCTGGTAGTGCGCTGAGGATACAACGATCCCCAACCGTGGTCAAGGGCGGGTCCGTTCCGTGCCCGCTTGACCACCGTATTACATCGTTGTTAAGATCTGCCGAAAATCGGTTGGGGGCACCAGGCGCCGGGGCAAAAAGGAGGTCGTCACGTTCGCCGATTGGTATATCCAGATCAACCCTGTTCGCCATCTGTTCTTCGACGCGGTAGCGCTTGTCGTCAGCGGTGTTCCACTCGTTCTGTTGGGCCATCGGGTCCGCCGAAGCCACTGGCTCGCGTCGATAATCTACCTTGCGGTCGCTATGGCGGCCAGCGCCTCGGTCACTGTCGCGGCCTTCGGCATGGATCTTACCCTCCTTCACACACCCATCATGATCGCTGCGGGCCTTGGGGTCATTGTCATCGCCATGACCCCTCACTGGAACGCATTTGGTCAGATAACGTTCACGATGACAATTCTGAGCGCCCTGAGTTTCCTTGGTTACGCCGCGTTCGTGACGTTCTTTTCCGAACTGGGCCCGCTCAGCCTTACGTTCTCGGTCCTCCTGTTACTCCTTGAGATCGGCGCTTTCACGCTTCTCGTGTTGCACACCTTCGAGGTACTGGACGTCGTGTGCCGTCTCCGGTGGAAACGGATCTTTGAGCCTCGCCCAACGACCGACTATTTTCCGAAGGTTTCTCTTCATTTGCCTGCCTACAACGAGCCGCCAGAGATGGTGAAGCAAACCCTCGATGCGCTCGCGAGACTCGATTACCCCAATTATGAGGTGATCGTCATCGACAACAATACGATTGACGAAGAGACCTGGAAACCTGTCGAGGAGCACTGCCGGCAGCTCGGCTTTACGTTCTTTCACCTGGAAAACTGGCCTGGATATAAGTCCGGCGCACTCAACTATGCGCTTCGGCATACAGCGAGTGACACGGAGATTATCGGTGTGGTTGATTCGGACTACGTCGTGGAACCGAACTATCTCCGGGACTTGGTGGGTTTTTTTCGGGATCCTAAGATTGCATTTGTGCAGACGCCGCAGGACTACCGTGACTTCGACAAGAACGATCCCTACGAGATGGCTTGTTACCACGCTTACCAGTATTTTTTCAAAGTGTCGATGGCCACTCGCAACGAGCGGAACGGCATCATCTTTGGTGGTACGATGGGCTTGCTCCGGCGGGAGGTATTGGAGCTGGTCGGTGGATGGGACGAATGGTGCATCACCGAGGATGCCGAGATATCCCTGCGTATTCTCGGTCGTGGCTACGAGTCGGTGTACGTAGACCGCACCTACGGGCGCGGATTGATGCCTCTCAACTTTAACGGACTGAAGAAGCAGCGTTTTCGGTGGGCGTTCGGTGGTATGCAGCTTCTGCGGATGCATTGGGCAAAGCTAATGCCGTGGAGCCGGTGGGCGGATCGGGACAACCGCCTCACGTTTGGGCAGGCATTCGATTACGTCTCTGGCGGGCTTCAATGGTTGAGCGACCCATTGTCGTTCGCCTTTACCAGCCTCCTTCTAGTGGGTGGCGTGGCACTCGCCTTCACGCACTCATTCCACCTGCAGCCGCTTGCTCACGCGGCACTGTTCGTTCCGCTCGTCTTCATCGTCTTTGGTGTCACGAAGTTTTTGTGGGCGTTTCGGGTCCGAACGGGATGTTCGCTCATCCAGGCGTACCGGGCGTTTGTCATTCTGCTCTCCATGACGTGGGTGGTGACCTTGGCGTGCGTCCTGGGTCTGACAAAATCGGAAGGGGTGTTCTTGCGGACGCCGAAGCACCGCGAAGAATCTTCGCTGATACAACATCTGAAAGTTGCGGAAAGGGAAATGTGGATATCCGGGGTGTGCTTAGGGGTGATCGTGCTGCTCCTCATTTCAGAGCCCATTTCCGGTCCGCTGGTTTTTCTTGTGGGGCTCCTGCTGTGGCAGAGCTTCATCTATGGATCGACGTCGCAGGCCGTTTTCTGGAGCTGGCGGAGCGAGATGGCAGTTGGGGATTCGCCCCGCCGCTACATGTCCCGGACGACCGGCGAGCGCATCCGCGGCATGGTGACCGACGCGCGGGGTGTGCTTGCCATTACGGGAGTGCTTGGGTTGGCCGTGTTGCTGTTCTACCTCGCGGTTATAAACAGTCCCGAGCGCGAACGGATCTTTCGCACCAATCCACTCCAGCAACCCCTGATTGCAACCCCGCTGGTTCGCAACCCGCCGGAATCATTCGTAAAGGCGAAGATCTTTCTCGAAGAGCGAGCAACGCTTCAACAAGACATCGAAGCAATCATGAAGTTGTGGACTGAAGACGGGGTAATTCGCGATGCGAATTACACACCGGATAACCTGGGAGACGACCGGGTCTGGACAGGCACCCACCAAATCCGCCTACGGTATGCGGAAGAGTTTGCCCGTCGCGAGTATCTGCATCTGGAGCACCGCAAGGTATCGGTGCTCATCGAGGAGACGCGTGCGGTTCTGGTAAACGACCTGGACGCCAGGCTCCTGAGCGACGGAACGTTACAGAAGGTGTTTCTCTCACGCGGTGACCGCTGGGAGCTCGTCAAGAAAGGTGACGAATGGAAGATCAAAAGCCTCACCTACAATCGTGCCATGCGCTAGTGAAGCGAGTCAGCCCGTTCCTTTCTCGCGGCACGGTTGTGGTCGCGCACTTGCTTTGTCTGGTCGGCCCGGTCACACACGCTCGCGGCGCCGAGCTCTTTGGCGGCTGGGAGGGTGACACCAATATCCAGGGGTACGCGTTCGTCAGTCTCGGGGTGGCCGGCCCACTCACGCCACGAATCTCCGTCGCCGCGCGCATCACGTCCAGTTATTTGTATTACGAGTTTCCCGAGGGTTCGGCGACGGTGGACGTCACTTCTCCCGGCGTCGATTTTCTGGTTGGACCTCGTTTGGCGGTTGGAGACGGAGGAAGTCTGCTGGTTGTCGGTGGCGTGGAACTGCGCCGGAACACGGAAGAGGCGGCCGACCGGGTAAAGGGTACGGTGACAAAAGAAGAGGATAACAGGACGGCCGCGCGGGCCCAGGCGCTGTTGTATCTACCCTTCCGGCAGCAGAACGTCGGCATGTTGTTGGTGGACTACGGCGATGCAAATCAGTACATATTTTCCAAGCTTGTTCTCAAACGGCGTGTGACGGCGCTCCGGGAAGGGACGACGACGTCCGCGATGCTGGGTGTCGACGTCACCGGGCAGGGCAACGACGACGTCCGCTCCTTTCAGGTGGGTGGCCTGATCGAGCTGTCCTTCGTGAACGTCCCGTTGAACATCGGTCTCAGAGCCGGGTACAAGCGGTCACGGTTCGCCGACGACACAAGTTGGGACGGAGCATATTTCGGAGCGGATTTTTACACGCGGTTCCCGTAGCGGCGCGAGTCCCGCACCCCACCCGCGACCGCGGATTCCCGGCCAAATTGTGCCAGATTGTGCTAGAATGGTCGGACCGGAGGTGACTGCATGGGTGCTCCAGTGACAAAGGTCCGCACGTTTGCCGCGGTCGTCTTTGCGATGATCGCTACTGCGCTCGCTCTCCCGCTGCCGGCGAGCGCGCAGCCGGATAGCTGCCTGACGCTCGCTGCCCTGGACGACGGCACGGGACTTCCCGCCGGCGGCATTCCCGATCTCATCATGTCCGAGATCTCACCGGGCGCGTTCATCGAACTCTATAACACGACATCCGCCCCCATCCCCCTTGCCGGCGTGACGCACAACCTGTGCTCGCCCCTGGCCTACCTGCCCCTGAATTTGTTTCCGGGAGTCATCGTGCCGGCTGGCGGCTATGCGACCATCCCCTGGCCGGTGGGCTTCATCGATACCGCTGCCGGCGGCGAGATCCTTCTCTTTCGAAATTCACTCTTCAATATCTCGAGCAACATCCAGGATTTCGTCTGCTGGGGAGTCAACCCGCACGGCAGCCGCAAGTCGCAGGCGGAAAGTGTGGGCAAGTGGGCGGGCGCGTGTGCCACGCCGCTCACCGGAGGTTCCATTCACCGCATGATTGGAACGACCGGCACGACTGCGGCGTCGTACGATGTCACCTCCCCCCCGTCGCCGGACGACTGCATGCCGACGGTGCCCGTCCATGACACCACCTGGGGCAGGGTGAAGGCGCTGTTTAACTGAGCCGCGATAGCGATCGTTCAAATGGAGTACTAATAGGCGAGACCGGCGATCGTTATCACGAACGAAACGGCATTGATTTCCGTTTCCCCAAGAAACGGTAGTGTGTCGCTCGGCTTTCCCCAATTGACCATCGCCTCGAGTGACCAGTGCGGTTTGAACTCCCACCCCACGCCGGCACCGAGGCCAAAACCCACCAGCGCGCTCGAGCCATCCTCAAAAGGCGCGTCCCAGACCGACACACCGAGAACGCCCATAACGTACGGTGAAGGTACCGTTTCCTCGAAATAATAACTGATACCCACCAGGCCCACGGAGTTGGCAATAATCACATCATTGATTACTGCTACGTTCGAGGTGGTGCGAACCGTCGAGTCAACGACCGAGAACCATGACACATTATTGACGTAGTAAATCATGACTTGCTCGCCAATACCGGCACCGATCTTGAAACTCGTCGCCAGCCCGAACTCGCTTTCCCTGGGGATTTTCTCGATGGTAGTCGTAAAAAAACTAAACCGGGTCTCCTGCGTAAAACTCGTCACGCTCGGGCCTATCCCGAATCCGAGTATGAATCCGCTTCGCCGCTCGTCAAACGCCCTGGCCGTGCCAGCGGTAATGAGCATCACCCCGAGAATTGACCCAACGAACAGACTGCGACGCATAACGACTCCTTCCACTTCTACTTAGCGCCACGGCGACTTGACGCCACGGCGCCCGGCCAGTGTTCAATTTTCCTGTATCCTATCAGGTTCACGCTCTACTATCGATACATAATTCCCCGTTGCCGGATAGACCGAAGTCGGCTAGAATGCGCATCGTTGCACTTCACCACCCCGGGGCGTGCCGACGCGCGGGGCAGCACCATCAACGGACCGGGCAGGAAAAAGATCAAATCACGCGTGCATGCGAGAACCCCTTATCTCTTCGCGCTGGTGCTTATCGCCGCGGTGTGCGCCGGCTGTACGGCGCTCGAGCGGGCAAGAACCGGGCGCCTGGCACATGCGACCTGCCGCATGCTCATGATATTCGGCGGCGGCCCGTCACGGCCCATGAGGGACGTGAGGCCGGGCGAGAAGAACTGGATGGTCGTTCACGTATCGATGTCGGATTCGACGTACGAGTTCGGCCACGTCGCCCGCGGCCGGGATTTTGAAGCGTACTCCTCCAGTGTGGAGGGTATCTTCCAGGTCCAGGGCGGCATGTTGATAGACTTTGCGCTACGCGAGCTCGCCGTGGAGATGACGGTCTACCCGCTCGAGGAGTATGGCGCGTGCGAATTCGCCGGCCCGGCAATGCGGGCGTCCCTGGCGCTCTTTCCCCAGGTGGAGCATTCTTACCATTCCATCGTGAAATTTACCTTCATCACGCCGGGCGATACCGTCAGGGTGGAAATAACGACATCGTCGCCGAACGGTTTTGGGCCCGCCGACCGTTGATTGTCCGGGGAGGGAACCCGGGCGACCACCAGGTTAACACAATATCGCTCCCGCTCTGCGGGAGTACGAAACCGCCGGTGTCACCGAGTAATTATTGATCGACAGGAATGGGCCCTTTCAGGCATGTTTCGTGCTTGCGGAGGGAAGGGGCGGCCCGTATACTGGGAGTACCCAGTGAAGGGGCGGCCCGTATACTGGGAGTACCCAGTTCGTTGGTTTCCCCACAATTGTTTTGTCCC
>JAZGDW010000197.1:0-2802 GCA_036478295.1 Candidatus Krumholzibacteriia bacterium
AGTCCGCTGACAACTTTCGACAAGCCCTGCCGGGGGCCCTGCAAGA
Organism: Candidatus Krumholzibacteriia bacterium; assembly: GCA_036478295.1. Classification (GTDB taxonomy): domain Bacteria; phylum Krumholzibacteriota; class Krumholzibacteriia; order WVZY01; family WVZY01; genus JAZGDW01. The sequence goes on from JAZGDW010000197.1 coordinate 47, forward strand.
ACGCCTCGTCGTGCCGGAGGTCGGTGAGGAGGTCGCATGGACCGCCACCGGCGTCGGGTAGCTCTCTGTGCATCTTGACAATACAGCCGTGTTGTCCATCATAGTCGGTCCGGGCACAGGCAACTTTCGGGTCAAGAGCAAAGGATACACAGATGGTATTTGTGTGGTTCAACGTAGCAATCGTGGCTGTGGTGTCACTCATATTGTGCGTGGCTCCGGGCGGCCGAGCGGGAACGGGCAAAGGCAGGGAGTCGAAAGCGTCTCCGCCGTCCATCTATGATTTCACCGTCAAGGACATAGATGGAAGCGATGTCAAGCTCTCCAAGTACGAGGGCGACGTGCTGCTGATCGTCAACGTCGCCAGCAAGTGAGGACTGACCAGCAGCATGTACTCCGGTCTGGAGTCGATATACGAGAAGTACAAGGACAAGGGCTTTGCAGTTCTGGCGTTCCCGGCCAACAACTTCGCCCATCAAGAACCCGGCACCAACAGCGAGATCAAGGCTTTCTGCGCTAAGAGGAACGTGACGTTCGACCTTTTCGCGAAGGTATCTGCGAAGGGGGATGACCAATGTCCCCTGTACAAGTTCCTCACGACCTATCCGGATGACTCCATTGCCGGGAGGGTCACGTGGAACTTCCAGAAATACCTGGTCGCCCGCGACGGCACAGTAGTCGCCAGGTTCGGTCCGCGCGCAAAGCCGGAAAGCGATGAGATCGTCGGCGCGATCGAGAAAGCGCTCAAGGTAAAGACCGACCGCCGGCCGTAGGGTGCGTCCCGAGACGCACCATTTCCTCTGTTCTTGGAAGGAAGATGCGTGGGCAGAAACCTCTTTCTAGTTCCTGTGGCTTTTCTCTTAACGGTGATGCTTGTCCGAGCCGGAGAGCCGCGGCGTGGGGCGGCTGATCGGCCCGTGGACATCCTGCATATTAAGCTGGATCTGAACGTCGATGTGCCCAGGAAAAGCGCCGGAGGTACGGCCACGATCAGTCTGGTGGGGCTTCGCGACGTGGCTTCGATCCGCCTGGATGCGATTGATTTCGACGTGTCGCAGGTGACACTGGCCCGCGGAGAGGAAAGAGCCGCACCGGTTGAGTACGTCAACGACGGCGAAGCCATTGAAGTTCTGTTCGGTGACACGCCGCTGGCAACCGGCAGACCCGCGACGTTGACCATCCATTATTCGATCAGCAACCCCAGGAGCGGGCTGCATTTTTTCGGCCCGACGGACGCCGAACCGGACACACCCTACGTCGTCTGGTCGCAGGGCGAATCGATCACCAATCGCTATTGGATCCCCTGCCTCGACCACCCCAACGAAATGCAGACCACCGAGATGATCATCACCACCGCCGCGAATAACGAGGTCATCTCGAACGGCCGGCTGCTGTCGAGAAAAGAAAACTCCGACGGCACGGTGACGTTTCACTGGCTCCAGGACAAGCCGCACGTGGCGTATCTGATTTCCCTGATTGTGGGTGAGTTCCACGTGGAGCAAGACACCTGGCGGGGCAAGCCTATCCTGTATTACGTCCCGCGCAAGCATCGTGACGACGTGAAGCGCACGTTCGGCAACACCGTACGAATGCTCGAACATTTCAGCACCATTACCGGCGTCGAATACCCCTGGGACAAGTACGCCCAGACGTGCGCTGAAGGATTCGGCGGCGGCATGGAGAACACCTCGGCCACCACCATGGGGACCGGGGTGTTGCACGATGAACGCGCCCATATCGACTACAGCGGCGACGGGCTGATCGCCCACGAACTCGCCCATCAGTGGTTCGGTGATCTTGTCACCTGCAAGGACTGGTCCCACCTCTGGCTCAACGAGGGGTTCGCTTCCTTCATGACGCCGGTCTGGTATGAATACGACCGCGGGAAGGATGAATACGACTATTCGATCTACGGGTCGATGCAGCGCGCCATCAGCGGTGGAAAAGAGCGCCCCGTCGTGGACCGCCGTTACGAAGAACCCCGGGATATGTTCGACAGTCGCGCGTATCCCAAGGGGGCGTCGATTCTGCACATGCTGCGACGGCGCGTCGGCGATGAGATGTTCTGGCGGTCCGTGAAGCGCTACCTGACCGAGCACGCTCACCAGCCGGTGGAGACATCGGATTTTCGCAAGGCGTTTGAACAAGTGACCGGCCGATCACTCGAGCGCTTTTTCTTCGACTGGACGGAGCGGCCCGGAGCGCCGTCACTCGATATTCGCTACGAGTGGATCGAGGAGGACAAGCTGGCCGAAATCACCGTGAAACAAACACAGGAGGATGAGGCCTTTCACTTCCCGCTTGAGATCGAGTTCCACTTCGACGACACCGGGCCCGCCCGGCTTCGGCGCATGATGACGGAAAAGGAAGCGCGATTGTTATTCCCGCTTCCCAAACACCCGACGATGGTGCTGATTGACCCGCACGACGCCGTGCTAAAGGAGATTAAGGAGCACAAGGGCCGGGACCTGTGGGCCGCCCAGCTCACCAAGGCGCCGTACGCGACCAGCCGGATCCGCGCCGCCGGGCACTTCGGTGAGTCCGGCGGTGATGCGGATGTTGAACTGCTCAGTGAAGTACTGCAACGCGAAGAATTCTGGGGGGTGGCCGCTGAGATCGCCGAAGCGTTGAGCGAGGCCGGCGGCGAGAAGGCTCGAGACGCGTTGCTTTCCGGCCTGCAACTTGCGCACCCCAAGGCCCGACGGGCGTGCACCGCGGAGCTGGGCTCGTTTCATCACGACGAGAAAGTAATAAGCGCC
>JAZGDW010000198.1:0-9177 GCA_036478295.1 Candidatus Krumholzibacteriia bacterium
CAATATATTTCTCATCCGCCAGTTTCTCGTGTCGATTCCCCCGGATTGTGAGGAAGCGGCCAGGCTGGAGGGCGCGGGGGAGATGACGGTGCTTTTTCGCGTCGTCATGCCGATGATGAAGCCGGCGTTGGCGGTCGTCGCCATTCACACGTGCCTTATCAACTGGAATTCTTTTCTCTTTCCATTTATACTGACCAACACGACGTCGATGCGCACGCTGCCGGTGGGACTCGCGCTGCTCTCGCAGGGAGCGCACAGTATCGATTGGGGGCACTTGATGGCGGGAGCGGTGATCGCTTCATTACCGGTAGTCGTCGCGTTTCTGATTTTCCAGCGCCAGATCATCAGTGGGTTGACGTCGGGGATGTCGCGGTAGTATGACAACACGATTTCAAGAATTGTTTTCCAAGGAAAGGTTTCTTGCCGGTGGCTTGATGTCCGGCACCTCCATGGACGGGGTCGACGCCGCGGTGGTGAAGATGCCGGCGGCAAGGGAAGGCGACGGCGTCGAGCTGCTTGCGTTCCACACAGCTCCCTATCCGGACGAGCTCAAGAGTTCACTGATGGAGTTGGCCTTTGGCGAGCAATGCACCGCCGAGGACATCGCGGTGCTTCACACAAGTGTGGCCGTCGCCTTCGCGAACGCGTTTCATACCGCATGCCGCAAGGCGGAGGTGAAGACCGGCGAGGTTGACTTCATCGGGTCGCACGGGCAGACGGTGGCCCATGCGCCGCCGGGCCACGACGGGAAGAATCTCATCGCGGGGACGCTGCAGCTGGGACCACCGGGAATGATCGCCGCGCTGACCGGCGTCAGCACGGTGGGTGATTTTCGGGTGGCGGACATTGCGCTCGGCGGCCAAGGAGCGCCCCTGGTCCCGTACGTGGATTTTTTGCTCCGCAAGAGCACGTCAAAAGATCGCGTGATTCTCAATCTTGGTGGGATCGCCAACGTGACCTACCTGCCGAAGAACTGCACCGTCGACGAAGTGATCGCGTTCGACACCGGACCGGGCAACATGGTTCTCGACGAACTTCACCGGGCGCTTTATCCCAACGACGCCGTAGCGGAGAAGCTGGGCGAGCGATCGCTCGCGGGCAAGGCGTCACCGTCGCTGGTCGAGACCTTTCTGGAGTTTTCGTATTTCGACCAGAAGCCACCGAAATCCGCCGGGCACCGGGAGTTCGGGGGGCGCTTCGCATGGGAGTTCCTGTCGAAAGCGCAGGCGGAAGGCCTCAAGCCAGCGGACACGCTCGCTTCGGCGGTCCGTTTGACGACCCGCAGTATCGTGGCTGCTCTGGACGAGTTCGTTCGTAAAGAGGGGAACATCGACGAGGTGTTTGCCACTGGAGGAGGCTCTCTCAATCCAGCCATGATGGACGAGCTGAAAATGATGCTCGAGCCCGCCACGTTGCACCGGATAGACGAATTGGGCATTCCCGCCGATGCCAAAGAGGCCGTCGATTTTGCGGTCCTGGCCCGTGAAGCGCTCATGGCCAGGCAGACCGTCCTCCCACGGGTGACGGGCGCGTCGCGCGGCACCGTGCTCGGGACCATCGCCATTGGGAGTTCAACATGAGAGTACGGGTGCTCGCCTGCTGCGGCCTTCTGCTCGTAGGTTTGTGCACGATCGCGAGCTGGCGCGCCGAAGCGGCCGGGGCCGGTGGTACCGAGCCGGATATCCGGGTGCTGCTCGCCGAAGGACAGCGTGAGGTGGTGCTTACCTCTAGTAAGGGTTTCAGCGTGCAGACCACCGGCGGGCTTATCATCCTCGAAGTACCGGGCGACGCGACCGCACGCGTTACGGCGAGCTACCCTTCGGTGAACGTTGTCGTTTCACCGGCGAACACGGTCGGTGCGGTGGAAGGTGAGGCGGTCATCGTTCCCAAGCAAAACTCGGAAATAGTCTACGGGGAGATACCCTACGCCGGCGTGATCAGAGTCGCGCTGGAAGGCGCCGCGGGTGGGTTAACCGTACGCAACTTCGTACCCCTGGAAACGTACCTGCAAGGCGTCCTGCCGCACGAGATCGGAAACCCCGGCGCCGATGCGTACGATGCACTCAAGGCGCAGGCGGTCGCCGCGCGCACCTACGCCGTAGACAAGATGCACGAACGCCGCGGGGGCACGTTCGATGTCTACGCGAGCGTGCAAGACCAGGTCTACCGCGGCCGCAAGGGAACCTTCCGGGTCGCCACGGCGGCGGTGCGGGACACCCGGGGCCGCACGCTCCAGCACAGGGGTGAGACGGCAAAAACGTATTACAGCGCATGTTGTGGCGGGCATACCTCTGACATCCGGCTGGTATGGCCGGCAAGGGAGGCGAAAGACTACCTGCACGGGGTGCTCGACCGGGCGCGGACGGAGAGGGGCGCGTTTTGCCGTGAGAACAAGTACTTCCGCTGGCGGTACTCGTTTACCGGGATGGAAATGGGGGAGATCCTGCGGGTCACACTGCCGCGCGAGCTCGGTATCAGTGAGAATGAGGTGGGAGCGCTGAAAAACATGCGCGTGGAAACGCGCAGCGCCTCGGGTCGGGTGATCACGCTGAGCATCGAGACGACGAAGAACACGTTTACCATCGAGGGGGACCGGATCCGCTGGGTGCTCATGGTGGATGTGAGCAAGGGTCGCATCCTGCCGAGTGTAATGTTCCGGCTGGACAAGGCCATGGAGCGCGACCGGATCTCGTTCGTGAGCCTCGCGGGTGGCGGGAACGGGCACGGCGTCGGCATGTGCCAGAACGGGGCGATCGCGATGGCGAACCGGGGATACACGTACCAGATGATCCTCACGCATTATTATCCGGGCTGCACTGTTGAGAAGATGTATTAGTGGGTTGTCCCTCGGTGCCGGGTTGAATCGGCGACAGCCCGTCGCGTGAGCGAGCGAGGATCATCTACGGCCAGCGCGGGTCCTGTCAGCGCACAGCCCGTCCGTGCTCGCAGGCTGCGCGCGGCCGGGCGCCCGTTCGCTGCCACCCGCACGGAGCCGTGGATCGCCTAGCGACGCGGAACGCGGGGTGGAGGCGATTCACCCCGGCACCGAGCAGAAAGACCATGATGAATGACCATTCCGATCCGTCGCTGTCGCCGGACATCCGGTTTCAGCTTATCAAAAAGATCGAGTGTCACAAGGTGATCGGACTCACCGGGTACGCGCTGCTCGAGCACGAAGCCACGTACCTCGAGTTCCACCGTCTCTCTGGGGTCATCCTTTTCGACAGAAATATGAGCAGCCTCTCGCAGGTGAGTGAGCTGGTGGAGAGCGTCGTAGAAAAGCTGTCGGTTGACGGCCTCCCACCGCTTGTGATGGCGGATCACGAGGGCGATTTCGTGAGCGAGTTGCGGCGCCTTATCGGCATCCCACCCGCGGCGCTCGCGATCGCTGCCACCGGTGACCCACAGCTCGCCCACGACGTCGCCTATGAGACGGGGACCGCGATGGCAAAGCTCGGGGTGAACGTCGTCCTGGCGCCGGTCGCCGATTGCTACCTCACGCCGGAGAGCCCCATTACGGGTCTTCGAACCTTCGGCAGGGACCCGGAGCGCGTCGCCGAGTTCGTGAGCCAATCGATCAAGGGATTCCAGCACGCGGGGATTTTTGCGTGCGTAAAACATTTTCCAGGACACGGCTCGACCGGTGACGACTCGCACGAGCAACTCCCCGAAGTGTCAAAGAGTCTCGACGACCTGCGGGCACTCGATCTGGTGCCGTTCGCGAGGGCGGTTCGAGACGGGGTGGACCTGGTCATGACGGCGCACGTGGCCTACAACCTCGGAGACGGGCGTGACGACCAAACGCCGGCGAGCTTCGACGGGCGTATGATGCGCACCCTGCTGCGGGATGAAATGGGGTTCGAAGGTGTCGTCATTACCGACGCATTGGAAATGGAGGGGGCGCGCATCCATGCCCGCGCTCGCTACGGCGGTTTGACCGGTGGCTTCGAGCGCTCGATCCTCGCCGGGTCGGATCTTCTGCTGTATGCGTCTCCGGTCCCGGAGCGCCTGGCGCTGCAGGAGGACTCCGAACCGATGATTGCGGTCGAGGTGATGCAGACCATTATCGAGACCTTGCACAAGGTCGTGGATCGCGGCCGTATCGACCGCAAACTGGAAGAAGCAGCCAAATCAAACGAAGGTATCCGCAATCTGTTGCACATCCTCGACACATCCGAGGGACGAATCCGCCGGCTGCGCGGGCGTGCCCGGGAATTCGGGGCGGCGCCCACGCCAAAGCCGGACGGCAACGTGATTCGCCTGCAGGACTACGCGTCCATGCCGGCCATTTACAAGACGGTGGCCGAGCGCAGCCTGGTTCTGGTGCGGGACCCCAAATCGTTTCTACCGGTGGGCCCCAATCAGGAATGGGTGCTCTTGCCGGTTGTGTTCCAACCGGGGGAATCTCTCAAGAGCCAGGACCTCGAATCGTTCACGGAGGGAATCGTACGGCGCTTTCCACTCTGGAAGACCACGCCGCTGGTAATCGGTTTCAACACCGATTCCAGTGGGCGCGTTCAGCCACTCTTCGCCCCGCGGGAACGCGAACTGGTTCTCGATGCTCAGCGCGCGACGGGTGCGGATCTCGCAACCGAGCAACTCCCGGACAATGCGGCCGTGGTGCCGCTCTTCTCGGCCCGTGGGCGGCCGCCGGAAGAATCCCTGAACGTCCTCGCCGAGTTCGTCACCCAGCGCCAGGTGCCTTTCATCGTGGTGACCGGGGCACCGATTTACGACTGGGTCCCGGAGTCCGTCGGGTGTCTCTTGACCCTCGGGGCATCGCCGCAGGTTGCCGCGGCGGTGGCGTCGGTTCTCGCCGGGCAGGCTCAGGCGACCGGGTCGCTCGAGGGTCTTGTGTGAGACAGCCTGCAGGCGATGCGCGGGGGCCGGCGGGTAAGCGATCGGGGTGGCACGCGGCGGCCTGGAGCCTCGAGGGCGCGTCGGGAGCGCAAATGCCGATTGACAAGGCGGCCCCCCGGTGGTACTTTGGCTTCGCTCCTTCCCGCAAATAGGCGCTCTTGCACATATCTGGTGGGGTCGTAGTTCAGTTTGGTTAGAACGCCTGCCTGTCACGCAGGAGGTCGCGAGTTCGAGTCTCGTCGGCCCCGCCATCGATTATAACTGATTGTCCTGCAATGGATTATATTGCAGACCAATTTTGTTTATCAAACCAGGTGGTCGACGTATGGAGCTTTACGAAAGCGAATCACTCGCGTGACGCCTTCCGATAACGCCCTTAGTGTCCGAAAACTGAAACGCGCTTTGACGTCACCACTTACCGACCGTCTGATGCACCGGCGGCATGAGATAGGCGGTGTCGATCTTATAGTCGGACACTGCGCGTTCAGTAGATCACCAACGGCGCCAAATCCGACATCGCACCGGATTTTTTTGTGCGCCACTGTCAACGAAATTGCGAACCCAAAGTCGGGGCCGCATGTAAACAATTCTCCACTCTTATAAAATATCCTACAGTCTTCTTGAGCGGTTAGATCCGACTAGCTGTGCTGTCCTGCGTTAGTTTTTGTTATCAATTGAGTTGCATGTCCCCCCAGCACCTGGCATCATTCTTGTAGTAGGTGATTGCACTGCGAACCCGCCTTTCAAGACAGGGTAGTTTTCTGCTCTTCATTACCCGTAAGAGTTGGTTAACGAAGCCGCTTATTGAACACCTTTGGTCGGCGAATTGATATTCTCGGCAAGAACTTTTAGATACATTCACAGCGGCAGGGTTTCGAAACCTCACTTTCAAAAAATTTCCGTTACGCTACTTCTGGCTCAATCAGTGGGGATAGATAATTGAAGGGAGGCCATCATGAACAAAAGCTACAGGCGCCGCAGGCGCAGTAGTTCGGCAGAGAACTTCATCTGGCTTGCTGCGCTTTTCTTGCTGCTGTCGCTCGCAACCGGTGCAGAGGCACAAGAGAATTCCAAACGGGTCGAGACCTTTGATCAGATATGGGAACAGATTAACAGCAATTTCTATGACGAGACTTTCGGTGGACGCGACTGGCAGGCTATAGGAGAAGAATATCGGGCAAAGGCCCGCAATGCGCCGACTGAGAAAGATTTCTATGTCACGCTGAACACTATGCTGTTTCAGCTTGAAGTGTCTCACATTGGTGTCATTCCCAACGACCATCCTGAGTGGATCGGTGCGCCTTCCTCGTTCGCGGATGGAGAGGTCGGCCTGGATATTCGTATCATTGAGAACCAGATTGTTGTCACGCGTAGGAAAACGGAGTTAGGGGATACGGCACCCGCCATTCAGCCTGGGACCGTCCTCACCAGCCTCAACGGCTCGACACTTGACGATTTCATGGCGAAGGTCGCCACACCGCCTGTACCTGCAATCCGACCGCTCATGCTCGCCACCGAGCGTGCGGGCCGCGAGCTGTTTCGCGATGCTGGGGAAACGGTTGAAATCACCTATCTTAATGAGGAGGGAGCGGAAGAGTCTGCTACCCTCACTGCCTTTCCTCGTGACGGCGCAGTCGAATTGCTGGAAGGAATCCCGCCGGTTTATCTCGACTTTGAAAGTCGCGCGATCGGCGACCATATCGGATATATCCGGTTCAGTTCCTTCCATGGCGAACTTACTGAACGCATCCTCGCAGCGATAACCGAGTACCATGATGTTTCCGGACTGATCATTGATCTTCGCGGTAACGTAGGCGGTGACTTCCAAGTTCGCCGAGCCATTGCCGAATATCTCATCACAGAGCGCTCTCTTGTCTGGCGCTACGTCAATCGCTTCGGCACTGAGGACATTACCCTTGAGCCCGCACCCAATGGTTATCGAGGAAAGGTGGTTTTTCTGGTGGATGAAATGAGCGCCTCCGCAGCGGAAGAACTTCCTGGAGCCATGCAAGCGTTGGGCCGCGCGAAAGTCATCGGAAACAAGACAGCCGGAATGGTGCTGGTTGCGGGCGTCCTGCCTCTTGACATCGGTGCAACACTCGTTTATCCGAGTGCAGAAACCCGCTTCGTGAACGGCTATGTTCCTGAAGGTAAGGGAATCACACCCGATGTCAATGTGCCGTATGATATCGCGTCCCTCCGCGCTGGCAAGGACGCTCAGCTAGAGACCGCGATCAGGATACTGCAAGAGTAGAGCCGGAATACCCGGCCCGTTTAATCTTGTGAGTAAAAGGAGAAATGGTGTCCAAAGCCGTATATCTTCCTGTGCGGTTTGATCTAGGAAACCCGAAGAAGCGGCAGTGGTTACTGTTTGAATTCAGCGCTATTCGGTGCTGGACTTTGCAGCAACTGAACAGGTCATCTGAGTAATGATGGCTACGGAGGGGATCTCATGGAATTGTTCTTCTGGGCTTTGATAGGCGGGCTGGTCGGCACCGTATTGATGGACATCATCGGATGGATGGCCGGCAGGCTGAAGATCACTTGGGGAGGATGAGGAGGAAGCGCAGCCAACGGTCGTTGGCTCTTGGGCCTCTTCCGTGGCCAATTCGTGCACGAGAACATTAATGAGTCGAGCTCCGTGAAGAATGAGAGGATCGTTGGGTGGATCGGCCACTACTTCACCGGTGGTGCTGTAGCGCTTACTTATCCGGCCATTTTCCTGGGACTCAGTATTGCAGTGCCAGGCAATAACCTAATTCCGGGCCTCATTTGGGGACTCGTGACTGTACTCCTTCCCTGGGTCGTTCTATTCCCTGGTTTTGGATGGGGATTGTTCGGCGCTCGATCGCCTCGGAATGTGAGGCCCGTGCTCTCTCCTATTGTTGAGCATTCAATCTATGGGCTTGGAATGGGAATAGTGTTGAATATGACCTTGCAATTCTGGCAAGTGACCCTGTAGGTGACGCCACTTTGTAATTCAGCCGTTACCTAAGTTATAATTTGACAGGTGGATCCGGCAAACGTAGGCCCACGGATCCTTAATTAGGAGTTCGGGGTTAGAGTCCCTGAGACGGACTTCTAGCCGGAGAGCAGGGCTTGTACGAACGGTTCAAAAGTTCGAGGTTCGTATTGTCTGGCCCGCCATTATCTATTCGATTGGGCCCTTGTGAAATAGTCCCTTGACAGTGGCACCGCCTTGGTGTATCCTACCTCGCGTGTGTTGAGACCAGAGAACGCGAACGAGAAAAGACCTGGCTTTCAGAGCTCGGCTCTTTTTTTTGTGGCTTCTCGTGGATGGGCGCGGATGGTGAGGCTGACACGGCCGTCACCGGGTGAACCGGATGCCAGTCGCGCGGATAACGAGTAGTCGGTAGGTACGGTCAGGCCGGACTCCGAACTACAAGGTTGTTTAAACAAAGGAGTACGTAATGTCACGTACCACAGGCACAGTGAAATGGTTTGACGATAGCAAGGGCTTCGGCTTTATCACCCCGTCGGATGGATCGAAGGATTGCTTCGTGCATCATTCGGCGATTCAGGGTGAAGGCTTCAAGTCGCTGAACGACGGCGACCGCGTGGAGTTCGATATCGTCGAGGGCAAAAAGGGACCGTCCGCGGAAAACGTTTCCAAGGTCAGCGAATAGGTTGCATTCGACCGGTGGCGGTCCGGTAACCGGGTTGCCATTCCCGCTTCAACTCAAGTGGACAAAGATAATGGCTCGGGGCCTCCGCCCCGGGCCATTTTTTTCCGACCCGCTCATCACCAGAAGCCCATCCGGCACGAGTTGCGGTTGCCGGCGGGCTTTTCCTCTTAGCGCGGCAACCACAAATGGTACAATAAACCGGTATGATCCAAGCTCGCGGCATCCCAGGTAGCGTGGACCCACGGTTTGTCATCGACCCCTTCGAGCCCGCGTACCGGGCCCTGGCGAGCGACGTTATCGCCGGGCGTGTCGAAGCCGGTCTGCGGGAGCTCGAGGACTGCTGTGCGTGTCCGCGCGACTGCCACATCGACCGCATGGCGGGCGAGACACGCGTCTGCCACACGGGCAGGCACGCCCGCGTCGAGAGCGCCTTCGCGCATTTTGGCGAAGAGGACTGTCTCCGCGGGTGGAACGGTTCCGGTACCATCTTCTTCGGCTTCTGCAATCTGCGCTGCGTCTTCTGCCAGAACTGGAACATCAGCCAGGAATCCTCGGCCCCGGAGTGCCCGGCGGAGGCCGTCGCGAATATCATGCTCCAGCTGCAGCAGCGCGGCTGCCACAATATCAACTTCGTCACTCCCGAGCACGTGGTACCCCAGGTCATCGAGGC
>JAZGDW010000199.1:0-2195 GCA_036478295.1 Candidatus Krumholzibacteriia bacterium
AACCTCATCATCGAGACGGACCCTAGAGTAGTGGCTCAGGTCCAGCTGGAACAGAACCGATATCACGTGGACGGGACTCTTTATTACCACTTTGGCCGACGTAAACCCTTCCACCCCTACATTTTAGGAGGTGGGGGCGTCGTACGACGAAACCTCGTTAGGACCAATTTCGACACCGAAACGGACACCATCGATCAAGACGAAAGGACGCTCGAGACCGAGCCGACGTTCAGCTTCGGAGGCGGTTTCGACTATTACTTTCTCTACAACGTGTCGGTGCGAGCCGATATGCGCTGGTGGGTGCCCGGGGGTGAGTGGCACGGGCGAACCCGAAGGATCTTCGGCGGCCTCGCCTACTACTTCTAACCGCCTCCAGACAAAAAGAAAAGCATCAGACAGGATTGACAGGATGAACAGGATACTAACGGCCAAGCCCGTGTTCGTTATCCTGTTATCCTATCTAGATTTTTTCTTCTCGAGATTCCTAGATAGATAGCGGGCCATTGCCACACCGTCCACGACGTTGAACGGGAACTTCGCGGTCGAGTAGTGACCGCAAGGCAAGACGAGCTTCTGGTGGCGGATTCCTAAACGCTCGAACTCCGACACGAGTCGACGTGATTCGTCTAGTGGAAACGACAGATCGTAACGGGCGTAGACGAGCATCACCTCCCGCCCACTTCCTTTGAGTCGCTGGTAGTAGCTTCTGGGACTAATAGGGAGCCATAGCTGCCGGAGCTCGTCGAGATCTATTTGTCCCTCCAAGCCTTGCCGCACCTGCCGCGTAGAGATGCCTCGCCAAACGACATCCGCGAAATACGGTGAGATGTGGTTCATCACCCCGGTCTGAATCCGCTGGTCATGCGCCAACGCGATGAACGCGATCGCAGAACCTAGGCTCGTCCCAATGATGCCGATCGGGCCATAGCCCTCCTCAACCAGCCACGTGACCGCGGCGCGCGCTTCCAACACTGCTTGACGGCACGCTTGCAGCGTGCGCCCCAGGTTCGGACTCAACATATGGTCGGCACGAGTGAGCTCCTCGGGCATCCTCGCGCCGTGATAAGGGAGAGTAAGGCGAAGCGCCGTTAACCCGAAGAGATTCAGAAGCCGGCACAACCCGGTCTGCGCCCCTCCCTTGGCGTTCCACTGAGGAAGCACGATCACCGCCGGCCCCTTCCGCGCTACCGGGAAGAGCGCCCCGCGCGCCAAATTGTTCTTGTGATATCGAGTTACTACCGGACTAGAGAATGTGAGCTCGGAGTCCTGCAATCGAAAGTCCGAAATGGACGCCGCGGGAAAATAGGCATCGGTATCGTCGAGCGCCTCCTCGACGTGCCGGTGGAGAAAGGCACGAGCTTCGGGTCCGGCGAGCAGGCCGTCTCCCAAGAACTCCGTCCCCCAGCCGAAGGGAAGCACCCTCCGCTCAGGATCGTCCTTCTGGGCCAGGCGCCGTTCCAAGTTATGAAAAAAGTGACGTATCAGCGTTGCACCCACTCCTTCCGAGCACAATCATCATAGAAGCTCGAGCGCCAGCCTCCAAATCGTTTTTTGCCGCAAACCAGGCCGTTCGACCACATGCTATACTCGGCGACCCATGTCGCAAGCCGTATGCGCTGGAACCATCGTCATCGCTCTGTTTCTCTCCGCGACTTCCCCGCGGGCCCTCGCCGACGATGCCACAGGCCAGAATGCAAGCGGCACCAGCCAGGCGGAACCCGAATCGACAGCAAGCGAGGTAGCCCCGGGACATCTTCAAAAAGGGGACCAGGAGTGGGGCCTTTTGGCGGGAGTCGGGATTGCCCACGACATTGGGGGAGGTGTCGCTGACCGGGAGTTTCTCACACTAGGAGGCCGCATCGGCCGCATTTTGACCAACCAGAAAGGCCCCGGTTTCCTGAAGGGCAACGTGGTTTTCGCGGTGGAGATTCTCCCCGTCTTCCTCATGTTTCAAGAGCAAACGACCTACGGCGCTTCTTTCACACTCTTGCTGCGCCACTATATGGCCCCCAACTCCAAGGTGAAGCCATTCCTGTCTTTGGGTGCGGGGGCTCTGTTCTCGACCGACCCCATCCCTCCTGAAGCAAGCAGACTAAACTTCACGCTACAAGCAGGAATCGGCATCATGTGGTTTCCCAAAACCCGTCTCGCCTATTTCCTGGAATACCGAATACACCACATATCTAATGCCGAGT
>JAZGDW010000002.1:0-16168 GCA_036478295.1 Candidatus Krumholzibacteriia bacterium
CATCATCTTTGCCATCATGCTGCACGAGGCGAGGGCAAAAGTCGCCACCAGTATCGCAATCGGCAGTATTACCTTCTTCGACATAATCTCTCCTCTTGCCTGCGGGATTCAATAAATCGGGCGGGACCGCCGGGTGAACGGTATCAACAGGTGAGTGGCCCGGCCGAACCAGTATAGCAGTTTCGTCGCCCGTCCCGGCCATTCATTACAAAAAAACTTCTCTTCAACCAATTGCCTTAATTGAGGTTGTCCAAAACACGGCTAACGTGACGCCCGTGACTCGCGGGCGACCCGCTCGACCTCTCTCCACACCCGAAAGAGGTTGCCCGAGCACATCTTTTCGATGTCCCCTTCGCCATAGCCCCTCTCGAGGAGCGCGGCAATCAAGTTCGGATAATGGGAAACGTCCTTCAGGCCCGTGGGGAGCGTGTCCCCCACACCGTCGAAATCCGACCCGAAACCCACGTGGTCCACCCCGACCAGCCGGACGACGTGATCGATATGGTCGGCGACATCTGAGATATCGGCAAACCCGTGGGGATTGTCTTCAAAGTACTTCGTACGCCAGGCCCTGGCCTCGGGACCCTCGGGGTCGAGGTCGTTTTCACGGGCGTATTGCTCGGCCTTGTCCTTGCCGATATAGAACCTCCGCCGGCAATCCTCGTTGATGAAAGTCGAGCCGAAGTTTATCTGGATGACGCCGCCGTTCTTGGCGAGCAGCTTGATCATTTCATCGTCCATGTTGCGCTCGAAACCCGGGGTGAAGTGGCGGCAAGAAGAGTGCGACGCGATGGCGGGCGCCTTGGACAATCCCATGACCTGGTAGAACGCCTTGTCCGATACGTGTGAAATGTCGATCATGACACCGAGACGGTTCATTTCGGGCACCACCTTCTTGCCGAAGGGGCTGAGCCCCCCCCAGGTCCCGCTGTCATCGTAGGAGGAATCACAGATGTGGTTGTCCTTCGAATGGGTCAGTGTGACGTAACGCACGCCTCTTCTGGCAAAGTACTCGAGGTTCCCCAGGTCCCCCTCGATCGGTGAGCCGTTTTCCATCCCCAACATCAGCGCGATCTTGCCGGCCTCAACCGCTTCCTTTGCTTCATCCACCGACGTCGCCATGGCGAACTTGGCGGGCCACCGCACCGCGAAACCCTCTACCAGGTCGATCAAGCTGTCCGCCAGAGCTTTCGAGCCGCCTTTTTCCTCCTGCTGCCACGGTGTGAAAATCGACATGAAGACCGCGTCGAGACCGCCCCGTTTCGCACGCGGATAGTCGAAATCTCCACCCTCGGTGGCCACCGAGATGTCCTCCATTTTCTTCCACAGCCGGTAAGGCACATCGATGTGGGTGTCCGCGATGATGAAATCCTGGGCGAGGCGGGTCGCATGGGCCAGCCGCTCATCGCCCTGCTGGTCGCCAGGGCCGGAAAGCAACAGGAGGGCCACAAAAGGAATTACGCTCATAAGGGTTCTCCCTGGTTCGTCAAACAACTACGGCAGTTGAGGCTGCGGTGCTTGACACACGCACGGCGCTCGACTACGACAATTGCTTCTTGCAGTAATGACAGGAAGCATCTTTCTTGTGGGCGGGTTGGCTGCACTCCGGGCACTGGCGCATATCATCCATGGTGCCGATGATTTCCCGGGCGCGTGGGGCATCCGCCTCCCGCACCAGGATCCTCACCTCGGCCAGGCCGTCGATCGTGAAGCCATGAGTGAGACGTAGCGATTCGCCGCTGAACATCGAACTTATTCCGTTGCTTTCGAGGAGCGATCGGATCAGCTGGGCGTCCATCTCGCCGTGAGCATACCATACCTCCACCAGTGCGCCGTCACGCGTGTCCGGTGCGGGCTCTACGAGCTGTGCCACCAGATCGACCCCGCAATCCTCGCAGGTCTCCGTGCCCTCCAGGTATTCGCTCCGGCATTCGGGACAAAACGCCATGCCGTACCTCCAGTTGTGACGGCGAAGTTGTAAGATGTTTCCGATAACAATCGGTGATTGGCGCATTATAGTGGATACGGTTCCCCGGCACCAGCCAAACCGACCGGTAGCCCGTGCTCTCTTGGGGACACCGGACATTTCTAAATGTGCTTTACAACCGACCGCGCTGTATTGACTGGGTGGGGTACACGGTGTACACTTGTTGCAACGATGACCTGCGGAAAACGCCCGGTAGCCCGCTCGCCGGACCTGGTCGCGAACGTTGGGGGCCGTGCTCCAATGATTTATCGATCCCTTGTCAAGATGGCTGCTGTCACCGCGCTCTTTGCGCTGGTCGCAGGCTTGCCGGCCG
Organism: Candidatus Krumholzibacteriia bacterium; assembly: GCA_036478295.1. GTDB lineage: Bacteria > Krumholzibacteriota > Krumholzibacteriia > WVZY01 > WVZY01 > JAZGDW01. The sequence goes on from JAZGDW010000002.1 coordinate 2,301, forward strand.
CCGCTGATACGACCTTCATCGCCATGCTCGACGGCGCCCAAAACGTACCCCCGCTACCCGTCCCGGGCTCCGGCTCCGCGATCCTCGTTTTAAATACGGCCCAGACCCAGTTGTCGTTCGATATCCGCTACCGCGACCTGATCGGCCAGGAGACGGACGCGCATTTCCACAACGCAGGGCCGCGGGATAACGGCCCCATCCATTTCGGACTGCCGCTGGGTACCTCCAAGATCGGTGTGTGGGACATTCCTTCGGGAATGGTTCCCGAGCTCTTCGCCGGACGCATTTATATCAACATTCACACGGACGTCTATATAACCGGCGAGCTGAGAGGCAACATCCAGAACGCCGCGCCCGTCGAGAACACGACGTGGGGCAGAATCAAGCACCTGTTCTCGCTGGAATCGCGGCGTTGATTGATCCGCCGTGGGTTGCGGGGGGGTGCCGGTTAGATTGTCTCGCTCGCCGTGCTCCACTTCGCTCGGCTACCCGCCGCGTAGCTCATGGTATACTGGGTGGGCTTACAGTGCTTCCGCCGGAAAGGGAACATGAGATTGAAAACCCAGAACGCACCTCGTTTTCTTTCTATAATAGTCGTTGTCTTAATCCATCTAGCCGTGCTCTCACCGTCGGCACCGTTCGCGCGGCCGGACGGTGGAGGTTACAACGACTCTTCGACCGGCGATCTCCCAAAATTCACGCCCAACTCCACCCTCGATTTCATTATCCCCCGGATCACCTCGCGCCCGACGATCGACGGTAAGCTCGACGAGGTCATGTGGCAACGCGCCGCAAAGCTCACCAATTTCGTGGAAGTCACCCCTGGGGACAACGTGGAGCCTGCCGTTCAAACCGACGTGTTGCTGGCGTATGACGATGAGAACATATATGTGGCGTTTGTCTGCCACGACGAGGACGTTGCGGGCATCCGCGCCACGGTGACCGACCGTGACAACATCGGCCGCGATGATTTCGCGGGGATCATGTTCGACACCTTCAACGATCGCCAGAACAGCTACGAATTCTACGTCAACCCGTACGGCATCCAGTACGACCAGCGGCGGAGCAAGGGCGGTGGTGAGGACGACAGCTTCGACACCGTATGGCAATCGGCGGGCGAGATAAATTCGACGGGCTGGACGGCCGAGTTGGCCATCCCCTTTAGAAGCCTGCGCTTTCCAAATGTAGAGGAGCAAGAATGGGGAGTCCACGCGCTGAGGATTCGCCCGCGGAGCAGCCGAGAGCAACACTCGTGGGCACCGCTATCGAGGGACGAGAGCTGTCTCTTCTGCCAGGCGGGCACGATGACCGGCATCACCGGAGTGAACTCGGGTCGAAAGCTCGAAATCCTGCCCTACGCGATCAGCGACCAGGTAGGACGAGCCCAGGACATCGACGACCCGACCTCGGCGTTTCAGAACGACGACGCGAACGTCGACGGCGGCGTCGGCATAAAGTACGGCCTCACCACGAACCTCACACTCGACGGAACCATAAACCCCGACTTTAGCCAGGTGGAATCCGACGAGGCCCAGATTAGCTTGAATCTCACCTCCGCTATTTTTCTCGACGAGAAGCGGCCGTTCTTTCTCGAGGGCGCCGACATTTTTCGCTCGAAGGTCCGGACCGTTCACACGCGAACCCTGAACGACCCGAAAGCCGCCGGTAAGGTGACCGGCAAGGCGGGCAAATACACCGTGGGTTTTATATCCGCCCAGGATGACAACACCTCTTTTCCCGTGCCCTTCGAAGAGGGCAGCAGCCTGGTTTTTCCCGGCGAGTCCGTGTCGAACATTCTGCGGGTCAAGCGCGACGTCCTGGACGATTCGTTTGTAGGACTCATGGTCACCGACCGGCGATACACCGACGCCGGTGGTTCCGCCAGCAATTTCGGCATTGACTACGATTTGAGATTGAAGGAAAAGTACCGTTTCAACGCCCAGGTCATGGGCAGCCATACGCGCGAGCCGAACAACCCGTCGCTGTCCGATGATTTCAACGGTGACTCCTTCGGTCCCCGGGCGGACAACGATCGCTATACTTCGGACTTCGACGGGGAAAGTTTCTTTGGCCACGCCATCGCCGCCGACTTCAACCGGGAGGCGCGCCACTGGAATTTCGGTATCTATTATGAGGATAGCTCGCCGACATTCCGCGCGGACAACGGGTTCGTTTTTGCGAACAATTTCCGACTGGCCGGCATGTGGAACGAAATGACCTTTCAGCCCGACAACAGAATTCTCGACGTGGTCGAACCGGGCTTTAACATTGGCCGCGAGTTCAACTACGACGGCAAGTTCAAGGACGAATGGATCGAACCGCAGCTATTCATGAAATTCAAGAAGCAAACCCAGGTGTTTGCCAGCTATCTGTGGAGCCAGGAGGATTTCCGAGACGTGCATATCAAGGGCATTCGCCGACTGTTCTTCGAAGTCGAAACGGACTTCACACGTTTTCTAACGGCCGAGGGATGGATCCGCCAGGGCCGCTCGATATTCAGGTCGGCTTCACCGTTTCTGGCCAGTTCGACCAGCATGAGGTTGAGGGCCGAACTCAAGCCCACGAGCCAGATCAAGTTCGATACCATCTACCTGATCATCAAGTTCGCCAAGCTGCCCGGGCGGCCCGGTGTGCCGCACGCCCAGCACAAGCAGTACAGCGTACGCAACAAGCTCACCTACCAGCTCAACAAGCGGCTCTTCCTGCGCCTGGTGGGCGAGTACCGCAAGGACTCGGGAGGCGGCGCTACCTACGATCTCGACCCGCTGATCAGCTACAAGATCAACCCCTTCACCGTATTCTTCGCCGGCTCCACGCACGATTTCCTCGACTACGAAGAACCGGGCTTCGCCGGTAACACTGGTTTCCGGCAGACCCAGCGCACGTTCTTCGTAAAGTTCCAGTATCTCTTTCGCGTATAGGCCGTCGCGGCCCTGCGCACGCGAACAACCTGTCCCAATAATTGACAGCATACTGTCACAGTGACAGTATGCTACCATAATGACAGCATGCTGTCATGTTGTGGTTCTGCTCGTGTGCTTTGTGAAAGGCGGTGCGGTGGGCTGGGTGTTCTAAAGCGAGTTCCAGAGTGGCGGAGCGTCGTTGGGTTGGTGACGGAGCCGTTGCGGGAACGAGCGAGTTACGTAGGAGCGGTGGACTGTTGGATTGTTGACGGACCCGTCGCGGGAACGAGCGAGGATCACCCCGCGCAGCGGGGTAGCCGAGCGAAGTGGAGCGCGGGTCAGGAAACAATCCAACAGCCCACCGCCCGAAGCTACCGCAGACTCACCCACACCGACTTCGTCTCCAGAAAATGCTCCAACCCCTCCCGACCCAACTCGCGCCCGAAGCCGCTCTCCTTGCGCCCCCCGAAGGGAGACGCCGGATGAAACAGGTTGTACGTGTTGATCCACACCGTTCCGGCCTCGAGTGCCGCCGCCACACGGTGCGCCCGCGCGGGATCCTGGGTCCACACGCCGGCGGCCAGTCCGTAGCAGTTCGTGTTCGCCCACTCCACCACCTCTTCCTCTTCGTCGAAGGGCAGCACGCAGAGGACGGGTCCAAAGATCTCGTCCCTGGCGACGCTCATCTCGTTGTTCACCCCGGTAAGCACCGTGGGCTCCACGTAGTAACCCTTGCCTCCGACCGTGGTCGCGTTACCACCGGTGTAGACGTTCGCGCCTTCACTTTTACCCTTGTCGACGGCCGCGACGATGCCGTCGCGTTGGGACTCCGACACCTGCGGGCCGAGGCGGGTCTTGTCATCCAGCGGATCGCCGGGAACGTACTTGGCCATCTTCTGGGTGAGCACATCGAGAAACTGGTCGTGCACGGACTTGTGCACGAAGAGTCTCGAGCCTGCCGTACACACCTCTCCTTTATTATAGAAGATGCCGCCACAGGCGCCGCTGGCGGCATAGTCGAGCTTCGCATCCGAAAAAACGATGTTCGGAGACTTGCCGCCCAGTTCCAGCGACACCCGCTTGATGGTGCTAGCCGCTCCGCGCATGATGGCGCGTCCCGTCTCCGTCGAGCCGGTAAAGGCGATCTTGTCAATATTCGCAGACTCGAGCATGGCTTTTCCAATGACCGAACCCTTGCCCGGCACAACGTTGACCACCCCGGGCGGAAAACCCGCTTCGAGACAGAGCGCCCCGAGCTTGAGCGCGGTCAGCGGCGTGTACTCGGCCGGCTTGATCACGGCGGTGCAGCCCGCCGCCAGCGCCGGCGCGAGCTTGTAACACGTAAGGAGCAGCGGAAAATTCCACGGCACGATCATCCCCACGACACCGACCGGCTCCTTCAGCGTGTAATTCAGCAGCCCGGGCTGCACGGGAATGCTCTCGCCCTGGATCTTGTCCGCCCAGCCGGCGTAGTAGCGGAACACCTCGACGACGAACGGCATGTCGATCTTGCGCGACTCGAAGATGGGCTTGCCCTGGTTGATCGTCTCCAGGCGGGCGATCTCGTCGGCGTCGCGCTCGAGCAGGTCGGCGAGCTTCCACAGCGCTTTGCACCGGCCCGTACCGCCCATTTTCCGCCACGCCTTCGAGCGGAACGCCGCACGGGCCGCCTCTGCCGCTGCTTCCACGTCGGCGGCCGAGCCTTCGGCCACTTGACACAACACTTCCTCGGTGGCGGGGTTGACAATCGCGTGCGTGGCGCCGCCGTCCGCATCACGCCATTCGCCGTTAATCAGCAGTTTGGTGTGCTCGATGGTCATGTGACTCCTGGTGGTTTGTGGGAAAGTCTAGAGCCGGACGTATTCGAAATCGAGCGGCTTACCGAAAATACCCCGGTTTGGTGGAGTGATCCAGTTGGCGAACTTGCCGCGCTCGGTCACCCGCGCCATAATGCCGCGCACGTACTTCTTGTCCTCCTCGGTGGGAGTCCATTTGTCCTTGCTCGCCTCCCACTCTTCCTTGCTCAGGGGAGTGCCCGCCGGGTCGCAAAAGTGTGTCGACTGCAGGCCAATCTTGCGGTTGAAACGGGCCGACGGCAGTGTGAACCGAAAATCGATCTGCTCGTCCTCGAGGACCTTGTTCCAGCGGCGCACGGCACGGGCACAATCGTCCATGTAGGCGTCCCTCAGCACTGCGTTCATGGCGCGCCTCATCGGTATGGTCACGCTTGTGACCTTGCCCTTGTCATTGACCGTCTCAAGCTCGTATCCGACATCCTTGCAGACAGGGTCCGGGTGTTTCTTGCGGTTCGACTCACCGAAGCGGCCTTTGAGACTCGATCCGAAAAACGACGCCGCGTTGCTCGAGTCTTCCGAGCCGAAGAGGTCCAGGGATACGGAAAACCAGTGATTGATGTACTTCTGGATGAGATCGAGCGGAATCGCGTCGAACTCGGTCACGTCCTCGTTCGTGCTTTCCTTCATGAGTTGCGCGGTTCGCCGGATCACGCGCCCCACCCCGGTCTCGCCGACAAAGAGGTGATGCGCCTCCTCGGTCAACATGAACTGAGTGGTGCGTGCCATCGGTGTAAAGGCGCTTTCGGCCAGCGCGCCCAGCTGGTACTTGCCGTCGCGGTCGGTGAACATGGTAAAGCAAAAGAAATCCAGCCAGTCGAGGATCGGCTCGTTGAACGTGGTCAGGATACGGGGAGCGTCGGCATCGCCCGAGTTACGGATGAGAAGTTCCTCGGCCTCCTCGCGACCGTCACGACCGAAGAACTGCTGCAGCAGGTAGACCATCGCCCACAGGTGACGCGCTTCCTCGACGTTTACCTGAAAGAGATTGCGCAAATCGTAGAGAGACGGCGCGGAGTGTCCCAACTTCTGCTGCTGCTCGACCGATCCCGGCTCGGTGTCGGCCTGTGTCACGATGAGCCGCCTCAGGTCGTTCCGGTACTCGCCGGGTACTTCCTCCCACCTGTCTTCCCCCATGCGGTCGCCGAAATGTATCTTCTCCTCGCCCTTGGTCGGCGTCAGAAAGATGCCCCATTTGTAGTCGGGCATGCGAACGTAGTCGTACGTCGCCCAGCCGCTGGAATCCACACTGATCGCCGTTCTCAAGAAGACCTCGTTATCCTGAAAACCCTCCGGGCCCCGCTCCCACCACCATTTCATGAACTTGGGGTGCCACTCGGCCAGCGCGCGCTGCAGCTTGCGGTTGCCCTTGAGGTCTACGTTATTCGGCACGACATCGTCGTAATTAACATTGGAAGAGATGTTCATCAGGCTCTGCTCCAGTCGAATTCCGGGTTGGTGGTCTGGCCGTATGAAGTGAGCGCTCCCCGCTCGCCGGTGGCATTGGGACGTGTAAAAATCCAGTTCTGCCACGCGGAAAGCCGGGCGAAGATCCGGCTCTCCATCGATTCGGGTCCGACAAAGCGCAGGTTGGCCTCGAGACCGGTGAGCGCATCCGGCGATAGCGACACGCGTTCCTCGATGGCCACGCGGACCTCGTCTTCCCAGTCTATATCATCCGGTATCTCGGTGACAAGACCGAGCTCGTACGCTTCCGCGGCGTCTACGAGCGCGCCGCTCTTCGCCAGTGCCGCCTCGACCCGCTCGTCGGCCTGGTAAAAGCGGTTTTGCAAGCGGCTAAGATGGTGGTACATCGGCAGGTGGCCGTCGTTCAGGACGCTCACCCCGATGCGGTTCTTGCCGTCCGAGTCGTCGAGCATGTAGACCCGATCAGCTGCCAGGGCGATCTCGAGCAGGCTGCCGGCGAAACACGACCCCGGCTCGATCAGCGTATAAAAGGTGCGGGCCGTTATGTCGATCATCTTCAGCACCCTTCCCTGCTGGAGGAGCACCTCGCGCGCGAACCAGTGGTCCTTGCGCGCGTGCAGCGCCTCGTCGAGGGCGATGAGCCATGCGGGGTTCCCCTCGCTGTGTACCACGACCGCACCGACGGTCCCGTAATTGAAACGGAGCTGCAGGACCGCATCGCGCAACTCGCGCCACATACGAAGCGCATACCAGTCCGAACCGAGCTGTGCGGCGTCTTTCGGTATCTCTGAGTCTTTCTCCTCGGGTCCCTTGATCGTAATCTTTGCGGTGCGCGCCGCGACGTCGATCGCCAGTGTGACGTAGCGGTACTTGTAGGTATCACCCTCCACTTCGGACTGCACCGTTTCGAGGGTGATCCCCCTGGCGTCGTTCCCTTTACCGGCGAGCTCCTTGAGACGGCCCGCCACCTTCTCCTCGAAGGTCGAGGACGGATGCGTGTAATCGACGAGATTCCATTGCACGGCTCGCTTGCCCTTTACCCCCTCGGCCACCGTGCAAAAGACGTCGGCCAGGTCCCGTCGCACCTTGCGCTTGTCCACCACACGCGTCAGCCCTCCCGTTCCCGGCAGCACGCCGAGGTACGGCACCTCGGGCAGGCTGACCGTGGACTTGCGGTCGTCGATCAAATGGATTTCCTCACAGGCCATGGCCAGCTCGTAGCCGCCGCCGGCGGCGAGACCGTTCAATGCCGCCACGTAGTACTGGCCGCTCTTTGCCGTCGCCTCTTCGATATTGATCCGGGTCTCGTTCGTGAACTTGCAAAAATTCACTTTGTGGCTGTGACTCGACTGTCCCAGCATGAAGATGTTCGCCCCTGCACAAAAGGTACCCTCTATCGCACTCGCGATGCACACCACCGCCACCTCTGGGTGTTCGAAACGAAGCCGGTTCACCGCGTCGTTCAGCTCGATGTCAACACTGAGATCGTACGAGTTGAGCTTGAGCTTGTATCCCGGCCTGAGCCCGTCTTCTTCCGAGACGTTCAGCCGGATGTGCGCGATGGGGCCGTCGACCGACAGCTCGATATGCTTGTACTTGTCGGGGTGGGTGTTGAACTGAATCTTTTCTGTTTCTGTCGACATGTCTTTTCGAAACCTCACTTGCCTTGGTTGTCCGAACTCACGCGGATGACGAGCTTGCCGAGCACCTCGCGTTTCTCCATCAACCGGTGCGCCTCCGCGGTATCCGCGAGATCCATCACCCTGCCGATCGTTGCCTTCATCGCTCCCCGGAAGAGCAGCTGCAGCGGGGCGAGCAGCTCGTTCCGGGTGCCCGTGGTGGACCCGATCACCTCGAGCTGGTTATAGAAAATATAACGAAGGTCCGTGGGCGGGTCGTAGCCAGTGGTGGCGCCGCACGTCAACAGGCGGCCGCCCTTCGCCAGGCTCCTCAGACTCTTGACCCAGGTGGCCTTGCCGACGTAGTCCACGCATATGTCGACGCCCCTCTTGCCCGTTTCCTCGCGCACGCGCTCGAGGAAATCCTCGTCTTTATAGTTGATGAGAACGTCCGCGCCCAGCTCGCGGCAGAATTCCAGTTTGTCGTCGCTGCTCGCCGCCGCGATGACGCGGGCGCCCGCGCCCTTCGCAATCTGGATGCAGGCGCTTCCCACGCCCGCGGCCGCGCCCAGAATCAAGACGTCTTCCGCCGGACGGAGCTTACCACGCGTGACCAGCATGCGCCACGCCGTTACAAAAACCATCGGTACCGCCGCCGCTTCTTCGTACGAGAAGTGGTCGGGGATCTTGACGACGTTATCTTCGGGGACAACGAGCTTCTCGGCGTACCCCCCCCACACGTGCTCTCCAATGATTTGCAGTCTGCGGCACATCGAGGCGTCGCCGCGCACGCACACCTCGCACCTGCCGCAAGTAATCGACGGGTTGACCAGCACGCGGTCGCCGACCGCTACGTCGCTTACCCCGTCGCCGATGGCGGCCACACGGCCGGCGGCGTCGCATCCCGGCACATGGGGCAGCGGCAGCTCGATACCGGGCAGGCCCTGCCTGACGAAGATGTCCAGGTGGTTGAGTGACGTGGCCCGCACGTCGATCAGTACCTCACCCGACCCGGCGGCAGGCGCCTCGAGTTCACCCACCTCGAGGACTTCGGGACCACCGTGCTTTTTGAAATAAACTGCCTTCACCCGTTCCCCCGTCAGGTCCGGAAGCGCTCGAATCGCTCGCGCAAATCATCGGGAATAGAGATCGCCTTGAACGTGTCGTTGTCTATGGCGACGGTGGTTATTTCCGCCGTCGTTGCCAGTACACCGTCCGCCACGCGGGTAATCGTGTAACGGATGGTTATGGATTTCTTGCCGACACGGACGAGTTCCAGCTCGACGCGAATGCGCTCTCCGAAACGGAGCGGACTCTTGAACTGCGTTTCGATGCGAACGGCCGGAAAACCGATGTTCCTCTCGACGATAATTTCGCGGTACGAGATGCCCAGAGCGTCGCCGAACCAGTCCTCAAAGGTCCGGTGAAAATAGTGAAAAAACCGCGGGTAATAGACCACGCGTGCGTGATCGACTTCACCGAAACGAATGGTGAACTCCTCGGCGTATTTCACCTGCCACCCGTCCCGGTCGAGCTGGGCGTAGGCGCCGGCATTCTCGAGCGACGGCAACCCATCATCAGAGCTCTCTTTCTGCTTTGGCGGCCAGGACAAAATCGCTCTCGGTCAGACCGTTGATCTTATGGGTCCATATGGTGAGCTTTACTTTGCCCCAACTCAGATAGATGTCGGGGTGGTGTCCCTGCGCCTCGGCCAGCTCACCCACCTTCACCGTAAAGTCCATGGCCTCGCGAAAGTTCTTGAAGCTGTACTCCTTCTCCAGGTGGTGATCGTCGACGGACTTCCAACCGCCCCCGAGCTGGTCGAGCAGGGATTGGATCGCCTTTTCGCCAAGCGGCGGCACCCCGCCGCGGCACGGTACACATTCCTTATTGGCCAGTTCGCTCATCTGCCGCATTCCCTTTCGCCGGGTCCTGACCCGGCGGCCAGGACGACATCGCGCTACTTCGCGGCTTCGAAACGCCGCGCCACTTCCTGCCAGTTGACGACGTTCCACCACGCCTTGACGTAGTCCGGGCGCCGGTTCTGGTAGTTCAGGTAGTACGCGTGCTCCCATACGTCGATTCCCAGGATAGGCTTAAGGCCCTCGGATATCGGGTTGTCCTGGTTCGGCGTCGAGGTCACGGTCAGCCCGCCGTCGGACTTGACGGACAGCCATGCCCAACCGCTGCCGAAGCGTGTCGCGGCCGCTGTGGCGAGCGTATCCTGGAACTTTGCGAAGTCACCGAACGCGGCGCTAATCGCCGTGGCAAGGGCGTCTTGCGGTTGGCCGCCCGCGTTGGGGCTTATGATGGTCCAGAACATGTTGTGGTTGTAGAAACCGCCGCCGTTGTTGCGCACCGCCGTACGAATGTCCTCGGGGACCGCATCGAGGTCCGTCAACAGATCTTCGATACTCTTGTCCTTCAAATCGGAGTGTTTGTCGAGGGCGGCGTTGAGATTGTTGGTGTAGGCGGCGTGGTGTTTGCCGTGATGGATCTCCATGGTCTTCGCGTCGATGTGCGGCTCGAGCGCGTTGGTCTCGTACGGCAGTTTTGGAAGTTCGAAAGGCATGATGGACTCCTCCAGGTGAGTATGAATCCCCGGGCACCCCGTGGGCGGGAAAGAGCTCGTGAACTCACAACCGTTTGGTCTTGTGCGGTGATTACAACGAATACAGGCCTACGCGCAGTAGCAATCGACACAACGGCTAGACGCAGGATTTCGCAGGTAGTATAAGCAGTTTAGTGACGCCGGTCAAAGGGGAAATGGAACTGGGTGTGGTAACAGGAATTCGCCTATTTTCCCCCAGCGCTGGTCAGGTCGGTCTTGAGTTCACATTCGGGACATTCCTCACCGGCCAGGTGCCACTCGAGAAACTCGTGGAAATGTTCTATGACGGGGCTGAAATCCTTGGGGCAGTTGGCGAGATAATCGAGGAATACCAGCAGGCGTTGGTAGGTGTCCTTCCCGACTACGTGTTCGATCTCGCAGGCCTCGAGCTCGGCTAAGGACTCGTCCACGCGCAGGATCTCCACCAGAAAGCGCTGCAGGACCTCGAAACGGTCGTTGACCCCCTCGGCCAGACGTTTCCCCCTAGCGGAGAGCTTCACCTCGCCGTAGGAAGGATGGACTACCAGCCCTTTTGTTTTCAACGTGCGCAGGGCCTCCGAGACGCTGGGCATGGTGATCCCCATCTTTTCCGCGATGGCCTTGACGCGCACCGGGGCGTTGTCGCGGCCCAGGCGAAGGATCGTCTTCAGGTACATCTCCATATTGGGTGAAAGCTTCTTGTCCATACACTGGTCCCTGTTACCTCTGGGGCTGTAGAGCTAGATGCTGAAGGATTCGCCGCAGCCGCAGGTGCTCGTGGCGTTGGGATTGGAAAAGACGAAACCCTTGCCGTTCAGCCCGGTCGTGTAGTCCAGCGTGGTGCCGGTGAGAAAGAGCTGGCTCTTTGCGTCCACCAACAGGCGGACGCCGTCCTTTTCGATCACGGTGTCGCCGTCTCGTTTCTCGGTATCGATGGAGAGGTCGTAGGAAAATCCCGAACACCCACCGCCCTTGACGCCGACCCGGAGATACGCTTCCGCCGGCGCGACCTTCTTTTCCTCGATTGCCGCCTTGATGGCCTCTACCGCATTGTCCGTTATGGTAATCATGTCCAAACTCCCGTTTTAACTGGTTGCATCTACGTTCATTATAATACCCGGGACACGTAATAGTCAAATAGTCCCTAACCCCCTTTTTTGCAAGCAAATGCCGCTCCAAACGGGGACAGCGACGGTTTGAAATGGACGGCCTTCCGACCGCCTGGACAGCGGACGGGGTTCGGCGCCTGTGCCGCCTGGAAAGCGGACGCAGCTGGGCTTTGCCGGTGGTTTTCGCTTCACAAACGCGGCAGGCCGACGTATATTAAGTCCAATAAATTTAAGGGGATGGCGATTCTGATCGGGGGCCCCACCCCGGCTGCCTGCGCGATGGCCGCGCGTTCCCACCCGTCCACCGGACACTCGCCCACCGACATCATTACAGAGGAGGACCCTGCGTGCAGGTCTGCAAAGCCTTGTCGGGCGCGTTCGCGCTCATGCTGCTCCCGCATTTTGCGGCGCCGGCGCTCGCGCAGGCGTGGCTGCAGGAAACCGGCAGCTATTACTTCAAGGTATCGGCAAGCTACCTGTCCGCCGACGAGGAGTTCAATTTCGAGGGCGACCGCAAGCCGGTCTTGAACGAGGACGGCTCCAAGATGGATACGTCGTTTCGCGACATCTCCCTCACCGCCTACCTCGAGTACGGTTGGCGGGACTACCTCACACTGGTCGCGAGCGTCCCTTACAAGATTGTGACCACGATGGAAACCCGCGCGTCGGGATTTCGCATCGAACCGACCAACGGCGGGCTGGGTGATTTCTTGATCGCCCTGCGCGCGCCGCTGCTTCGCAAACCCTTCGTCCTCTCCGTGCAGGGTGGACTCAAGCTGCCCCTCGGCTACGAGCAGGACCCCGACAACGACGGGGCGCCGCTCGGCACCGGCGAAGTGGATGCGGAATTCCAACTGCTCTACGGACAGAGCCTGTGGCCCATCCCCGCGTACATAAGCGCCGGCTTCGGCTACCGCATTCGTGGCGGCTCCGGCACGCGTGACCTGGCAACGGTGGGCGCCATCGGCGGTCTCAACGATGAGATCTTCTATAATGTGGAAGCCGGTTACACGCTGGGACGGGTTTTCGTCAAGCTGAGGTTCGATGCCCTGCAGAGCACCGAAGATCCCCCGGATCTCTCCGGCGGCGGTTCCCGCCTCGAAGTGGTGGCGGGTGACCAGGACGTCTACAAGCTGACGCCGGAACTGGACTACAATTTCAATGAGAACTTCGCCATAAGCACGGAGCTCTTTCACATCTTCGCGGGCGCGAACACGGTGGCGGGAACGGCGGTGTCAGTGGGTGTGGTGTTCAAGAGGTAGACCTGCCTCTTCGGGGTGGCAGTAATCCCTCCCGGCCCGTTATTGACGGGTTTTTCGGGATCCGCTACAAAGAGAATTGGAACTTTCAAAAATCTACTAAAACAAGTCCCACTCCGCAAATTTCTCTCTGGCCTTTTTCGCCTGCTTGAACTCCGAATCCGCTTCTTCCCACACCTTCAGGGCAGTATTCAGGTGTTCCATGGCCTGTTGTTTCTTATCCTGCTCCCAATAAACCAGAGCGAGTTCGTAATGGGCTAGTGGACTAAAAGGCTCGAGCTGTAGAGCCTTTCGCAATGCATCTTTTGCTTCTTTAAACTCCTTGAGCTTCCTGTAGCACGGACCAATACGACTGAATAGGAGCACCTTTTCTCCCCGTCCTGGTACCATCTCCGCTGCTTTTTGAAAGCCTGCAATGGCCTTGAGAATATTCTTCTCTGTCATAATCGAGCTTTGCACGGCCCCACCAGAGATATACCCGCCATTCCTCCCAATTGTAAGTTTGTATAAACGCTTCAAATTTCCCAAGCTCTTCCTCCAGCACAGCACCCGTTTCAGGGTCTTCCACGTTAAAGTTGAAAATGAGATCAAACAAGAAAGACAGCTGATTGAGGGGCGGCCCGAGCTGGTGCGCCTGTGCTTCAAACTCTTTCACAATCTTCAGAGCCATGTCTTTCTTGCCGGCCAGTACGTAGCGTTCTATGTAACCCAATTTTCCCGCCATTAATATATCTAATGGAGAGGCAAACTTTTGCATTTCAGCAAAGTACAAGTCCCAGTATTCAATGGCTTTGTCTATTTGGCCCCTGAATTTATAATAATTCGATAATGACTCATAAACTGATCTCCGCTCTTGAGGAATTTTAGCAACATTAAGCGCATTTTGGTATTGCTGCGAGGCTTGCTCAAAATTGCCCAGGTGCCTTTCCGTATTAGCTAACGATGTCACAATCCAACTGTTCTCCGGTTCAATAAGAAGTGCTTTTTTAAAATACAATTTCGCCTGTTCATGATCACCTGTCGTGCTGTATAAATCGCCTATCTCTATAAATGATACTGATCTGTTTGGATATAGATCGGCGTAGCGCTCATAATATTTTAATGCCC
>JAZGDW010000020.1:0-2245 GCA_036478295.1 Candidatus Krumholzibacteriia bacterium
AAGTGAGCGGGAGGGCCGATGCTTAGACCCGCTTCTCCAAGCAGATTCTTGCGGAACCGATCCACCTCCAAGTCCAGCGTGGGAAGTGACACCGCTGTGTCAGCATAACTCCGAGCGTTGCTGATGGTTGTTGCCATGGTATGACTCCTAACTTTAACGAATGACCCAAATGGAAACCGCGCAACCGCAAACTACGCCAAGTGCGGTGAGGGGTCAAGAAAAAACTGCGACTGATTTTTCTGACTTACGTACGCTTACATCGCAAAGATCCGATTACGGGGCGCAGCAAGTCCAGCCTGTGCTACGTTAGAGACACTCGCATGGCAATGCCGCCTGAGCTTATAACGTAGGCATCAGCATCGTACCGGGAAGAGATCGGCTGTTGATTGAATCCGCCTCCAAAGCGCCCACCAGTGCCGCGCTCCAGATCGAAACGCTTCTGTCCCGCCACATCACAACTTGTTGTCTCGATTGAGGAACGGGCGCCGACGGAATTCGGATGAATGCCATCACCATAGCACACAGTTCTCCCAGGCAATATGGCGGCCCTTGCTTCCGGAACTGCCTCGGACTTCGGCGGACCCGGGGCCGTGACAGAAACCCGGCGTGTGAGAGAGCTATTCCCCGGGACTACATCGCTTCGTCACGCTTGATGTCGTACTTCTTGACACGGTACCGAAGGTTGTCGCGGCTGATTCCCAGAGCGCGAGCGGCTTTCGATTGGTTCCAGTGGTTCTCTCGGAGGGCTTTGACGATCATCGCACGCTCTGACGCCCATAGACTCTCTTCGGGAAGTGGAGCGTGCTTATCGGTGCGGGTTATCTCCGGCGGGAAATGGGCCGGGAGCAGTTCAGGCGTATCGGCGAGAAGCACGGCCCGTTCGATGACGTTGGCGAGTTCGCGGATGTTGCCGGGCCAGTCGTAAGCGGTAAGGTCGCGCACGGCCTCGGGCGAAGCGTTGCACGGTTCGACACTGGTGAGCCTCGTAAAGTGCTCGATCAGCGCGGGGATGTCCTCGCGCCGCTCTCTCAGGGGAGGCACCTCGATGGGGAAAACGTTGAGTCGATAAAACAGATCGTCGCGGAAGCTGCCCTCGGCAACGGCCTTCTTAAGATCGCGGTTGGTCGCGGCGATGATACGAACGTCGCATGAGATCAGCCTGGTGCCCCCGATGCGGGTGAACGCGCGCTCCTCAAGCAGCCGCAGGAGTTTCACCTGGGTGGACGCGCTGATGTCACCGATCTCATCAAGAAGGAGCGTCCCGTTGTCCGCCAGCTCAAACCGCCCGATGTGCTGGGCCATCGCACCGGTGAACGAACCCTTCTCGTGCCCGAACAGTTCGCTCTCCAGCAGCGTTTCGGGAAGCGCCGCACAATTGACCGCCACAAAGGGCCTGGCCGCCCGGGGCGAAACATTGTGGATGTACTTGGCGAGGACTTCTTTGCCGGTACCTGTTTCGCCGGATAGCAGCACGGTGGCATGGGCGGGGGCGACGCGGTCGGCAAGTTTGAGCATCCGCTTGACCGTCTCGGATGAGCCGATAATCTCAGCTCCGGAGAGGACGGAGCCGCGCAGCGCGAGGTTTTCCTTACGCAAACTTTCATGAGCCTGGGCGTTGCGTGCACCGCAGGCGGCCAGGTTCGCAAGTATACTTATTAGCTGAAGATCACCCGCGTCGAACTGACCCCCGCCCTGACGATTGATAACCTCTACGGCACCAATCGTCTCGGATTTGTAAATCATCGGCGCTGCGATGATCCCCCGCGTTTGAAATTTGCTCCGCTCGTCGATCCCGCGGAAGAAGTCCGGATTCCGGGAAACGTCGACGATGTTTTCCGGCCGCCCGCTTTTGATCACCCGCCCGGCGATTCCGAGGTCGGCGTCGAACTCCTTGCCCAAAAGCGCCCGCCCCCGCTCACCGACGGCGGCTGCAAAGATCAGCTTGTTGCGCCGCCGGTCGAGCATCAACACACTGCTCGCCTCCGCCCGCATCACCGCGGCCGCACTTCCGGCAATCTGGTTCAGACCGACATTCACCTCGAGCGTGGAGTTGATCGCGGCTGACGCCTCCACCAGCGCGCCCAGCGTTTCGCTCGTAAAGCTCTGGGAAACTACGTCCATGTGTGGGCCCTACACCGGGCTCAGAGACCTCGCCGGGCTCACCACCCGAGCCGACCCTACGTCCGCCACGGTGGGCAGACGCTACTTATGGCAGGATTTCGACGGGATCGCCAATACGCAGGAC
>JAZGDW010000200.1:0-32482 GCA_036478295.1 Candidatus Krumholzibacteriia bacterium
GTCAGTGGCGGTGCTGGGGGGCAGCGCGGCGATGATGCTCTTTCGCTGCCTGCGCATCCGTGAGGCTCTGGCCGCACTGGACAGTGCGGTGCTCCTGCTGCTTGCCGCGGCCATCCCGCTGGGCCTCGCGATGGAAAGGACGGGGATGGCCGCCACGCTGGCCGAGTCGATCCTGGGACTCGCCCAGGACCATGGGCCGGTGGTCCTGATCAGCGTGCTCTATCTAATTACCAGTGTCCTCACCGCGTTCCTGACCAACACGGCAACGGCGGCGCTCCTGGTGCCCATCGTCCTGCAGGTCGCCGTCACCTCGGGGTACGATCCCAAGCCGATGCTGATCGCCGTCATGTTCGGCGCCAGCGCCAGTTTTGTAACACCGATCGGTTACCAAACCAACCTGCTGGTCATGGGGCCCGGCGGCTACCTGTTCCGCGACTATCTGAAAATCGGCCTGTTCCTCAACCTGCTCCTGTGGATCGCCGCCACGGTTCTGATTCCGGTATTCTGGCCTCTCGGGGGGGCGATGTAGTGCACGGCCTGCCGGGTAACGCCCCAACTCTCGAGCATTGGGTTTTGGAGCGCTGCGCTCCGTGAATGACTAGAGTCATCTTTCAGAGCTGCGACCCTTGGACCCGTGGCGCCGGCGCCCGAGGACTGATTAGAGTTATTCTCCCCGGCGCAATGTGGTACGCTAACCCAGTAAGCCCCAGATCAGACACGGTACATGCGAGGAGGTAGAGAGGTGGCTGATACATTAACCATTACAGATAATCGTAACGGCGAAACATACGAAATCCCGATTTCGTACGGGACCTATCCGGAATACGGCGCGTCGATACCCGCGGCGGCGCTGAGACAGATCAAGTCATCGGAAGACGATTTTGGAATGATGACGTACGATCCCGGTTTCCTGAACACGGCGTCGTGCAAGAGTGCGATTACGTTCATCGACGGGGAAAAGGGTATTCTTCGTTATCGCGGTTATCCCATCGAGGAGCTGGCGGAGAAGAGCAGCTTCCTGGAGGTCGCGTACCTCCTTCTGAACGGTGAGCTACCGACCGACAAAGAGCTCGGCGAATGGACTCACAACGTTACGCACCACACGATCATCCACGAGAAGATCAAGAAATTCATGGAGGGCTTCCACTACGACGCCCATCCCATGGGTATCTTGATTTCGACCGTGGCGGCGCTGTCGACATTTTATCCCAAGGCCAAGGACAGCGGGGACCTCGACGGGCGGCTCAAGCAGATCTATCGCCTGGTCGCCAAGATGCCGACCATCGCCGCATTCGCCTACCGGCACCGAAAAGGCATGCCGTATTCGTATCCGGACAACGATTTGAGCTACACGGGCAATTTCATGAACATGCTCTTCAAGATGACGGAGCTGAAATACGAGCCGAACCCGACGCTGGAGCGCGCGCTGGATGTCCTGTTCATTCTCCATGCCGACCACGAACAGAATTGCAGCACCAGTGCAATGCGTGGCGTTGGAAGCTCGCTGCCCGATCCGTACGTCTCGGTTGCGGCAGCCGCCGCGGCGCTGTACGGGCCGCTGCACCGCGGCGCAAACGAGCAAGTGCTGCACATGCTGCGCGAGATCGGCAGCAAGGACCGGGTGCCGGAATACGTGGAGCGGGCCAAGTCGGGAGCGTATCGGCTCATGGGATTCGGACACCGTGTGTACAAGAACTACGACCCGCGCGCGAGGATTCTCAAGGAAATGGCGCAGCAGGTTTTCGACGTCACCGGCACGAACGAACTTCTGGACATCGCGATCGATCTCGAGCGCATCGCGCTCGAGGACGAGTACTTCGTCAAGCGCAAGCTCTATCCGAACGTCGATTTCTATTCGGGAATCATCTACCAGGCGATGGGATTTCCCGTGGAGATATTTCCGGTGCTCTTTGCGATACCGCGGACGATCGGCTGGCTCGCGCAGTGGCAGGAGATGCTCGATGATTCCGATCAAAAGATCGCGCGGCCCAGGCAGGTATACACCGGAGCGGACACACGCAAGTACGAACCGGTCGACAAGCGCCGTTAGGGGAAACATAGTTCAGGTCGCCGGCATCTCCGGCAGGGCCGAAGCGCAGATGCTGGTGGAGTGCGGCGTCGATTTTCTGGGCTTTCCGTTGCGAATCGACGTCCACGACGAAGATATTTCGGAGGAGGGTGCGGGGGAAATCATCCGCTCCCTCCTGCCGCCGCACTTTGGAGTGCTGATCACATACCTCAGCACCGCCCGTGACATCACGTCGCTATGCGAAACGCTGGGTGCGTCCATCGTCCAACTCCACGGACAGGTCGCGTCGGCGGAGCTCGTGAGGCTCAGGAAGACCCTTCCCCTGCTTCGCATCATAAAGAGCATCGTCATCCACGAGGGCGCGGAGCTTCCCACCAGGGTGATCGACGAGATGGGAGATTTCGTCGACACCTTCATCCTGGACACGTTCGACCCGGCGACCGGAGCCAGCGGTGCCACCGGTAAAACCCACGACTGGCAGCTCAGCCGCCGCATTGTCGAGTACTCACCCCACCCCGTGATACTGGCCGGCGGTCTCACGCCGGAAAACGTCGGCGATGCCATCCGGCAGGTGCGGCCCGCGGGAGTCGATGTTCATACGGGCGTCGAGAACGCGGACGGTCACAAGGACCGGGGACGCGTGCAGGCGTTCGTCGCCCGTGCCCGCGAAGCGTTTGCGCAGGCCTGAGCACCAGCGAAGCTGGGGGGATTGCGGGAAATCGTCCGAACCGCTATCATGGGGCTAAGCGTAAACGAGTGGATACGCGTGCACCAGCCGCTCGGGGCGGTCGACTACAGCTGTCGTCATGAACACGCTGCGGCGCTCATCCACTGCCCATACCAGACACGCGTGTTACAACGGCCATCCAGCTACGGAGATTGAGGGCCATGAAGGCTTCTGACCTGTTTGTTAAAGCACTCGAAGCCGAAGGCGTCGAATACGTATTCGGCGTGCCTGGGGAGGAAAACCTCGACCTGCTGGAATCGCTCCGCGATTCCGGGATCAAACTAATCCTGACCCGCCACGAGCAGGCGGCGGGTTTCATGGCGGCGACCTACGGGCGCTTCACCGGCAAGGCGGGTGTGTGTCTGTCGACCCTCGGTCCCGGTGCCACCAACCTGGTGACGGCGGCAGCCTATGCCCAGCTCGGGGCGATGCCGATGCTCATGATCACCGGCCAGAAGCCGGTGAAACACAGCAAGCAGGGGCAGTTTCAGATTGTCAACGTGGTCGACATGATGAAGCCCCTGACCAAGTACACACACCAGATCGTCAGCGGTGACAACATTCCGTCACGGATTCGCGAAGCCTTCCGCGTGATGGAGCGCGAACGGCCCGGCGCGGCCCACCTCGAGCTGCCCGAAGACGTCGCCCGTGAGGAATGCAGCGCGCCTATCATTCCGAAGAGCCACTCTCGCCGGCCCGTCGCCGAAGAAAAAGCGGTGGCCCGGGCCATCGAAACCATAGAAGCTGCCAAACATCCATTGCTCCTGATCGGTGCGGGCGCGAACCGTAAGATGACGTGCCGTGCACTGCGGGGATTCATCGACAAGACGGGGATCCCTTTCTTCAGTACGCAGATGGGTAAAGGTGTCGTCGACGAGCGCGACCCGCTTTTTCTCGGCAACGCGGCGCTGTCTTCCGGAGATTTCCTGCACCGGGCGATCGATCACGCTGACGTAATCATCAACGCCGGACACGACGTGGTCGAGAAACCGCCGTTTCTGATGGAGCCGGGAGGGACGACGGTCATCCATATTAATTTCGAATCCGCCTCGGTCGACGCGGTTTACTTTCCCCAGGTGTCCGCCGTGGGAGACATCGCCAACACCATCTGGCAGATTACGGAGCGTATCCACAAACAGGGTTCTTGGGACTTTACGTATTTCATGAAGGTTCGCGAGCACGTGGAGGCGCACCTGCTCGAAGGCGCCGACGATCCGCGCTTTCCCATGTACCCGCAGCGTATCGTCGCCGACGTGCGGCGGGTCATGCCGTCGGACGGCATCATCGCCCTGGACAACGGTGTGTACAAGATATGGTTCGCGCGCAACTACAAGGCGCACCAGACCAACACGGTGATTCTCGACAACGCCCTCGCCACCATGGGAGCGGGCCTGGCGTCGGCAATGGCGGCGCACCTCGTGCGCCCCGGGCGGCGGGTCATGGCCGTCTGCGGTGACGGTGGCTTCATGATGAATTCACAGGAGCTCGAAACAGCGGTCAGGCTGAAGATGGACCTGCTGGTCCTCATATTGCGGGACAACGCCTACGGGATGATCAAATGGAAGCAGGCCGGCATGGAGCTTCCCGCTTTTGGCCTCGACTACGGCAATCCCGACTTCGTGAAGTACGCGGAGAGTTACGGCGCGAGGGGTCATCGAATCGAAAAGTCCGAGGACCTGCTGCCGACCATGGAGAAGTGCTTCGACGAGCCAGGTGTCCACGTGATCGACGTGCCTGTCGACTATTCCGACAACGACCGCATCCTCAACCGTGAAATCCAGGAGAAGAGCAAATTGGTGTGACGGGTTACCATGTGTGGCGGGATTCCCACTCGCCGCCCGGTTGTCCGCGTTGCGCGTGTTCGTGAGTGAGGGGAGCCGTAATGACGAAGAAATTCTCGCTGAAAATCCCGGGGGCGAAAACCAGTGACGGTGTTCTGCGGGTAACGGCGCCGTTCGACGGCAAAGCGATCGGTGAGATAGTGGCCGCCGACGCCACGGCGGTGGACGTTGCGTTGCAAAACGCCGCCCGTGTCTTCGGCGACCGCGACGGGTGGCTGGAGCCTGCCGAACGCATGGCAATACTGGGGAAAGCCGCCGGTATCATGAGTGGCCGCGCCGAGGAACTGGCCGTGGAAGCGGCGCGCGAAGGCGGCAAGCCGCTCATCGATTCTCGCGTGGAGGTCGCGCGCGCCATCGACGGCGTCAAGAACTGCATTGAAGTCATGAGGACGGAATCGGGCAGGGAAATCCCAATGAACTTGAACGCCGCCTCCCAAGGCCGCCTGGCCGTGACGCGCAGGGCGCCCATTGGAGTGGTGGTGGCGGTGAGCGCCTTCAACCACCCGCTAAACCTGATCGTGCACCAGGTGTGTCCGGCCGTGGCGGTCGGTTGTCCGGTGATTGTCAAACCGGCCGAGGATACACCGCTGTCGTGTTTCCGCATGGTGGAAATACTCCACGAAGCGGGGCTGCCGGAGGAATGGTGCCAGGCGCTGGTGGTCAACGACCTGGACAACGCCACGCGGTTGGCGACCGACCCGCGCGTCGCTTTTTTCTCGTTTATCGGCAGTGCCCGCGTCGGGTGGATGCTGCGCTCCAGACTGTCGCCGGGAACACGCTGCGCCCTGGAACACGGAGGTGCCGCGCCGGTCATAATCGCCGGGGACGCGGATTTGGATGCGGCCGTGCCGCTGCTCACCAAGGGCGGTTTCTACCACGCCGGCCAGGTGTGCGTGTCGGTGCAACGTGTGTACGCAGCCAGCGCCATAGCTGGTGAGGTGGCGGTTCGCCTGGCGACGGCGGCGGGCAAGCTGACTGTGGGAGATCCCACGCTCGAAAACACGGACGTCGGTCCGCTCATCCGGCACGCCGAAGTGGACCGCGTCGAACAATGGGTGAAAGAAGCGGTGGCCGGGGGTGGTGAGCTCGTTAGGGGCGGCAAACGCATTTCAGACTCGTGTTACGAATGTACCGTGCTCACGAACCCGCCCGAAGACGTGAACATCAGCCGGTTCGAGATCTTTGGTCCCGTCGTGTGCGTATACTCGTACGACGATGTGGACGAGGCCATCAGCCGTGCCAACTCGTTGCCCTTCGCCTTTCAGGCCGCCGTTTTCACACGGGATCTCGATCTGGCGATGCGTGCCTACACACGACTCGACGCCAGCGCGGTGATGATCAACGACCACACGGCGTTCCGGGTGGACTGGATGCCATTCGCCGGTCTTCGCGAGTCGGGGTTGGGGGTGGGCGGCATCCCGTATACCATGCGGGACATGCAGATCGAAAAACTGATGGTGCTGCGGTCCGGCGGACTCTAAGAATTGCGGTTTGCGACGTAGCGGACTTAAAAACCCGAAATCACGACTCCAACCACCTCGTTGTAATCACTCCAGTTACATCCTAATTACTTTCAAATAATTGTGTTACACAGATTCTGCTTTCGCCGGGTCTCGTCCAATTCTATGGCATCTTGGCCGCGTACGTGGCACAATTTTCGCACACCATGATCGGCCAAACCATATCCCACTACAAGATCCTCTCCAAACTCGGCGAAGGCGGCATGGGGGTGGTCTACAAAGCTTCCGATACGAAGCTCAAGCGCACCGTGGCACTCAAGTTCCTGTCTCCCCATCTCCTCGCGAACGACAAAGACAAACAACGTTTCCTGCACGAGGCCCAGGCAGCCGCCGGTCTCAACCACCCCAATATCTGCACGGTTCACGAGATCCACGAAGCCGATGGGCACACCTTTATGGTGATGGAGCACATCGAGGGGACGAGCCTGAGGGACAAGATAGAAAGCGGTCCGATGGCGATCGATGACGCGCTGGAGACAGCACTCCAGGTGGCGAAGGGGCTCTCCAAGGCGCACGGCCAGGGGATCGTGCACCGGGACATCAAGCCGGGGAACGTACTGCTGACAGAAGACGGTGATGCCAAGATCGTGGATTTCGGTCTGGCGAAGCTGGCGACACAAACCAGGCTGACCAAGACGGGGGCCACGGTGGGAACCGTGATGTACATGTCACCGGAGCAGGCGAAGGGCGAAGGGGTGGACCACCGGACCGATGTGTGGTCGCTGGGGGTCGTGCTCTACGAGATGTTGGCCGGCAGGTTGCCGTTTCGGGGAGACATAGAGCAGGCAGTGGTCTACTCGATCATGAACCAGGACCCGGATCCGGTGACATCGACACGTAAGGACGTACCGATAGCGCTGGAGGATATCATTGAGAAGGCGCTTTCCAAGGATCCGGAGAAGCGGTACGAGAGTGTGGATGCGTTCCTCGCAGCTCTCGAGGAACAACGGGACCACCGGGTATTGGGGATCACGGAGCGACGGTTCACGTTTGTGCGGAAGCTTCGGCGCCGGAAGCGGCTAACGGCGGGAGTGGCAGCGGTGGTAGTTGTGGCTCTGGCGGCTGTTCTAATCCAGACGCTCCACACGCGCAGCATGGAGATCGACTCGGTGGCGGTGTTGCCGTTTGTGAACCTTTCGGGCGACGAGGGCCAGGAGTACTTTAGTGACGGCATGACCGAGGCACTGATCAACGAGCTCGGACAGATCGGTGCGCTCACGGTGATCTCGCGCACATCGGTGATGCAGTTCAAGGGCACCGACAAACCGCTGCCGGAAATCGCCCGGGAGCTCAATGTCGACGCAATCATCGAAGCGTCAGTAACGAGAGACGGCGAAAAGGTGCGGATCACCGCGCAGTTGATCCGCGCCAACCCCGAGCGGCAGATGTGGGCGGAAAGCTACACGCGGGACGCCGGCGACTTGCTTTCACTTCACGCCGAAGTTGCGCAGGCGATTGCGGAGCGCATAGAGGTGGCGGTGACAGCGCGGGAGCAGGAGCGCCTCACGCACGTTCGAACCGTAGATCCACAAGCTTACGATGCCTATCTCAAGGGCCGTTACTACTCGTATGTGTGGGCGGAGGAAGAGATGAAGAAGGGGCTCAGGTACTATGTGGAGGCGATCGAGATCGACCCAACCTACGCGCAGGCGTACGCCGGGCTCGCCGACTGTTACAGCACTCTCGGTTTGTTTGGATTTATGCCGGGCGACGAAGCGATGCCGAAGGCGAGGGCGGCGGCGAAGAAGGCGGTGGAACTCGAGCCATCACTGGGGATAGCCCACGCTATGCTTGGCTGGGTCAAGTTCGCGGGCGATTGCGACTGGTACGGCCCCGATGCAGATTTCCGACGTGCCGTCGAGTTGAGCCCTAACAATGCGGACGTTCATACGTGGTATGACCAATATCTTACGACTACCGGACGATTTGACGAGGCGATCGTCCATAGCAAACGAGCAGTTGAACTCGACCCCCTGACGCCAACGACGGCATTGCATCTCGCCTGGGTCTACGAATATGCCGGACGATACGACGACGCAATCGAGGTAACGAAGATGGCCATTGAGATGAAACCGAGCGATCCTTATGGCCAACTGCAATTAGCGGGGGGGTACCTTGGCAAAGGGATGCGTGCGGAGGCAGTTGCCGCTGTTGACTCGGCGCTTGCCCTCTCGACGGATCCAAACGATCAGGTGATGCTGGTCTGGGCTGGCTATGGCTATGGGCTTTTCGGTCGGACGGATGAGGCTGAGGAAATACTGGACAAACTGGTCGCGCCCATCCGTAAGGCCATGGTTTGCAAAGGCCTGGGGCGAACCGACGAGATGTTCGAATGGCTGGAGAAAGCGTACGAAAACCCCTCGGGTTGTATGATGGACCTGGTGATCGACTTCGGAGAGCATCGCGACGACCCGCGCTACATCGATCTGTGTCGAAGAATCGGCATTCCCCTCGATGAGTAGATCTGGCCTTGATATCTCCTAAAAGCCGGTCTCAATACCCACGCGAACAACCATCGGTGGCTGCCAGGCTATCGGCTGCATGAAAAACGGATTTTCCCCCGATAACGGTACCGGATTGCCCTGGTCATCGACTTTGAAATAACGAACCTGGTCAAAAGCGACCGGCTCCTTCTGGCTGAAAAGATGAAAGATGTCCACGAGAAGTCGTGGCGTAGAACGTCGTTCGCCAGATGCCCTCGACGCCAGGTCATACGAGAACCTGAGATTGAGATCCCATATCGACGATGTGCGGCCGAACGTTCCTCGCGGCCGCTGGTGCACGAGCCAGAACCCCTGGAGCAGGCCAAACTCGCTCAGCGGCGTGCCGCTTTGCCAGGTGAAAAACCCGCCGGCACTTAAGCCCCACCTCGTAGCGTGGGAGCCATAGATCTTGAACACATGAGGCCGGTCGTTCGGTAACCGTCCTTCGCTGTTTCTCAGCATAGCGGGAAAGTCGAAAGCGGGTCCCGCATTTGCAATCGAGTTTCTGGAATCGGTATCGAATACCCCCACGTAGTTGCCATAGCTTCTGGAGAGGACGTATGAGGCGCCCAGGCGGTACCGTTCTACGAAGGCTTTTCCGACCGTCAATTCAAGTGCGGAATAGCGACGAATGGGATCCGGCAGGAAGTCCAGATCCCCCCGCCCCGGATTTCCCCTTTGGAAAAAGCCTGCGGGAACCCACGCGTCGTCTACGACTTCGCGTTGCTCGCGGTGGATTCCACTGATGCTGGCCTTCCACGTTTCGCCGATGTGGCGTTCGTAGCCCAATATAAATTCGTCAAAGTGCTGGCCCTTGAGATTCTTGGCAGCCTTCTCGTCGCGGCCGGTTAAAACAAATTGTGTGTCACCCAGGGCGAACGGGTTCGCTCTCGGGTCCTCTGTATACGTGACGAAGTCCTGGTAAAACTCTGAAAGGAATCTACCGGCGCGCGTGGGAATCTGTTCGTAAAAGCGACCGTACGAGCCAAAGATCTTCTGGGAACCCAGCTCCCCAATTTGGTAGACCAGACCAACACGGGGTTGGTATTGACCATTGATTTGCTCTGCGAGGTCGCCTTGTGAGTCGTACGAGTAATACCCATCCCACCTAACCCCCGCATTGAGTCGTAGTCGCTCCGCGGCCCGCCAGGAATCCTGCACAAACACCGAGGGCACGCGCACATGCAACTCTACGTCTTGCAACAGCGTGTTTGTGCCGAAGCTCGAGTCGGGGAACCTTTCAATCCAACCGGGTACGCCGTCCGGGGTGATCCAGTTCCATTCCGTATCCAGCTTGTTATCTTCGTACTCCAAACCGGCTTTGAGCCTGTGGTTTTTCAAATGCCCGGTTCCGACAACGCGACCGGCCCACCGCACGCTGTGGTTATCGAAAACGTTCTGGTACCCTCCCGACCATTCGCCTGTCAACCAATCCGTAAAGAGAGGCTCATTCCGTCCCGTTTCTGTGGCCGGCTCCACTTTTTCCCTCGTATCGAAACGGTACACGTTGCCTTCCAGCAGGAATTTGTCGCTGAAGAGGTGCTGCCCATTCAGGGCAACCGTCACACCGCCCGTTGTCCATTTGCTGAGAAACGGGTCCGCATTGGCCAGACTGATCGGCTGAAGGCCAAACAGGTCTACTCCGATGCGGTCGTTCTGGGATGGATCGCCAAAAGCCACCAGTTCCAGATTGGTTTTCTTTGTGGCCTGCCAGGTAAGCTTGCTGGCGAACTGGTGGGTGATGAGCTCATCGCGGTGAAACCCAACCCCCGGTATCTCGAGGTCCTCGAACTGAACCGTGGGATCATATGCTGCATAGTACCAGAGCTTGTCACCCGCGATCGGACCGGAGAGCGACACGCCAATATCATAGCGTGCAAAGTCCTCCAATTTCAATTCAATAGGGCCGCGCTGGGTATTTGCGGTCAATGTGTTGTTCGAAAAAAAGGCAAACCCGCTGCCCCTGAATTCGTTGCTACCCGATTGTGTGATAACATCGATGATCCCGCCATGCGATCTGCCGTACTCAGCCTGATATCCGCCGCTGATCAGTCTGATCTCTTTGATGAAATTCTGCGGCAACTGCGTACTCGTCTTCGCAAGATAAGGATCGGTGACGTTGACTCCCTGGATATAATAGGCGTTTTCGGATCCAGTGCTTCCCGCAACATTCGTGCCGTCGCCGAGGAAGCTTGTGTTGGCCTGCGGAAGGTAGACGACGGCGGAGCGGTAGTCCCTCAGGGTGGGCAGGGTTTCGAGATCTTTGGCCGTGATGTGGCCGCCCAGCTCGGTGACGGTCACATCGATCGGCAGCTTGCGTTCGGTGACGACGATTTCGGGAGCTTCGTACACTGTGGGTGTTACCCGGATCTTACCCAACGTGACTGTCTTCCCCAGGCGAACAACGACGTTCTGGATTGTCATCTGCTGATAACTGACGTGGTAGACCTTGACGGTGTAGGTTCCGGGCGGAAGTCTGAACACGCCAAAGTACCCGTCCGTGGTAGACATGACACCACGGCTCCCCTGCAGACTCGGGCCGGAGACGACAACGTTGGCAAACGCAACTGGATCGCCCCTGTTGTCTCGGATCCGACCTTCGATATCTCCTGTAATCTCCTGGGCAAAGATGGCCTGTGCGGGGAACCCCACGAGAAGTACGAACGAAATGACGACAAATGTACGCACCCTATATCCTCGCGTCGGCCTAGCTTCGGAGATGTGGTGCGAGAAATGCGGGGCAATCGGTGTGCGTTCCGAAAGCGAGGCATGAATCGGATCGTGTGTGTTCACCGTGGCCGCTAGAAACCACGGGGTTAGTTTGACGCAAACATTGTATCAGACAATACTCTGGGCACAAGTTGATATTTATCAAGACAGCAGTTGATGGGAGGAAGTTGTCCCTTCCAATTATACCGTCCACATTGGTATTATTGCACTTCGCGGATGCTTCTCAAAAAACCTGTATTACTGAGAAGTCGTGGTGACTGCTTGTCAGACGGTGCCCAGCAGGCGTGAGGTTTAACGCCGTCAGGGCACGGCCGGGAAGCCCTGGCCAGATATTGTCTCAGGCCAGGTATCATAGCCTACAAGGAGCCGAGCGGGTGCAAACGATTAGCACAATATTAGCACAGTTGCCCCGACGACATATCGAGCGGGTTTGGTAACTATAACAATGACAACAGGCGCCGGAGTGGCGGAATGGTAGACGCAGCGGACTTAAAAACCACCGGCCGCCGAACAAGGCATTGCCATGGGCAAACAGAAGATAGACGAAAAATCCGATCGCCAGCAGTTGCGGGCGTTTACCAAGGCGCTGCTCGAAGACGTGCAGGCGATCGAGCGCATGCTTGCCGATGGTCTGATCGAATCGGGCGTTCGCCGGATCGGCGCAGAGCAGGAGATGTTCCTCGTGGACCGCGCCATGCATCCAGCCATGACCGCGCTCGACGTCCTCGAGAGGCTCGACCACCCGCAGTTCGCCACTGAGCTGGGCCTTTTCAATCTCGAAGTCAACCTCAGCCCCCAGGATTTCGGCGGTGACTGCCTGTGGCGCATGGAGCAGGAGCTCGAGGGCTTGCTGTCGCAGGCCCGCCGGGCGGCAAAGAGCGTGGAGAGCCGCGTGCTCATGACCGGCATCCTGCCGACGATAAAACAGAAAGACCTCACCCTGGAAGCGATGACGCCCAGCCCGCGCTACCTGCAGCTGAACCGCACGATGAGCGAGCACCGCGGCGGTGATTTCAGCATGCTGATCAAGGGGCTCGACGAACTGGGCGTCACTCACGACAACGTCATGTTCGAAGCCTGCAACACGAGTTTTCAGATTCACTTCCAGGTCAGCGCGGACGAGTTTGCCAACCTGTACAACCTCGCCCAGGCGGTAACGGCGCCGGTCCTGGCCGCGGCGGTCAATTCCCCCGTCTTCCTGCAGCACCGGCTGTGGCACGAAACGCGCGTGGCGCTCTTTCAACAATCGCTGGATACACGCTCGGAGACCCACCAGGCCCGTAAGGCGCCGCCGCGCGTCGTGTTCGGTGACAGGTGGGTCAAGGATTCCGTACTCGAGATCTTTCGCGAAGACATCGCCCGCTTCCGCGTGCTGATCGCGGCCGAGCCGGAGGAGTCGCCGCTGGAGCTGCTCGACCGCGGGGACATTCCGCCGTTGTCGGCGCTCTGCCTGCACAACGGCACCGTGTACCGTTGGAATCGTCCCTGCTACGGCATTCGTGACGGGCGGGCGCACCTGCGCATCGAGCACCGGGCGCTGCCGGCGGGGCCGACGGTGGTCGACGAAATGGCCAACGCCGCGTTTTTCTTCGGACTCATGACGGTGCTCGGCGACAAGTACGACGACATCACAGAGGTCATGACGTTCGATGACGCCAAGAGCAATTTTCTCCTCGCGGCGCGTTATGGTTTGCAGGCGAGACTGCGCTGGGTCGATGGCAAGGCGATGTCGGCGGAAAAACTGATCCTCAAGGAGCTGCTGCCACTTGCTCGCAAGGGGCTCCGCTCGCGCAAGATCCGCTCGCGTGACGTCGACCGCTACCTGGGCATTATTGAACGGCGGGTCAAGAGCGGCCAGACCGGGACGCAGTGGGCGCTGGACTCACTGGCCGCTATGGATCCCGCGAGCCGCACCGAAGAGCGCTACAGGGCTCTGACGGCCTGTATGTACGAGCGCAACCTTGCCGGCAAACCGGTGCACGAGTGGAAACTGGCGCAGCTCGATGAAGGCATCGACTGGCGCGACAGCTACCGCACTGTGGAACAGGTCATGGCGACGGATCTTTTCACGGTACATCCAGAGGATCTTGTCGACCTGGCGGCCAACCTCATGGACTGGGAGCATATCCGCCACGTGCCGGTCGAGGACAACGAGGGAAAACTGGTTGGGTTGATATCGCACCGCCAGTTGCTGCGGCTTGTCGGGCGCGGGATGAAAACGGGTGCGGAGCCGGTGGCGGTTCGCGAGCTCATGACAAGCGACCCTCTGACCATCGGACCGCAGGCGGGATCGCTCGAAGCGATAGAAATCATGCGAAAGAACCGGGTGAGCTGTTTGCCGGTGGTCAAGGATGACAACAAACTGGTGGGTATCGTGACCGAGGTTGACTTTATCAATGCCGCAGCGAGACTGCTGGAAGAACAACTGCGAGAATCATGACAATGAGTAGCAATCCTACACCGAAACACGAAGCGCGAGACAATGAGCGGTGATCCTACACAGAAACACGAAGCGCAAGAGGTCGACGGGCTGCCCGGTGGGCGGGTCATCGGCCGCTACGGCGAACCCGACGGGCCGCTGCTCATCGTCGTCGCCGGCCTGCACGGCAACGAGCCCGCCGGCGTCGAGGCTTGCCGGCGCCTGTTCGAGCGGCTCGGGAGTGAGCGATCGGCCATGCAAGGGCGTGCGGTCGCTTTTATCGGCAACCTCACGGCGTTGGAGCGAGAGGAGCGCTTTGTCGACCGCGACCTCAACCGCATGTGGTCCACCGAGGACCTGGCGGTGCTGGGGGGCGATTCCTCTCACCACACCGTCGAGCAACGCGAGCAGCGCGAGCTGATCGCATCCATGGAATCCGAGTTGGACAATGGTCGACACCCGGTCATCGTCATCGATCTGCATTCGACGTCCGCCTTCGGCGCCCCCTTCTGCATTATCAGCGACACGCTGCAAAACCGGCGTATCGCGTTTCCATGGTCGGTGCCCGTTATTTTGGGTCTGGAGGAGGCGATACACGGCACCATCCAGGAATATTTTGGCGCGCGTGGGTACATTACCGCGGCGGTCGAAGGCGGGCAGCACAGGGATCCGGAAACCGCGGACCGTCTGGAATCGGTGCTGTGGATCACGCTGGTCACCGCCGGCTTCTTGCGTGAGTCGGATGTCCCCGGCCTGAGTGCGCACCGGGATTGCCTGCGGCGGGTCTCCCGCGGTCTGCCCTCTGTGGTAGAGGTCTTTTATCGTCACGGGCTGGTGGCGAACAACGGGTTCGAGATGCAGCCGGGCTTTCGTAACTTCTCCACTGTGCGCAGGGGCCAGCGAGTGGCCCGTGACGGTGACGGTGACATCGTGGCAAGAGCGAACGGCTTGCTGATCCTCCCCAACTACCAGAAATCCGGAAACGACGGTTTTTTTCTGGGCCGGAGAGTGCCGCGTTTCTGGCTTCAGCTCTCGACACTGGTCAGAAAGGCGCGTATGGACCGCCTGCTGACCCTCCTTCCCGGCGTGCAGCGCCAGCCATCTGCCCACGGAGACGTGGTCGTGAAGGCGGGGGGACGCCTCGCTCCCCGGATTCTCCACCTCATGGGGTATCAAAAGCGGGCGTCAGATGGGCGAAATCGGGTCTATCGCCGCCGGCCGGAGGGTCCGGCGTAGGGCAGCGAGCCTCTCGGGGCATGTAACCTTGGGGAAAAACAACCTCATACGAACATTTTCCCACGCCGCAAGAAAGCCGGTGCGGAGCGACCGCAAATGACTTAGATTTCCAATCAGAGGTGGCAAACGTGAAAAGATACCTGAACACGCTGACTGCCGCGGTGCTGATTGCGGCCCCACTCGCTGCGCCCACTGTGGGTGTGGCCGACAAGGCCAAATCCGCGGTAAAGCCCACGATCGCTCCCAGGACCGAGGACGAACGGGCGAGCGACCGCGTGGTGAGGAGCGAAGAAGAATGGCGGGCGCTTCTCACAGCGGATCAGTTTTACATCACCCGTCTCAAGGGGACCGAAAAGCCTTTCTCCGGGAAGTACAACGATTTCAAAGGCGACGGCACATTCGTGTGTGTGTCCTGCGGGAACGAGTTGTTCGATTCGAACACCAAGTTCAAATCGGGCACGGGCTGGCCGAGCTTCTGGGAACCGATCGCGCCCGGCAGAGTCGTTGAGGTAAAGGATGCGCGGTACGGCTGGGTCCGGATCGAGATCATCTGTAACCGCTGTGACGCGCATCTCGGTCACGTATTCGACGACGGCCCGCGGCCCACGGGCTTGCGCTACTGCATCAACTCGATTGCACTGGATTTTGTGGAGACGGAGAAGATAGAAAAAGAGAAGAAAGAGTAAAGCGCCGGTTACCGGCGTTTCTTTGAAAAGCAGGAAGGTCAGGATCCGGCACCCGTGCCGCGCTCTGGCCTTTTTTCGGTGGAAGCCGCGTGCACGCGGGAGTATCATCAATTGACAATGCTTCTGTACGAAAAATCGCCAGGTCCAACGTTGTGAGGAGGCAAAATGGTTGATCATGTTTACAAACAAATCGAGCTCACCGGCTCGTCCCCCAAGAATATCGAGGACGCGGTAGAGAGGGCGGTAAGCAAGGCGTCCAAGAGCATCCACAACATGCGCTGGTTCGAAGTGGTGGATACGCGCGGCCAAATCGACAAGGGCACGATCGCGCATTGGCAGGTGACGGTCAAGATCGGGTTCACACTCGACGACTGAAAACCATGAAGAGAATCACAAAGCCCGATCGGAGGCGGATGCCCAGGGGTACCGACCTTCTCCACGATCCATCGCTCAACAAGGGTACTGCGTTCACCGAGGACGAACGCAACGCCTTCGGCCTCCAGGGGCTGCTGCCGTCGCGTGTCTGTGACCAGAGCGAGCAGGTCACCCGCGTTCTGGAGAACTACCGCAAGAAGAGAACGGACCTGGACAAATATATTAACCTGATCGCGCTTCAGGGACGGAACGAAACGCTTTTCTACAGGGTCGTCATCGATAACATCGAAGAAATGATGCCAATCATCTACACGCCGATCGTGGGCAGGGCATGCCAGGAGTACGGTCATATTTTCAGAAGGTCCCGCGGCCTGTTCCTGTCACGAAAACACCGGGGAGAGATCGCCGATGTGCTCCGCAACTGGCCTAAACAGGGCATTCGAATCATCGTCGTCACCGACGGCGAGCGTATCCTCGGACTGGGCGATCTCGGTGCGAACGGCATGGGAATCCCGGTGGGAAAACTCTCGCTCTACACAGCGTGTGCGGGAATCAACCCCAACCAGGCGCTGCCGATTACCCTGGACATCGGAACGGATAACGATGCGCTCCGGGATGACCCCCTGTACATCGGTGATCACGCGAAGCGCATTCGTGGAGAGGAATATGACGATTTTGTCGACGAGTTCGTACAAGCGGTCCAGGAAGTTTTTCCTGATGCGTTGATCCAGTTCGAGGACTTCGCGACTCGAAACGCGATTCAGCTTCTCAAGACCTATCGCGACCGGGCTCGATGTTTCAACGATGACATCCAGGGGACGGCCGCCGTGACGCTCGCCGGACTCTACTCCACGTCGAGACTGACCGGTATGGAACTCGGTGCCCAGCAGATCTTGTTCTTTGGAGCGGGATCGGCCGCGACCGGCATCGCCGATCTGTTGGTTGGGGCGATGGTCGGAGAGGGGTTGCCGGAGAGCGAGGCCAGAAACCGTTGCTGGTTTGTGGACTCCAAGGGGCTGGTGGTCACGAGCCGTATCGATCTGGCCGAGCATAAACTACCCTATGCTCACGAGCACGAGCCGCACACCGATCTGCTCTCTGTAGTCCGCTCGCTGAAACCCACCGCGCTCATTGGTGTGTCGGGCCAGGGTGGGGCGTTTACGCGTCCGGTCCTGCGCGAGATGGCCGTCCACAACCCGCAACCAATTATCTTTGCGCTCTCGAACCCGACGGCCAATGCGGAGGCGACGGCGGAAGAAGTCTATCGCGAAACGGAAGGCCGGGCCATCTTCGCCAGCGGTAGCCCCTTTGATCCGGTGACGCTTGGTGGCAAGACGCTCGTGCCCGGGCAGGGGAACAACGCGTACATCTTTCCCGGCGTCGGTCTCGGAGTGGTGGCAAGCGGTGCGAAACGGGTAACAGATGAGATGTTCTTTGCGGCGGCGCGGTCGCTCGCTGCGGACGTGTCGCAGGATAGCCTATCCCAGGGCTGCCTGTACCCGCCGCTGTCAAAGATCCGCGAGGTGTCGCTCCACATCGCCGTCGTGGTTGCGCAAGTGGCGTACGACAGCGGACTGGCTACCCGGCCGAAGCCGCAGGATCTGCTCGAGGACATTCGATCGGGGATGTACGAGCCCGAATACCGGAGCTACGTGTGATCGTTCGTTCCGCGGGTACTGACATAATTACAATAATACAAACAGAATACACGTAGACACCGCGCCCGGCGCCCGCTCGTAATCCCCACCTCTGGAACGGCATAATTTCCTACCCTTCAGAGGGATATTGGCCTACCCTCCATTTCTGGTTGCCGGCGTGTCGCGTTTGTGGAGGATTCCGTTTCATGCAGATACTAATCGTTGGGGCGGGGGACATTGGTTTTGAGCTGAGCAAACGCCTCTCCCACGAAAAGCACGATATCACCATTATCGAGTCCGATCCCCAAAAGGTAAAACGGGCCAGCCAGCAGCTCGATGCCCTGCTCATCGAGGGGCGGGGGACCAGCTATATCACGCTGCAAAAGGCGAATCTCTCTGAGATCGATATTGTGGCAGCGATGACGAACAACGAGGAAGTGAACCTCATTACCTGCCAGCTGGCGAAGAAAGCGGGTGTCGCGACCACGATAGCGCGCGTGCGAAATCCAGAACTGACCATGCCCGACTTCATCATGACGCCGCAGGAACTCGGCGTCGACGTCATGATTCATCCGGAAAGAGAGACCGCCGACGCCATCGTGCGTTTGATCCGGCAGTCCGGGGCCACGGATATAATCGAATTCGAGGACGGCCGTGTCCAGCTCATGGGTGTGCGCCTCGAGCAGGATTCGAAGCTGTTGGGAACGCCGCTGATCAAGCTCGGCAAGCAATTCGGAAATCCACCAATGCGTATCGTCGCCATCGTCCGCAAGCAGGAAACCCTGATCCCGGGTGGCCAAGATGTGCTCGAGCCGGGCGATCAGATTTTTGTGATTTCCGACCCGGGATACGTAGCGGATTTCATCGCGCTTGCCGGCAAGAAAGATACGAAAATCGAAGATATCATGATTCTGGGGGGGGGACTCATCGGCCAGTTCGTCGCTTCCTCGGTCGGCAAGGAAATAAACGTAAAGATTATCGAGAGTAGCGCCGAGAAATCGGAAGAGATCGCCGAGGTGCTGCCACATACCCTGATCATCCACGGGGACGGCACCGACTATGATCTTCTCGCCGCCGAGGGCGTCGTCGATATGGACGCGTTCGTCGCCGTCACGGGGGACGACGAAACGAACATCATCGCGACGCTGCTTGTTCGCCACATGCGTATCCCGAGGACCATTGCGCTGGTCAACAAGGTGGACTATATGCCCATCACGACCACGATCGGCATGGATGCGGTGGTGAGCAAGCAGTTGTTAACGGTGAACGCCGTACAGCGCTACATCCAGCATCAGCAGGTGGCGGCCATCGCCAGCCTGCCCGGCATAGACGCGCACTGCATCGAGTACATTGCGAAGGCCAAGTCGATCATCGTGCGCAAGCCGCTCAAGGACATTGATTTTCCCAGTAACGCCATCGTGGGCGCGGTTCTGCATCAGGATGAGGTTCTCATCCCCAAGGGGGACACTCACATCGTGGCAGGGGACAGAGTCGTGATATTTTCTCTCCCCCAGGCCCTGGACAACGTCGAGAAACTTTTCAAGTAGCGTGTAGTAATGCGTATCGCCAGCGTGATCCACATATTGGGTTTCCTGCTGATGTTCCTCGCGGCGGCGATGCTGCTTCCCATCGGCTTTTCCCTCTATTACGGAGACAGCGATTACGTCGCGCTGCTCATAAGTGCCGGTATCACACTCGCCGCCGGGATCGTGGCCTTCACGACCACACGAATGAGCGATGACCTGAGGACCAAAGAGGGATTCGCCGTCGTCACCTTCAGCTGGATTTTCATGTCGATTTTTGGCTGCCTGCCGTTCCTGTTTTCCGGCACCATTCCCTCGATTACCAACGCCTTCTTCGAAACCATGTCGGGATTCACGACGACGGGAGCGACCGTTATCAACAATATCGAGGAGGTGTCACACGGGATCCTCTTCTGGCGCAGCCTGACCCACTGGATCGGTGGCATGGGTATCATCGTCCTGTCACTCGCCATTCTCCCGTTTCTCGGTGTCGGGGGCATGCAGCTCTTCAAGGCGGAGGTGCCGGGGCCGGTCGCGGACAAGCTGACGCCGCGCATCGCCGAGACGGCAAAGATCCTGTGGGGCGTATACGTATTGCTGTCCGCGGCCGAGACGGTACTCCTGTTGTTCGGCGGCATGAATTTGTTCGACGCGCTCTGCCACACGTTCGGCACCATGGCCACCGGCGGCTATTCGACCAGAAACGCCAGCGTCGGCGCGTACGGCAGCGCGTACATCAACTATGTAATCATATTCTTTATGATACTCGCCGGCACCAACTTTTCATTGCACTACCGGTTTCTCCGCCGGGACTTTCGCGCGTACGTGAACAGCCAGGAATTCTTGTTCTATTTGTCTGTCATCGGTGTGGCAACGTTGATTGTTGGTGCCGGTGTCTTCGGCCATTACGACAGCGTGTGGCGAACCCTGCAGCATTCGCTTTTTCAGGTAACGTCGATTGTCACGACGACCGGGTTCGGCACGGCGGATTACGAGCAGTGGGGCTTCAGTTCGCAGTTCGTCCTGTACATGCTGATGTTCTTCGGGGGCTGCGCGGGCTCCACGGGTGGCGGCATAAAGATGGCACGGATTTACCTGCTGGTCCGGTTCGTCTTCAGCGAAATCACCCGGCTGATTCACCCCCACGCTGTGGTACCGGTGCGCATAGGCAACAACGTCGTACCGCGGGACGTCATGACGAACATCCTCGGCTTCTTTGTACTGTTCATGCTCGTGTTTGTCGCGGGGGTACTGGTAATGGCCGTCATTGGGCTGGATATGCCAACGGCATTCGGGGCGGTGGCGGCGACGCTGGCCAACATAGGTCCCGGCCTCGGTGATGTGGGTCCGACGGACAACTACACGCAAATACCGGTCGCTGGCAAATGGGTGCTGTCACTGCTCATGCTGATGGGACGGCTGGAGTTGTTCACCGTTATCATCCTGCTCTCTCCCTTTTACTGGCAGAAGTAACGAGGGGCCGCGGGGGCGGTGCGTTGTTGGATTGCCTCCTGCCCCGCGCTCCGCTTTGCCGGCGGTACGTTGTTGGATTGCCTCCGTCGCCGTGCTCCACTTCGCTCGGCTACCCGCCTGCGGCGGGTGATCCTCGCTCGTTCCCGCAACGGCTCCGTCACCAACCCAACAACGTACCGCCGGCTGGTCCCGCGACGGGTTCGTCAAAATTCCGAAAGCGCACTGCCGACTGGTCCCGCGACGGGGCCGTCAACAATCCGACAGCGCACCGCCGACAAGGGCGGTCATCGCCGGGCGGGAGCCGCTATCAGCGCCTGCTTCTCCGGCCGGCGCATTCCCTTGATGGTTGCCTCACGTTTCAAGGCACCCGAGCGGCTGGCATGCATCTCCTGGTAAACGAGGCGGATGGGGCCGCGCCCGCGCGTGTACTTCGAAGCAGTTCCACGCCGGTGCGCGGCAAGACGTTGATCAATGCTCCTGGTAATTCCTGTATAGAGGGTCTTGTCAGCGCACTCGAGAATATATACAATCCACGTGTCCATTGTTCTATTGCGGCCAATCCAGCAAAGTGAGGAAAGCCATGCCGTCATTCGACGTCGTGTCCGAGGTGGACATGCACGAAGTCACCAACGCTGTGGACCAGGCCAACCGCGAGGTCGGCACACGCTTCGACTTCAAGGGGAGCAACGCACGGTTCGCACGCGAGGATGCCGTGGTAACCATGCATGCACCCAGCGATTTCCAACTCAAGCAGATGCTCGATATCTTGCGGGGCAAGCTGGCCAAGCGCCAGGTCAATCTCGCCTGTCTCAAGGTGGACGAGCCGGAGGTTTTCGGCAAGGAGGCACGCCAGGTCGTGACGCTGCGGCAAGGAATCGAGGCCGCGCTGGCCAGGAAAATCGTCAAGGTCATCAAGGACAAGAAAATGAAAATTCAGGCGTCTATTCAAGGAGAAAAAGTCCGAGTGGCCGGCAAGAAAAAAGACCAGCTGCAAGAGGCGATAGCCCTGCTCAAGGACAGCGATTGGGACATGCCGCTCCAGTTTACGAATTTCCGGGAGTGATCGGAGCCAGGATACTCAGCAGGTGCGTGTGGACGGGCAAGAACGCCGCCGCAGGGGGCTTTACAACGCGTTGTCGAGAGATTAGTTTATTACTTGTAATGGGACTCGTTTGTCGGGAGGCATAAATGGCGAAGCCCCGATTCGTGGCTTTGAAAGATTACCGCGAGTACCCGGCGGACGAAATGAAAGCGCGGGCAAGGGCTTTTGCCGCCGATATGAAGCGGCGGCGAAGCGTGCGTCACTTTTCCAAACGAACCGTGCCGCGCCAGGTCATCGAGAACTGCCTGCGCGCCGCCGGCAGCGCCCCCAGCGGGGCCAACAAACAGCCCTGGTACTTCGTGGTGGTGACGGACGCCGACCTCAAGAAACAGATCCGCAAGGCCGCCGAAGCGGAAGAACACGAGTTTTATTCTCGGCGCGCCCCGGCGGAGTGGCTCGAAGTCCTAAGCCCGCTCGGGACCGATGAACACAAACCGTTTCTGGAAGAGGCGCCCTACCTCATCGTGATCTTTGAGCAGCGCTACGGCCGGGGAGCGGACGGCAGCAAAATCAAACACTATTACGCGCAGGAATCGGTGGGACTCGCGACGGGCATCCTGATCACGGCGCTTCACCACGCGGGGCTCGTGTCTTTGACCCACACGCCAAGCCCGATGGGTTTTCTCAACGAGATTCTGGAGAGACCTGCCAACGAGCGGCCCTTCCTGCTCCTGGTGACGGGCTACCCGAGCGACGACGCGACGGTCCCCGACATCACGCGCAAAACCCTCAAGGACATCGTGACCTTTCGCAAATGAACCGCCTGATTTGCAGACTAGCGATTCTTCTAACCGTCCTGACCTTGGGATTCGGCCCGGTCCGTGCCGGGGGTATCGAGATGGGCCACTGGCGGGCGGTGCTGTCGGTGCCCGGGGGCGATCTGACCTTCGGCATCGAACTGCTCGACGAGAACGGCCGGCCGGCGGCGTATTACCTGAACGGCGCCGAACGGGTACGAGTGGATGAGGTAACCATCCGTGGTGACTCCTTGACGCTGGGCATTCCGTCTTTCGATTCGAAGATCCGGGCGGTCTTGAAAGACGGCCGGCTGGTTGGCACACTGCGTCTCGTCAAGCGCGGCGGTGTACACCAGGTCATACCATTTAGCGCCGAACGCGGTGGGCGCATATCCCCCGAACACGGAGCGGCGGCCGCCGATTTCGGTGGTCGCTGGAGCGTAACGTTTGTCAACGACAACGATGCCGCCTCGAAGGCGGTCGCCGAGTTCCGACAAGAGGGGGCGAGACTCTTCGGCACGTTCCGCACGCTCACCGGAGATTACCGCTATCTGGAAGGTCGTGTACACGGCGACAAAATGTACTTGTCCTGCTTCGACGGTGGCCACGCCTTTTTGTTCAAGGCGGCGCTCCGGAGCGATGGTGACCTCGAAGGGGAGTTCTGGTCCGGCACCAAGTGGCACGAGCGCTGGGTGGCCATGCGGGACGAGGAGGCCGCCCTGCCCGATCCGTTGAAGCTCACATACCTGAAGCCCGGCTACGATGCCTTCACGTTTCAATTTCCCGACCTCGGCGGCCGACCGGTGTCGCTCTCCGACGAGCGCTTTCGCGGCAAGGTGGTGATTGTGACGCTCGCGGGTAGCTGGTGTCCGAATTGTCACGACGAAGCAGCCTTTCTCGCTCCGTTCTACACCGGGAACAAGGACCGCGGTCTCGAAGTGATCGCACTGATGTTCGAGCACTTCAAGGATTTCGAAACCGCAGTGACGCAGGTCAACCATTTCCGCGAGCGGCACGGTATCGAATATATGACCCTGATCGCCGGATACTCGAACAAATCGGACGCGGCAGAAACGCTGCCGATGCTCAACCACGTGCTGGCTTACCCGACGACGATCTTCATCGACCGCCGGGGTGAAGTGCGAAGAATCCGAACCGGATTCGACGGCCCCGCCACTGGCGAGCGCTTCACCAACTACACCGAAGAAATGGTGCGGTTTGTCGGTCACCTCCTTGACGAATAGGCTGGGCCGGCACTTCCTTTCCGAGCTTCGCATCTCTCAGCTGGGCAAGAGCCGATGCGGGTCCTGTCAGGGAACAGCCCGTCCGTGCTCGCAGGCTGCGCGCGACCGGGCGCCCGTTCGCTGCCACCCGCATCGGGTCCGTTAACAATCCGCCAGTGCACCGCACGACCCGCATCGGGTCCGTCAACAATCCAACAACGGACCGCCGAATCGCCCGTTCGCTGCCACCCGCATCGGGCCCTTCTGCGGTTGTGCTATAATAAACGGGAAAGGTTTGCCATGACCGACAACCCCAAGAAGACCGACGCCGAGTGGCGTGAGCAGTTGACGCCGGAGCAATACCGGGTGACCCGTGAAAAGGGGACCGAGCCGGCGTTTACGGGTGAATACAACGATTTCAAGGAACAGGGGACGTTTATCTGCTTATGTTGTGGAAAGGAACTGTTCGACTCCGACGCGAAGTACGATTCCGGCTCCGGCTGGCCGAGCTTCTCAACTCCGGTGGATGAGCGGAACATCGACAAGACGGCCGACACCAGCCTGGGCATGGTGCGGACGGAAGTCACCTGCCGCGAGTGCAGTGCCCACCTGGGCCACGTGTTCGACGACGGTGCACAGCCGGCCGAGCTTCGCTACTGCATCAATTCGGCGGCTCTTCGTTTCAAACCCAAAAAGAACCCACGATGAGTGACAAAACCTCGGACCTCGAAGAGCGTGTACGTCGGATCAAAGGCAACACGCCCGAAAAAGTGGATGCGCTGAACGACCTGGCCTGGGACGTCTCCGCCGATCACCCGCAGAAGGCCCTCGACACGAGTCTCTTCGCCCTGCAGATGGCGAGAGATCTTTCGTACGAAAAGGGCGAGGCGATGGCGCTTGCCAACCTGGGCTTTGCTCACTACCTGTTCTCGGATCACGAGACGGCCCTGGCCAGGGCGCTCGAAGCCACGGTGATGTTCAAGAAGCTGGGCGCCGTGCGGGGCCGCGCCAGGAGCTTGCTGGTGGTGGCATCCGTTCACCAGAGCCTGGGGGACTACGACCGGGGGCTGGCGGCAGCCTACGAGGGGTTGAAGCTGGTGCGCGAGACCGGGGACAAGGCGTTCGAGGGCTGGTCTTTGAACGGAATCGGCGGCGCTTACCATGACATGGGCGACTACGAGAGGGCGCTCGAGCATCACAGACAAAGCCTGAGAATATTCGAGGAAGAGGGGCACACCATCGGCAAGGCGCGTGCGCTGAACGGTATTGGTACCGTGTACCAGAGCATGGAGAAGTACGACCAGGCGACCGAGTATCACGAAAAGAGCCTCGCGTTGTTCCGGAGCGTCAATAATCTGCTGGGCGAGGCGCGGGCGCTGAACGATCTGGGCTTGATCCACCAGCATGTCGGTGACTACGACAAAGCGCTGGAGTTCCTGACACGCAGTTTGGAACTCAGAAATAAGGCCGGCAACCGGCAGGCGAAGAGCACCAGTTTGATCAACCTGGGCAATCTCTACGTTGCGAAGAACGAGGTCAACAAGGCGTTCGAGGTTCTCCACCGCGCCCTGACCATCGCGATGGAGATAAAGGCGAAGCCGCGGGTTTACCAGGCCAACCTCTCCCTGTCCGAAGCACACGCGCTCAACGGGGACTACGAATACGCCCTGCAACATTATAAAATATACCAGCAGGTCAAAGAAGAAGTTGCTGGGGATCAGGCGAGTTCGCGTATAAAGAACCTGGAGATCGCCCTCGAAACGGAACAGGCCCAGAAGGAAGCCGAGATTTCTCGCCTGAGAAACGTGGAGCTCAAAGAAAAGAACCAGCAGTTGCGATCGCTGCTTCGGGAGCTAAGAGAGACCCAGGTGCAGCTAGTGCAGTCGGAAAAGATGGCTGCGCTTGGCAAGCTGGTCGCGGGCGTGGTTCACGAGCTCAATTCGCCGCTCGGGGCGATTAACAGCGCTATCGACGTGTCGGCCCGTCGCATTGGGCGCATCGTGGAGGCGCTCGAGAACGGTGGCACAATAAACGAGCTGCGGAACGGCGCAAACCTGAAAGAGATGCTCGCCATGCTGGTGAGCGATCACGATGTGACCCTCGCCGCCAGCAAGCGAATAACCAAGATCGTGAATAGTCTAAAGAGCTTTGTGCAGCTGGACAGGGCCACGTTTCAGGACACCGACCTTCACGAAGGTATCGACAATACCTTGATGCTCGTGAAGCATGATTTCGAGAATCGCATCAAACTGGTGAAGGAATACGGCACCATCCCGCGCGTGCGTTCCAATCCCGGGGAACTCAATCAAGTGTTCATCGCCCTGCTCAGCAACGCGGTGCAGGCCATTGAAGGCGTGGGTACCATTACCATACGGACCTTTATGAAGAGCGGAAAGGCGCACCTTGCCTTTTCGGATACGGGGGTAGGCATGTCCCCCGAACAAATGGAGAAACTGTTTGAGCCGGCCATCAGCAGGCGGGGCGCGAGGGCCAAGGCCGGGTTGGGGCTGTTCACGTCGTACAATATCATCAAGAAACACGGTGGGGATATCGAGGTAAACAGCGAAGTGGGAAAAGGCACTACGTTTACTTTGCGGTTGCCGGCGGAAGGCGGCTTGTGAAGTTGATTCCTTCATGTGACAGTGCTATGCTCTCAGGCGGCAAGAGCTAACTGCGACTTCAGAGGGAACCCGCGAAAACCACAAGCTTCGCCCTGGAAAGAACCCGGAAACTCGTTTTGGAATCTAAATCAAGCAAGGAGGAGGCGCTTTGTCAGACAAAAGCCAGAAGCCGACCATAGAGCCATTGGAAAACGGACCGTACATCGTCAAGGGGCTCGAAAGTATGAAAAACGCCAAGGGCGAGGACATTCCGACCAAGCCGCAGATGGCCCTCTGTCGTTGCGGACAATCCGCCAACAAGCCCTTTTGCGACGGCACACACAAATCCATCAATTTTTCGAGCAAGAAGCTGTCCAACGCTAGTCTCAACAAGCGAGACGACTACAAGGGCAAGCAGATTACCGTTCACGACAACCGCGGCATATGCGCACACGCAGGGTTTTGTACCGACACCCTGAGTTCTGTGTTCAAGCTCAAGAGCGAGCCCTGGATCGATCCCGACGGGGCGGAGGTAGACGCCGTCATCGCCCAGGTCAAGCGCTGTCCCTCCGGGGCGCTCAGCTACTCGATCGATGGCGTCGAGCACAGGCCTCAGGACCGCGATCCCTTGATCTTTGTGGCCAAGAACGGCCCGTATGCCATCCAGGGGGGCGTCGAGCTGGTAGGCCATTCCTTCGGTGAGGGC
This sequence comes from Candidatus Krumholzibacteriia bacterium, assembly GCA_036478295.1. GTDB lineage: Bacteria > Krumholzibacteriota > Krumholzibacteriia > WVZY01 > WVZY01 > JAZGDW01. Next base: position 27,048 of record JAZGDW010000200.1, read on the forward strand.
GCATCCACCGAGCACTTCGACGTGTGCCGCTGCGGCGGTTCGAAAAACAAGCCGTTCTGCGACGGAACCCACTGGACAGTGGAGTTTGATACCGATGAGTAGACATGTCGGCGAACGACCGGGCTTGAGACAGAGCGCGTACCGTACGGGGAACCGTCCTGGCTTCCGGCGTCTGGCGGCGGTGGCGGGGGTGGCGCTGGCGGCGGTGGCGGTGAGTAACGCGCAGGCTCGCGCGGCCGGGGTGCCGGACACGGCCGCGTTCGCGGGTCAGGCCGTCGCGTCGAAGAAGCCCCTTTGGCTGATCTTTTTCGGCGCATCGGGATTGGACAGGGGCGAGTTGGCCGCCGAGCTCGATTGGGGTGTTCCCCAGCTTTCGGCCAACCGCATGATGGAAGCGGAAATAACAAACGAAACGGGGTTGGGACGCCGTATCCAGCGCGCCATGGAGCAAGGGCACCCGGTGGCCGATGCAATGGTGTTCAAACTCGTCGCGCATCGAATATCGTTGCCGGATTGCGACCGTGGTTTTGTGCTGGATGCATTCCCCCGCAGCCTTGCGCAGGCTCGGCACCTGACGGAGATAATGGAAGAACAGGGCAAGGGGGAAGTGACGGCCGTCTACCTGACGTTGCCCGATGAAGTACTCCTGGCGCGCATGCTCGCCAACAAACGTACCGTTGAGACGGAAGAAGATGTCCAGAAGCGTCTCGCCGCCTACCACGCGAGAATGGCCCCGCTCATCGAATACTACGGGGAGCGCGGGTCCCTCGTGCGTGTCAACGCAAACCAGTCCGTTGAGGCGGTGGCCGTGGAGATCCAGCAGGCATTGAAGGGTTCGCGCTAGGCGGACAGACGGAAGGGGAGACCGAGCACATGAAACGGTTGAGTGCGATAGTAGCAACGGTGATTCTCCCAGTGGCGCAAACAGCCTTCGCGGGAGAAGAGCCCGCCGGGACCGAAAAACAGTTCATGAAGAACATTCGTCCCCTGACCTATCAGGGCAAGCGCGCGGGCGAAGGATATTTTTCGAATGATGGAAAGTATCTGATCTTTCAGGACGAGCGCGAGGCTGACAATCCTTTCTATCAGATCTACATGCTGGATCTCGAGTCAGGAGAGACCCACCGGGTGTCACCCGGTAGGGGCAAGACCACCTGTGCGTTCTTTGAACCAAACGGCGAAGGGGTAATATTCGCGTCGACTCACCGCGACCCGCAGGCAAAAAAAAAACAGAAAGCGGAGTTCGAGTTTCGCGCATCCGGCCAGAAGCGCGAATTCGCCGGCCAGAGAATAACGAATATCTATGATTACACCTACGCGTTGGGTGCAGTGAAAATAGGCGAGCCCATAGAGGTAGTGGTCCTTCGGGGCGACGAGCGGATTACGCTGACCGTGATCCCGGAGGCGCGGAAATAGGTCCGAGGCTTTGGCTCACGGCCCCAACCACGCCTTGACTGCTTGCCCGTGATAAGTATATACTAATGATGTCTCGTCCGCCTCCCGGCGGCGGTGCCACACTGTGACGACCTTTTCTCGAAGCTAGCAAGCCCTCTTGGAACGGTGACATCCCCGGCAGGCGGACCCCGAAGACAAAATACGGAGGCGGCAGACAACCCCGCTCATTGGACACCTCAGAGAAAGTGAGCCCCGGTCGTGCAAGAGACCCAAGACGGTGCCGCGCGTACGAGCAGCGCTCAAAAAAGACTTCATCTGTACGAGGAACGTTTCAAAACCATCTTCGAAAACGCTCCTGTGATGATCGACTCCTTCGACCGGCAGGGGCATTGTCTCCTATGGAATCGCGAGTGTGAAAGAACCCTCGGATGGACGCGAGAGGAAATCGTCGCAAGCAGCGATCCTCTGGCCCTTGCCTACCCGGATCCCAAGAAGCGCGACGAAGTTGCCGAAGCCATCACGAAAGCGGACGGGAAGTTTCGGGAATATGAGGTCCTTGCCAAGGACGGGTCCACGCGAACACAGCTGTGGGCTAATTTCCAGCTGCCGGAAGGTGCCCTGATTTCAGTCGGGTACGACGTCACGGACCAGCGGCGGGCGGAAAGAACGCTTTCGGAGTCCGAGATAAAATACCGTGCAATCTTCAACGAAGTGCGGGACGGGATCGTGTTGATCCATTCGAGTACGGGTCAGATCGCCGATTGCAACCCCGAGTTCGAACGACAGACGGGTCGGTCGCGTGAACAGTTGAGAAAGCTCAAGGTGTGGCAGCTGCGACCGGCGAACCAGGTTGAAATGGCCAAAGAGAAATTCGAGGTTATCCAGCGGAAGGGACACGGAGGATCCACGAGGCTTCACTTCGAAAGACCGGACGGGGAACTCCGGCTGATTGATTTTCTCGGTCGGTTCGTGTCCATCGGTGGCGACCAGTTCGTTCTCTCCATTACCCGGGATATCACGGAGCGGCGAAGAGTGGAAAGCGAGTTGAGAGAAACCCGGGCGAGGACGGCAGCCATCCTCGATACGGCGATCGACAGCATCATCACCATGGATCACAACGGGCGCATCCTGGAGTTTAACCCGGCGGCCGAGGAGACGTTCGGGTATCGGCGCTCCGACGTCATCGGCCGGGATGTAACCGACGTTATCATCCCGCCCGCCCTTCGCGAAAAGCACAAAAGTGGCCTGGCCCAGTACTGCACTACGAGAGACACGACCATTCTGGGCAGTAGATTCGAGACTACCGGCATGCGATCCGACGGAACGGAATTTCCGGTGGAACTGGCCGTAACGTGTGTGTGGGAGGGCGATCAACCCACGTTCACGGCATTCCTCAGGGACATCACGCAGCGCAAGCGAACCGTGGCCGCGCTCGAAGAATCGGAGGAAAAATACCGAGCGATTTTCAGCGAAGCGCGGGACGGCATCGTGCTGGTCGACGACGAGGGATTAATTGTCGACTGCAATCCCGAATTCGAAGATCAAACCGGCCGAAGCCTCGAGCAGCTCAGAAAGATGAAGGTGTGGCAGTTGCGGCCGTCTCCACAGGTTAAGCGGGCCGAGGCCCTGTTCCACAAACTTCGCGAGGACGGAACGGTTGGAGCGGTTGAGCAACAATTCCAGAAGCCCAACGGAAACACGACGGTAATCGAACTTCGTGGCCGGACGATTACGGTCGGTGGGCGGAGATTCAGCCAGGGGATCACCCGCGACATCACCGAGCGCAAGAGGACCGAGGAGGCGCTCCGCGAGAGGGACGCGCGCCTCCGCATTATGGTGGAGCAGATCCCAGCCGTCCTGTGGACGACGGATTCGAAGCTTAGGTTCACGTCCAGCGTCGGCGCGGGGCTCAAGGGACTTGGCTTGAAACCCAATCAGGTCGTCGGCATGTCTGTCTACGAGTTTTTCGAGACCGAAGATCCAGATTTTCTGCCCATAGCCATGCACAGGAGGGCACTGACCGGAGAATCCGTTACCTATAAGTCCAATTGGGGCGGTTCCGTATTCGAGTCGCACACCGAGCCCCTGAGGGACGAGGCGGGAGGTATCATCGGCTGCATCGGGATCGCGCTGGACATCACGGACCGCCTGCGGGCCAGCGAATATTTGAGAAAGAGTGAGGAGCGATACAGCAAACTGTTTCATTATTCGAACGACGGTGTAATCGTGTACGATTTCGATGGGAAAATCATCGACGTCAATGAGAAGGCGCTGGAGTTGTTTGGATACACGAAATCCGAGATCGTCTCGCTCAGGGTCAAGAATCTGGCCAGTAGCGATTCAGCCGCACTCCTGGTGTCAGAGTTCGACGATCTCGTAAGAGAAGGGTTTGTGCAGTTCGACGCTGCTCTCAAGAAAAAGGGTGGAGAAGTGTTCTCCGGAGAGGTATCCGCCAGTATCATCCAGATCGCGGATCGCCAGGTTATCCAGGGGATCATTCGCGATATCACCGGACGAAAGCGGGCGGAGGAAGACATCAAACAGTCCCGGGAGCAGCTGCGGGCTCTGGCCACACGCCTGCAGACGGTAAGGGAAGAAGAGAGCACCAGTATCGCCAGGGAAATCCACGACGAGCTCGGCCAGACGCTGACCGGTTTGAAGATGGACGTGTCGTGGCTGCAAAGACGTATCTCGGAATTGTGCGATCATTCCGAAGGCGAGGAGATCCAGGGGATATTGAAAGCGATGTCACAAAACGTCGACAAAACAATCCAAAGGGTTCGCAAGATCTCCACGCAATTGCGGCCGGTAGCGCTTGACGATCTCGGGCTTATGGGAGCCCTCGAATGGCAGGCGCGGGAGTTCGCCAGCCGGACCGGCATATCATGCGAGTTCAGTACAAAGGACAAGTTCGACCTCGACACCCATCGCTCTACCGCTGTGTTTCGCATATTTCAGGAAATACTCACCAACGTGACCCGGCACGCGGCGGCGAACAATGTGGTTGTGGATCTGAGCAACGAAGGCACGGTCCTCATCATGACGGTACACGACAACGGACGCGGCATCTCGGAGGACGAAATTAACAGCCCGCGTGCCCTGGGGATTCTGGGCATGCGGGAAAGGGCGCAGATGTGCGGCGGCTCAGTAGATATTCAGAACGATAACGACAGGGGAACCATGGTCACGGTCCGGATTCCAATGGGTGAGTAATGGCCGGTCGCAGGCGCCGGAAATTGTTCGTGGGCAGGCGAATATGAGAATTCTTATTGTTGATGATCATGCTGTGGTCCGAAGGGGCCTCCAGCAAATTCTGTCCGATGCGGACAAGGACTTCGAGTTCGGGGAAGCCAAGGACGGCGTGCAGGCACTGGACGCAATCGATAAGGCGGAATGGGATGCCGTGATTCTCGACCTGTCGATGCCGGGCCGCGGCGGACTGGATATTCTCAAGGACATCAAGAAAGACCACCCCAAACTGCCTGTCCTGGTATTGAGCATATACCCCGAGGACCAGTTTGCCACACGGGTGCTGAAAGCCGGAGCCTCGGGCTATATGACCAAGGAAACGGCACCGGAAGAGCTGGTGGCCGCCATTCGAAAGGTCATAGGGGGCGGAAAGTACGTCAGCTCCTCTCTGGCCGAGCTTCTCGCCTCAGAAATCGAGAGGGATCGGAAGGGGGAGCCCCACGAGCGACTTTCCGACCGGGAGTTCGAAGTCCTGCGGCTGATCGCCTCGGGCAAGACGGTGACGGAGATAGCCGAAGACCTCTCGTTGAGCGTCAAGACCATCAGCACGTACCGCAGCCGCATCACGGAGAAGACCGACCTGCACACCAACTCCGAGTTAACACGGTACGCGATTCGGCACGGGCTGGTGGACTGAGTTGCAGCTGGCGGCTCCTTGGCGGTGCACGGTGGGACCGTTTCGTTGCCCGCGCTCCGCTTGCAGCGTCGGGCGGTGCGTTGTTGGATTGCCTCCTTCGCCGTGCTCCACTTCGCTCGGCTTCCCGCCTGCGGCGGGTGATCCTCACTCGTTC
>JAZGDW010000201.1:0-34557 GCA_036478295.1 Candidatus Krumholzibacteriia bacterium
CAGTGCGCCCGTGGAAATTCCGTGGTTGAGCATCTGGTAAATGGCCCCCTGAACCGCCTGCGTGTTCAGCATGAAGAGCCCCAACATGACGAAGCCGAGATGGGACACGGAGGAATACGCCACGAGCTTCTTCACGTCTTTCTGCACCATGGCCACCAGCGCCCCGTAGATTATACCGATGATGGCCAGGGCCGCGATGTACGGCACGGCTTTCATCGCCGCCGCCGGAAACAGGGGCATGGCAAAGCGGAGAAACCCGTATCCCCCCATCTTGAGCAGTACGCCGGCCAGGATAACGCTGCCCGCCGTCGGCGCCTCCACGTGCGCGTCCGGGAGCCAGGTGTGAAACGGAAACATCGGCACCTTGATGGCAAAAGACACCGCAAAGGCGAGAAACAGCAGCCACTGTGCCGTGTCACTCAGCTGAACTCCGTACAGACGGGACAGCTCGAACGTCAGCACGCCGCTCTGCTGCTTGTGCGTGTACACCAGAACGAGGATAGCGACCAGCATGAGAAGCGAGCCGAGCATCGTATAGATGAAAAACTTGACGGTCGCGTAGATCTTGTTCTCGCCGCCCCACAGACCGATGAGAAAGTACATGGGGATGAGCATCAATTCCCAGAACACATAGAACAGAAACAGGTCCAGCGAAACGAAGGCCCCGATCATCGCCGTTTCGAGCAGCAGCAAACATATGTGAAATTCCTTCACGCGCTCACCAATCGCCCGGAAGCTGCTCAGCACGGCAATGGGCATGGTGAAGGTGACGAGAAGCACGAGAAACACGCTCAACCCGTCGACGCCAACTTTGTAAGAGATACCCAGCGACGGGATCCATGCGACGTTCTTGACGAACTGCATGTCCGCTACCGGCTGGAAATGTGTGATCATCTTGAGCGACAGAAAAAAGACGACCGCCGTCATGAAAAACGAAAAGGTACGAATGACGCCGTGCCCCGCCCTGGGAAAGGCGAGCAGCGCCAAGGCGCCGAATAGCGGCAGGAATGTGACGATACTAACTAGATCCACTGGTTGTCCCCTGCTGGCGGACTCGCATCGCTAGCCCGCCAGCTTGAAAACGAGATACAGAATTCCGAACAAAAAGAAAAGGGCATACGTCCTCACCAGCCCGGTCTGCAACAGGCGCGCCGCCGCCCCGAAGACGCGTGCCGTGATGCCGACGGCGTTGACCAGCCCGTCGATTACCCACACGTCGATTACTCGAAAGAGGAACCCGTTCGACAGCTTGAAGCCCGGATCGACGAGGGTTTTTTCGTATGCCTCGTCCACGAAGTACTTGTTATAAACGAGCCGGTACAGTCCCGCGAATCTTTCGCCCAGGCGCGCTGGCACCATGGGCGCCTTGATGTACAGGCGATAGGCCACCACGATACCCACAAGTCCCACGAGCACCGACGCCACCATCAGACCCAGCTCGAGGGCCCGCGATCCGTGCGCGACCCCGTGCGCGACGGCCTCACCGCCGTCCGCGCCCGCCGCGTGCCCGGCCAGTGGCCCGAGGGCCGGCGCGAGAAAATGGTGAAAATGATTCACGCCCCCCAGGACCGCCGGGATGCCGATATAGCCCGCGACGACGGAACCCAGCGCGAGGATGATGAGCGGCAGCGTCATGGTCGGCGGCGACTCGTGCACGTGGGCTTCGACGTCGGCCGAGTAGCGTTTCTCACCGAAAAAGGTCAGGAAAACCGCGCGAAAAATGTAGAAGGCCGTGATACCCGCGCTTACGAACAGCAGCGCCCACAGGAAACCGCCCAGCCACACCGGTCCTATCGAGGCGGTAAACGAGGTCCACAGGATCTCATCCTTGGAGAAAAAACCGGCCATCCCGGGCACACCGGCGATGGCGGCGCCGGCGATGAGAAAGGTAACAAAGGTAATCTTCATGCGGCGGCGCAGTGAACCCATCTTGAACATGTCCTGCTCGCCGCTCATGGCGTGGATCACCGAGCCAGACCCCAGAAAGAGACACGCCTTGAAGAACGCATGTGTCACCAGGTGAAAAATGCCGGCGCTGAACGCACCCACGCCGACCGCCGCAAACATGTAACCCAGCTGACTCACCGTGGAGTACGCCAGCACCTTCTTGATATCGCGCTGGCAAACGCCGATGGTCGCCGCAAAGAGCGCCGTCAAGGCGCCGACAGTGGCCACGACCATCATGGCCACCGGGCTTTCCAGATAGAGAAATGACATCCGCGCCACCATGTACACACCGGCGGTGACCATGGTTGCCGCGTGAATCAGGGCGCTGACGGGCGTCGGTCCCGCCATGGCGTCGGGAAGCCATACATACAGCGGGATCTGTGCGGATTTCCCCGTGGCGCCAACGAAAAGCAGGATACAGGCGGCGGTCGCGGTGGCCGCAAAGGCCTCGGGGTGCTCGCTGACCATTTCACGCAGGCCGATAAAGTCGAGGGTCGGGTGCCCCGCTCCGCTCGACGCCACGAACAGGACGAACATCCCGATGAGGAATCCGAAATCGCCGATGCGGTTGACGATAAACGCCTTCTTACCCGCCGCCGCGTTGAGGAGGTCTTTGTACCAGAACCCAATCAACAGGTACGAGCAGAGCCCGACGCCTTCCCAACCGACGAAGAGCATGGGCAGGTTCTTGCCCATGACCAGCACCAGCATCGAAAACATGAACAGGTTGAGATACGCGAAATACCGCGCGAACCCCCGGTCTTTGGCCATGTAACCGACCGAGTAGATGTGGATCAGCGTGCCGACCCCGGTGACCACGAGCACCATAATGATCGATAGGGCATCGACCATAAACGCAAAGTCGATGTGGAGGCTGCCTGTTGCAATCCACGGGAAAAGCGTCTGGGTCACGACGCGCTGCTCGGGGTCGAGGTGGAGGAGATGGAAAAAAAGGAAGACGGCGGTGACGAACGATACCAGGGGCGCCAGCACGCCGATGAGTGATACCACGCCCTCACGCGGGCCGCTCTCACGCTTTGCGTACGAGATGGCGATGGCGCCGTTAACGGCGGCCCCGATCAGGGGAGAAAAAGGTATCAGCCACAGGTATCCCTGCACGGTTCTAGTCCCTCATCAGCCTGAGATCATCCGCCTGCACGGTGGAACGATTACGAAACAGCATCACCAGGATCGCCAGCCCGACGGCCGCCTCGGCGGCCGCGAGCGCCATGACAAAAAACGCGATGACGTGGCCGTCCATGCTCTGCGTGTAGCGGGCAAAGGTGACGAACGACAGATTGACCGCGTTGAGCATCAGTTCGATGGACATGAAGATCACGAGAATGTTCCGGCGGTAGAGCACGCCGAAGACCCCGGTAAAAAAGAGGATCGCGCTCAGAATCATATAATGATGAATCGTTACCATCGCGAGCACCGGTTCATATGACCTTTTTGGCCAGCAGCACCACTCCGACCACGGCAACGAGCAGCAGCACGGATATGATTTCGAATGGATACAGATAGTTGCCCAGCATCAGTTCGCCGACCGGCTCGATGTTGCCGAACGCCGGGTCCACCTCTGCCTGCAACGCCGGCAGCCCCCTGAACACGCGGATGAAGCCCAGCAGCCCCACGAGCGACGCGACGAGGATAATGAGTCCCCTGATGCGACCCACTGGCGGCTCGCGCAGCTCCTCTTTCGACAGGTTGAGGAGCATGATGGTGAAGATGATCAACACCATGATCGCGCCGGCGTAGAGCAGGATCTGCAGGATGAACAAGAACTCGGCGTGCAGCATCGCGAACAACCCCGCCACCGACACCAGGCTGAGAATCAACGCGAACGCACCGTTGAGAGGGTTGCGGCGCGTGACCATGACCACCGCCCCGGTGACGGCCAGCGCCGCCAGTATGTAGAAAACGATCAGTTCCATTCTATTTTTGCGGATTCCACAAGTCACACCTACGACCGGAAACGGTCGATCAACACGAGCACCACACCGGTAAAGAATATGTTTGCGAACGCCAGCGGGATCAGACTCTTCCAACCGAGGCGCATCAGCTGGTCGTATCGGAACCTCGGCAGGCTCCAGCGCACCCAGATAAAAAACCAGCAGAAGAAAAGCAGTTTGCCGATGAACGCGCCGAACTGAGCGGCGGTGGCGACGGTCGCCAGGCCCCACGCGGGCAGCTCTTTTCCCCACAAGAAGACCAGCCCCGCCAGGTGTGCGGCGCACGCCACGAAGGCCACAACGGCGAGGATCTTGCCTTCCTGGTCGCGCAGATCTCCCCAGTGCCCCAGGCGCTTGTCGTAACCCAGACAGAGCAGTCCCGCCACCAGCGACACCACGGTGCCGGCGCCCAGCAGGATCTTGAGCACCACGGGTGCGTGGGCGACGAGCTTTTCGGTGGGGAAATACGGCACCTGCCACCCGCCGAAGAAGAGCGTGGCGATCATTGCAGACGCCAGGACGATGGCGACGTACTCACCCATATAAAAGAGCGCGAACCGAACACCGCTGTACTCCGTGTGATAGCCGGCGACGATCTCCGACTCGCCCTCCGGCACGTCGAAGGGGTTGCGGTTGGTTTCCGCAAACGCCGCGACCATGAAGAGAATGAGTCCCAGCGGCTGGACGAAGATGCCCCACCGGGGCAGAAATCCGAAGAGCAGTTCTCCCTGCCCCCGGACGATCTCGTTCAGCTGCACGGAACCATACACCATGAAGATCCCCACTATGGACAGCCCCAGCGGTATCTCGTAGCTCACCATCTGTGCCGCGGAGCGCAGGCCGCCGAGAAGCGAATACTTGTTGTTCGAGGACCAGCCGGCGAGCACGATGCCGTAGACATTCAGTGATGTGATGGCGAGGATGAAGAGCACGCCCCCGTTGAGCGTGGACACCTGCATCGGTATGTTCCAGTCACTGAAACGCAGGTTGTCCGCCCAGGGAATTACGGAGAACGCAAAGAGCACGACGGTGATGCCGAGGAACGGGGCGATGACGAAATACCAGCGGTTGACGTGGGAGGGTACCAACATCTCCTTCATGACCAGCTTGACCACGTCGGCGATATTGTGAATAAACCCGCCCAGGCGCACACCGAGGACGGCCGCGCGGTTCGGCCCCACGCGGTCCTGGATGAACGCGCTGCCCTTGCGCTCGAACCAGATGAGCACAGGGATCATGGTCAGCGACAGTCCCCAGATAAATACGGCCTTTCCCAACCCGATCAAGTGTAGCTCCATCCTCAATCCCTTGAAGGCAACGGCGCCTGGACAACCTGCTCCTGCAGGCGAACCCCGAACGGTCCGACGGCGTTCAGGTCGACCGCCGAAAACGCTGCTTCCTGTTCGCCGAGCGCGGCGCGCAAATCGGTCAGGTCGTCGAAGCCGTTTTCGCCGGTGACCGACGCTACGAGACCCATGATAATCTGCCACGGCGGCGTCCGGTCCCAGAGGTTATCCAGCGCGGGCGCGAGCTTCTGAATATGCCCCTGGAAATTGACGACCAGCCCGTCCTTTTCCGCAAAGGTCAAGCCGGGCACCAACACGCTTGCCCCCGCCGTGAGACTGCTCTCGCACGACGCCACGAGTGCGACCTTATTGAAATTTCCAAAAAATTCTTCCAGCTTCCCACCGATACCGTAGTCGAAACCGACGGCGAGGAGCACCGTCTCTCCGGAAACCTGCCCGATGGCCTCGGCGCCCTTTTCCCCACTGCCCTCGCGGAAGTCCACCAGCGGGATGTCGAGCAGTTCCGCTCCCTTGCGGTTGGGATGGCGGTCGCTGCGCCGCAAGAGATTATCCTGTTCGCCGTCGGGCACATGGCGGGCGGCATAGAGCGACGCCTCGGGCAGCACCGCGGTGAGTCTCTTGATGGCGTACATTTCCTCGAGCGTGCAGGTGGCCGAGGCGAGCATCACGACCGGCACCCGTTCCTGTCCCTGCGGGCCGCCGCCGATACCCAACAGGGCCCGCAGCTCGTTCACGGCGTTTTCGAGCGAACACTCGTAGCGTTCTCCTCCGCGCTCGACGACAGCGCACCGGATGCGCCCCGTGTTCACAAATTTGTAGTTCAACCGCCCCGCATCACACATCCAGTAGCCGTTGACGTCGGGATTGTGCCGCGGCCGCAGCCGGTGAACGGTCTGGTCCTTCGCATCCACTGCGATCGCGCAACCCCGCGAACAGCTGGTGCACACCGAAGGTGTCCGCTTCAGAAACCAGGTCGGGATGGAAAAACGGAAGTCCTTGCTGGTCAACGCGCCCACGGGGCACAGGTCGACCGTATTGAGCGAGTAGGGACTGGTGACCTCTTTGCCGGGAAACGGCGTGAGAAACGCATCGTGGCCCCGGCCGGCGATGTACAGCTCCTCGCTTCCCGCCCAGTCGCGGAGAAAGCGAACGCACCGGTCGCACAAAACGCAGCGCTCCTGGTCGAGCACCATCGTGGGTCCGATATCGATGGCCTTTTTCTTTTTGAAACGCGGGAAGTCCTGGCGCGAGGTCTTCATGTCGTGCGCCATGTAATAGTCCTGCAGCGTGCACTCGCCCGACTTGTCGCAAATGGGACAATCGAGGGGGTGGTTCAAGAGCAGGAATTCCTCGACACCGGCGCGCGCGGCTTTGACCACCTGGCTGTCCGTGACGACGTTGAGGCCTTCTGTGACCTGCGCGTTGCACGAGATGGCGAGGCGCGAACCGCGCTCCGACACGTACTCCACCTGGCACATGCGGCAGTTGCCATCCGGTCCGAGTCCCGGGTGGTAGCAGAAATACGGGATATCCATCCCGATCTCGTTCAAGACGTCGATCAGCCAGCGGCCCGCTTCGGCCTGGTACTCTTTCCCGTTTACAGTGATGGTAACGCTCATCTTGCTTCCGTGTAATTCCCGCGTTCCGGGCGCTTGCGCCCGTTCCCCTTGACTATGCGACTGCCGGCGCCCTCGCCGAATCGTAAGGGCAGCGTTTCTGTTTGACGTGTTCGTCGAATTCGTGCCTGAATTTTTCTATGTAGCTTCTCGCCGGTATGGCAATGGAGTCCGCCAACACGCACACCGTCACCCCCATCATCATGGGACAGGTGTCGAGAATCTTCTCGATGTCGGATTGGTCGCCGTGCCCACTCTCCAGGCGCTCGGCGAGCTCTGATATGAAATACGTGCCCTCGCGGCACTGCGGGCACTGTCCACAGGACTCGTGGGCGTAGAAGCGCGCGATGACCCTCAGCGCCTTTACCACACAGTCGTCTTCGCCGAGGACCATAATGGCGCCGGAGCCGACCATCGATCCCGCGGCCGCTAGCGACTCGTAGTCGAGGTTCGTGCTCCCCGCCTCTTCCGCCGTCAGAATGGCCGCCGAGGACCCGCCGGGGATAACCGCTTTGAGCTTGCGCCCGCCACGGACCCCGCCGGTGCTCCGCTCGATGAAATCCCACAGGTTGACACCGAATTCTCCCTCGTAAACGCCGGGCCGCTCGACCGAGCCGCTGATGGAAAAGAGCATGGTCCCGGTACTCTTTTCGGTACCGAGTCTCGCGTAGGCCTCCCACCCCTCATTCATAATGAAGGGGAGGGCGGAAAGCGTCTCTACGTTGTTCACGACCGTGGGGCATCCGAAGACCCCGATTACCGCGGGGTATGGAGGCTTGGCCCGTGGCTCGCCCTTTTTGCCCTCCAGCGATTCGATGAGTCCGGTTTCTTCTCCGCAGATATAGGCGCCGGCCCCTCTGTGTACGATCACGTCGAGATCGAAACCCGATCCCAGGATATTCCTGCCGAGGTAGCCTTTCGCGTACGCTTCATCGATCGCCGCCTGGGTACGGATACGGGGCTTGGTGTACTCGCCGCGAATATAGATGTAGGTGGTGTGGATGCCAACGGCGTACGAGCAGGTGATGATTCCTTCTATCATGCTGTGCGGATCGAGCTGCAGGATCTTGCGGTCCTTGAACGTGCCCGGCTCACCCTCGTCCGCGTTGACACATAGATATTTCGGCTTGTCGATACTCTTGGGAACGAAGCCCCATTTCATCCCGGCCGAGAAACCCGCGCCACCGCGGCCCCGGAGACCCGACTTCTTGACGTGGTCGATGATCTCCTCGGGTTTCATCTTGAACACTTTTTCGAGCGAGCGATAGCCGCCAAGTTTCTCGTATACTTCGAGCTTGTGCGCGTCCGCTTTGTCGAAGTTCGTGCTGATAATCTGCTTGCTCATGGTCTTCTTAACCTGGCAGCTCAATGCGGCTGCATCGGGTCCTCTTCGAGCTGGGTGCCGGCCTTGCAGCTCTCTATTATCTTGTCCACCTTCTCGAGGGTGAGGTTTTCGCAGTACACGTCGTTCACGCGCATGACCGGCGCGGTCCCGCACGAGCCCAGGCACTCCACGAGCTCCAGGCTGAACATGCCGTCATCCGTTTTCTCACCGGGATGGAGGCCGTGCTTCGCCGCCAGGTGCCGCTCGATGCCCTCCATGCGGCACAGCGTGCACGAAAGGGTCCGGCACAGCTGAATGTGATAGCGGCCCGGCGGCGTGCGATGGTACATGGTGTAGAACTCGACCACCGCGTAGACGTGCACGGGGGAGAGCTCGAGACGCTCTGCCACGTACTCGAGGATGGCGTCGGTCAGGTAGCCGTTCTGCTCCTGCGCCAGCCATAGCGCGGGCAGGAGCACGGCCATCTTGGTGGGGTATTTCCCCAACGTCTCCTGAAACTTCCGTTCCGTTTCCTCGTTGAACGCGAACGGTTCCCCCGTCCGCTCTTCGACTTGCTCACTCACGTCGATCCCTCTTGATTATGTGCAGAAGAGTGGTGCCGGAATACGTCGCGATTACCGGTCGAGTTCACCGGCAATGATGTTCAGCCCCCCAAGAATGGCCACAATATCGGCCATCATACCGCCCTGTATCATTTTCTTCAACGCGTTCATCGTGTAAAAGCACGGCGGCCGGCACTTGATACGGTATGGATGCTGGGACCCGTCACTCACGATGTAAAACCCGAGCTCGCCGTTGGGAGCTTCGATCGCGTCGTATATTTCACCGGCGGGCGGCTGGATTCCTTCAATAATCAGTTTGAAATGATTGATCAATGCCTCCATCGAGTTGTGAACGTCCTCCTTGGGTGGAAGCATTATATCCTTGTCATCGATGTTGATGGGCCCGCCCGGGAGGATTTTCAACGCCTGCTCGACGATGCGCAGGCTCTGCTTCATTTCCTCCACCCTGACAAAGATCCGGTCGTAGCAGTCACCGTGCTCGCCCAGGGGTACATCGAAATCGAACTCGTCGTAGTGGTAATACGGCCTTTTCTTGCGGAGATCAAAATCGACGCCGCTCGCCCGCAGGCACGGACCGGTGAATCCGTAGCTGACTGCGTCCTCGGCACTCATCACTCCGATATCGCGACAGCGGTCTACGAAGATACGGTTGCGCCTTACCAGCCCACTGACGTCGGCGATGGCCTTGGGGACTTCGCTCAGGACCGCCTTGACCCGGTCCTCGAACCCTTCCGGCAGATCCCACGCCAGCCCGCCGACACGCACATAGGTATAGGTCAGTCGCGCCCCGGTCAGGGCCTCCAACAGGTTGTTCAACTGCTCGCGCGCGTTGAAGAAATACCAGAAATTAGTGAGCGCCCCGATATCCACGAGGTTGGCGCCGACGCAAATCATGTGGTCCATGATGCGCTGGATCTCGCAGACGATGACACGGATTATCTCGGTGCGGGGTGTAATCTGAACGCCCAGCATGCGCTCGACGGCCTTGCAGAAACCCACATTATTGACCAGGCTGCTGCAGTAATTCAGACGGTCCGTGTAGGGGATGACCTGTGTATATTGCTTCGTCTCGACGATCTTCTCGAAACCGCGGTGAAGATAGCCCACCTCCACGGCGGCCCGCTCGATGGTCTCACCGTTGATCTTGCAGAATATGCGAAACGTCCCGTGCGTCGCCGGGTGTGTCGGGCCGACATTGATATAGAGCGGTTCGGTATCGAGATCCTCGAGCGTGGTCTCGTCCACCTCTTGCGCCCGCGCGATTATCTCCTCGTCGGTCACCGAAAGAGTCTTGTCTGTTCTTGCATCGGACATAACAGGTCGCCCCGTGTTCATTCTTCCTCGAGATGGGACATGAGGTCAGTGCTGGTCGTCGCCCATTGGCCCTTCATGATTGGATAATCCTTGCGCAGGGCGTGGCCCTCGAATTCGCTGTGGCACAGAATCCGGGACAAATTGGGATGGCCTTCGAAATGGAAACCGAACATGTCGTACGCTTCACGTTCCGCCCAGTTGGCCGAATGCCAGATGTCCGACACCGAAGGGACGTTCATGTCGTCCTCGGGCACGTTTACCTTGACCCGCAACCGCAGATCGTTCGCGATCGAGTAGAGGATGTAGACCAACTGGAAGCGGTCCTTGTGCTCCACCCCGAGCAGGTCGACGCCGGCGATGTCCGACAGCAGATCGAAACCCTGCTCGCGGAAAAATTTAAGGACTTCATGGCACTGCGCGCGCTTGACGAGGATCACCAGGTCGTCGTACGGGCGTTCGCTGCCCTCGATCGCACCGGGGACCCGTTGCTCGACGGCCGTCAGGAGTTCTTCGAGTTTTTGTTTTTCGTTGTGAGTCATCGTGCCGGCGTCCGATCGATCTTTTGCTGCAGTTTCAAGATGGCGTCGAGAACAGCCTCGGGCCTGGGCGGGCACCCCGGTATAAAAACATCCACCGGGATGATCTGATTGATGCCCTGGATGGTCGCGTAGTTGTCGTAGAAGCCGCCGGAGCAGGCGCAGGCACCCATCGACACCACGTACTTCGGTTCACATACCTGGTCGTAGATGCGCTTGAGTATCGGTCCCATCTTGTAGTTGATGGTACCGGCGACGATTATCATATCGGACTGGCGGGGTGAGAAACGCACCAGTTCGGCGCCGAAGCGCGAGATGTCGAATTCGGCGGACACCACACCCATGAACTCGATGGCACAGCACGCCGTTCCGAAGGGGAGCGGCCACAGTGAGTTCTTGCGTCCCCACTTGATCACCTCGTCCATACGCGTGGTGACGACGCCGGTCTCCGCCTTGGTCACCGTTGTACCTTTTACTCCCATTCCAGCGCTCCCTTTTTCCATACGTACGCCAGGCCCAGCAGCAGGATCGTCAGGAAGACGCCCATTTCGATCAGCCCGAACAGACCGAGACGCCTGAAAATGACCGCCCACGGAAAGATAAAAATCGTTTCAACGTCGAATATGAGAAAGAGCAGCGCGACCAGAAAGAATTTCACGGAAAATCGCCGGCGCGGGTTGCCGGTGGGGTCGACGCCGCACTCGAAAGGCAGGTCTTTCCCCGTGGTCGGGCGCTTCGGTCCGGCCAGCGATGCGATTCCCACCAGCATGACCGGTATGGCGACGGAAAGAACGAGCAATATGAGCAGAGGCGAATACTTGTCCGCGAGGGGCATGGGTCACAGGCCTTTACGAAAGAGGCGCCGGCTAAGCCCGACGCCGCCATCAACCCTAATACTTTGTGCAATTTTTCACAAATATATTCTTAACGAAATTATCCCGTTTCTTGAGAAATGTCAAGCGGTTCAGGTCCACTTTGGCCGGTACCCAGTGCGGCTTACCGAGCGTACCCGCAAGGGGTGCTTGCGCCGCCTGCGGAGCACGCGCCATGCTACCCATTCTGCCCGTCGCCGCCGACGGGGGCGGCTGCATTGACGCCGCCTGAACCATCCCCTACACTGCGGCGTATGCCGCCGTACGAAGACGCTCTCCCGCATCTCGCAGCCGGCAAGTCGGCCGACGAAGAAGACTTGATCATTCGGAGGCGCTACCGTCTTGCCCGAAAATTCATGCCCCCTTCAGGAGAAATCCTGCTCGACTTTGGGTGCGGGACCGGGGCACAAACCCTGCTTTTCGCACCGCACTTCCCGGTGACTATCGGCGTCGACATTAATATACGGTCGCTCGAGCGGCTCAAGGCGGCCGCCGATGCCCGTGTTCCGCAGCGGTGCGTCGGCCCTGTCTACTACGATGGTATCCGCCTGCCGCTCGGCAGGAGCAGTGTCGACTACGCGATCTCCTTCGAGGTTCTCGAGCATGTGACAGACGAGCAGGAGGCTCTCGACGAGTTGAGCCGCGTGATTCGTCCGGGCGGCGTTCTCGTCCTGTCCGTACCCAATCGCTGGTGGATTTTTGAAACGCACGGCGCGGATCTGCCGCTGCTCCCGTGGAACCGCGTCCCGTTCTTCAGCTGGCTCCCGAAGCGCCTGCACGACCGTTATGCGAGAGCGCGCAATTATACGAGGACCGAGATAGTGCGCAAGATCGAGCATGTTGGTTTTACCGTTCTAGAAAGTGTCTATGTTACGGCCCCGATGGATGTCGTCAAATGGTCGCCTCTGCGAAATGCGCTCCGCAAGACATTCTTTCGTTCGGACTGGACGCGGCTCGCTCCCCTGGCCACAGCAATCTTGACGGTCGCAAAGAGAGACGGCGGAGGAACTTGACAGTCCGTGGGCGTATCCGCCGGCAACCTTGACAAGGCACGTCGTCCGTGGTAACCTTCCGGTAAATCCCACCTGACCGTGCCTATCGCTCGTGGTCCTCGCGCGCCCTTCATTGCGGAGGTGATTGCAGTGTTACCCAAACTCTGCTGCCGCCTGGGGTTGTCTTTCCTGCTCGCTTTTTTCATACTGCCCCTTTCTATACAGGCAACTGTTTTAACCGTCCGTCAGGACGGAAGCGGTGATTTCTTGACCATAACCGATGCGGTCACCGCCGCCGTTTCCGGCGATACCGTTGAGGTCGGCCCCGGCACGTACCCGGAAGAAGTGGACATCTTCATCCGCCTGGTTTTCACCTCGACCAACGGTCCGGCCGTTACCATCGTGGATGGACAAGACACACGTCATCACTTGTGGTTTCTTGGCGGTGGACCCGGCAGCGAAGTGAACGGTTTCAAGTTCATAAATGGGTTCAACCCAAGCGGCGGTGGATCGATTCGCGTCCAGGGCGGTGCCACGCTGACTATTCAGAATTGTGACTTCGAAAACAACTCGTCGGCTTTTGACGGCGCGGCACTGTTCGCCCGCGACTTTGGGTCTGAATTGCACGTTGAGAACTCCACGTTCACCGGCAACCACGCGACCCACAATGGAGGCGCCGGCAACGCCATTCTCGGCGCCCGTTTGACTGTCACTGATTGCACCTTTCTGCAGAATTCCTCCGGTGAGGTCTCCGCCGGACTTGGGTGCAACGATAGCAGTATGGACGTCATCGGATGCGTGTTCACCGGCAACGTGTCCGCGGATCTGGCCGGGGCCATACACTATTTCCGATCCACCGGTCTTGTTGCCAACAACACGTTTCATGAAAACACGTCACCGGGACCGAACGCCGGAACGGTCGTCATGCAACAGAGCACAGGCACTACTGTGTCGAGGAACATCTTTTCGGGGGATACCGCGGGACCCGGTATCTCCTACGTGGAAGGGAGCGGATCGCACTCGTGTAACGTCTTCTGGGGCAATGCGGATGGCCCCATAAGAGGCGGCGCGTTGGCAGGCGACGAGGTCGTGGCCGATCCTGTCTTCTGCCGTGCCGCGGCAGGCGATTTCACCATATCCACCCATTCGCCGGCGTCGGCGGCAAATAGTGCCTGCGGCCTGCTCATCGGGGCCTTGCCCGAAGCGTGCAGCATCGAGCCACCGTCCGCTGCACCGGCAATCATCAGCATCCTTGACATACCTAACGATAACGGGCGGCAGGTTCGCATCAAATGGGCGAAATCCTCGCACGACGCCTCGGGTCAACCGTTCGTCATAACCGAGTATGGCATATATCGGTTTCAGGGACTCCTGGCCGCACCGCGAGTGCCGCCCACCGACCTGCCACGATCGCGGAGCGTCACCATCGACGGTTGGGATTTCATAGCCACCGTGCCCGCTAGAGGCGACGACGTCTACCAGTTTGTGGCCCCGACGCTCTGCGATTCGACGATTGCAGACGGCATGTGCTGGTCTGTATTCTTTGTCTCAGCCATGACGCCGGATCCACTGGTCTTCTTCGATTCCCCACCGGACAGCGGTTACTCTGTCGACAACGTTCCGCCGCAGATGCCTCAGGGGCTGTCGGTCACCTTGCAGGCGACCGGCAACCTACTCGCGTGGGACTCCTCCCCGGACGCCGATTTCGACGTGTTCAACATTTATCGCGGACCCACGGAGAACTTCACACCCGGCGCCGCGACGCTTGTGAATTCGCTACCGGAAAACCAGTGGACGGATCCGGTGGCAAACACGACGCCGCACTTTTACAAAATCAGTGCGGTCGACGATGCCGGCAACGAGAGCGAAGCGGCGTCACCGGAAACGGTCGTCGGCATTGCAACTCTCGCCATACCGACCACATACCGTCTGCACCAGAACGCCCCCAACCCGTTCAATCCATCGACCATCATCCGCTACGATGTTCCCCGTGGTGGAGGTCACGTGACGCTGCAAATCTTTGATGTGAGTGGCAGACTCGTCCGAACGGTGTTCAACCGCTTCGAATCCGCCGGGACGGGAAAATCCGTGGTATGGGATGCTCGGGCCAACAATGGGCAGAGAGTCAGCTCAGGCGTTTATTTCTACCGGTTGACCGCTGCGGGATTCGCAGAAACACGGAAGATGACCCTTCTCGAATAGTCGGTGTTCAGATCTAGGCAAAAGGCGGATTGGGGACGAACCTGATCCGCCTTTTTTCTATGGAATTGTCATCGTACGTTCCCGGTGTTATCATACACGGACACGGGCAGCGTGATCGTATGGCGTATTTCAAGAAACTAGGCATCTTCGTAAAGACCCCGCGGCCGGGCAAGGTCAAGACCCGCCTGGTGCCGCCGCTTTCTGCCGAAGAGGCCTGCGACCTCTACCGGGCGTTCCTGCAGGACCTCTTCGGACGGCTCGACCGGCTGAAGAAGATCGATGCCACCGTCTTCTACGCAGGCGACGACGAGGGGGAAATGGACGGACTCGTCCCCAAGCGCTTCCGGATACAGCGGCAGCAAGGCGACAACCTCGGGGAGCGCCTGCGGAGCGCCTTTGGACATCTGCTGCGGCAGGACAACGACATGGCTGTGATCATCGGCTCGGACAGTCCTGACATTCCCCTGGTGTTCTTGAAGCGCGCCTGGCTAAAGCTCAAACACAAGGACGTGGTCCTCGGCCCTTCGTCCGACGGCGGCTACTACCTCATCGGACTCAAGAAAGCCGCCGATCCGCTCTTCAACGGGGTGGCGTGGGGTGGTGAAACGGTGCTCGAGCAGACGCTCGCTCGCATCCACGAGCACGATCTCGCGTTTTCCCTCCTTCCCCTGTGGTACGACGTGGACAACGCGCACTCGCTGGCGCTCCTGCGAAGTATGGTGTTTGCCAGGCGGATCGAGCACCGCGACCGGCTGCACAACACCGAGCGGGTGCTGGACGAGTTGAATAAGCGCACACCGGGCGTGTAGTGACAAAATCCCATGTTTCTTCCGCTGAAAGACATCAACCCGACCCGGCGATTCCCCTTCGTCACGATTGCTTTCATTGCGATAAACGTGGTCGTTTTTTTGTACGAAGTCGCGCTGGGGCCGCACATAAATGCGTTCATCTCCGCCTGGGGGATTGTCCCGTATGAGATCACACACGGCGTGGATCTGGTCGGGCCCACAGCGGGCGGTCGCATTTATCACGCCGAAGGGCCTTCTATCATTTTTGCCACGCTGTTCTCATCCATGTTTATCCACGGAGGGTTTCTTCACATTTTCGGCAACATGCTCTATCTGTGGATTTTCGGCAACAACATCGAGGATCTTCTGGGTCCGGCGAAATTCTTCGTGTTCTACATCGTGTGCGGGCTGATCGCGGGTGGGGCGCACATCGCCACCCAACCCAACTCGGCAGTCCCTACTGTGGGCGCAAGCGGTGCGGTTGCAGGTGTACTCGGCGCATACCTGATCGCCTACCCGCGCGCGCGTGTCTTGACCCTCGTTTTTGTGTTCATTTTCATTCGGGTCATGATGATCCCCGCCAGTTTTCTTCTTGTGTTCTGGTTCATTATTCAGATCTTCAGCGGTGTGGGGTCGCTGGGTGCGGGCAGCGGTGTGGCCTGGTTTGCACACATCGGGGGTTTCATCGGTGGCATCGTACTCTTGAAGTTGATGGCCGGCCGCCGGCTGGCGTGGCGCGGGGTCAGGAGCAATGATGACTGGTGAGTGCGGGGGCTAGAGCAGGTGCTGCGGGGGTGTGTTGGGCGCGTAACGAACCGCACCGTTCAAGTGACTGATGTCGTTCAGTACTTCGATACGCGGCGCATTCATCGGAAAGATAATCTTGGTGATGGAGCAGTTTCGTATCTTGAACCGCCACAGATCGTCGAGCTTGAGTCCGAGCAAACTGGTCAGGTACGCGCAAATCACGCCGCCGTGGGCGAAGATCACCACGCCGGCGTCCGGGTGTCGGTCGCGGATGCCCTCGATCTCGCGTGTGACCCGCCGCCTGAACGAACGAAGCGGCTCGGCCCCCTCGATCCGAACCTGCGACGGCGCCCGGAACCACAGCTCGGTCGCTTCCGGCTCACGTTGCTTGAGCTCGCTCGCCTTGACCCCCTCCCATACCCCGAGCTTCATTTCGCGCAGTGCGTCGCGGGACTCGATGGGCAGCCGGTGGCCCAGAGCGATGCGCCCGGTCTCCTGCGCCCGGATCGATGTACTCGAATAAGCGGCATCGATCTTCTCCAGGTCGAGCCGCACTTTCAGATACCCGGCCTGCTCCCGGCCGAGGTCACTCAGATCGCAGTCCATGTACCCCTGGATGCGACCGTCTCGGTTCCATTCGGATTCGCCGTGCCGGATCATCAACAGTCGCTGCATGAAGCTCCTTGGGTTGCCATCGAAGAATGAGAGGGACGTTTCCACGTGATTTCGAGTATAATAAAAGACCCGATGGAAAGAAAACACTATTGCCCAAGGAGAGCACAACCGGTGAGCAGAGTAAGCCCATTCATAATCGCAATGAGCATCGCATTGTTCGTCATTCCCTCCCTCGCCGTGGGTCATCCCGCCAAGGACGTGATCGACCTCATCTGGAAATATATGGGCGGCAAGGAAAACTTTCAAAAGGCACGTTACGTCCATTTTACGTGGGCCTACGAACAGGAGGGGACCGTGATCGTATCCCGCGACCACACCTGGGATCGATATAGTGGTGATTACGTACTCGGGATGAAGGACAAGGAGAGCGGCGCCGACATCAAGGTGTATTTCAATGTCGAGACCAGGAAGGGCGTGGCGCTCAGGAACGGCACGGCCCTCGAGGGTCAGGAGGCCAAGGAGATGCTTGACCGTGCCTACAGTATTTTTATCAATGACACCTACTGGCTCCTCGCCCACACCAAACTCGAGGACTACGGGGCTCGGCTGAGGTTCGACACGCACGAGGAAACGGAGGAGTTCGGCACCTTGCTCGTACTACACCTCTCCTTCGAGGAGGTCGGGCTCACGCCGGGCGACCAGTACTGGATTTATTCCACTGTGAAGGGGAAGGTCGTGAAGTGGCGTTACAAGCTGGAGGGTGGCACGGAAGGCGAGTCCCTGTGGCAGGAGGAGAAGGACTGCGGTATGGGCCTGCGCTTCTGCGCCCGAAAAGCCGCGCCGGACGGCAAGAAAGCCATCATCTTCCCGGCGATCGAGTTCACAGCGTCGATGGACCCGGCGACCTTCGAGGCCCCGGGTACCCCGTGACACCCACGCTCAAGACCCGCCAAAGAGGACGGTTGCCGGGCTGCGGGCGGCCCTGCGGTGGCCCGGTGTTTTTCGCCATTTTCTCACCAACTTAAGCTATAATTGGTGGTACTTATTATAGTTATTCGAAGGAATGTCGGCCAACGGTTGGAACGGAAGGTAACCGAAGATGCTCAAGAAAATGATCCTGTGGCCTGTCGCGTGCGCCATCCTCGTCTATTTACCGGTCAGATTCCACTCTCCAACGCAAGTTCAAGCGAATACACCACTTGCAGTGTTGATTTCGTGTCTGGGTGATGTCACCGTGGTCAAGAGTGACGGCCCGACCGTGCAAGGGATTTTCGGTTTACCCCTGAACGCCGGGGACGAGGTGCGGACGGGTGACGCGGCCCAGGCCGACATCCTCTTTGCAAACGACAATCTGATCCAGGTAGGGGCCAACAGCAGCACGCGGATCATGGGGCGGAAGGGAAGCCGTTCGGCCGAGTCCAGCACATCGATGGGCGAAAAGAGTTTCCAGACGGTGCAGAATTTTCTCAAACTCACAGACTCCGGTGGGACCAGCTCGCTGGCCCAACTACGCTCCGCGGACAGCGACCAGGAGATCCGGCTGGAATCGCCGTGCCAGACCCGGGTCCGGAGTGACCGCCCGACCTTCCGGTGGCAGGCGGCCGATCCGGCGGAGGAGCTGCAGATCTCCGTGTACAGCGACGCGGCAGTTCAGTGGGAGTACGATGTAACCAGCGAGATGAAAATAAGTTACCCGGAAAGCGCCCCGGCGCTGAAACCGGGCACGACCTACTGGTGGACACTGAAATCCACCGATCCACTACGGTTTCCTCCGGTCACGACAAATGCAGTGCCGTTCGAGATCCTGGGTGAAGCGGATGCCCGGAAACTCGACGTGGCCCTTAGCGAGATCGCAAAGGACGAGAGCCGTCCGTCTTCATATCACTTTTTCCGCGCGAGCCTCTACTTCGACTACGGGCTGATGGAAGCAGCCATCATGGAAACCATCCAGGCGCTGGAAGGCGACGCGGACAATCCGACCCTGCACTCCATCCTTGCCCACCTCTACGCCGAGACCGGTCGTTCGCAGGAGGCACTCGGCGAGTACAACCGACTGCTCGAAAAACGCTGATCTTGCGGTAATCTCTTGCATCGTAGTACTATGAGGTTATGGCCAAGGCGGAGATCGGCGGCTACAGGATTGATGGAACCCTCGGTGAAGGCGGCATGGGTCACGTTTACCGCGCCCGC
Organism: Candidatus Krumholzibacteriia bacterium; assembly: GCA_036478295.1. Lineage (GTDB taxonomy): Bacteria > Krumholzibacteriota > Krumholzibacteriia > WVZY01 > WVZY01 > JAZGDW01. The sequence goes on from JAZGDW010000201.1 coordinate 18,987, forward strand.
GACGTCACCCTCGAACGCGATATCGCACTGAAAGTCATCCGCGCGGATAGCCTCACTGCGGTTGGTAAGGAACGTTTCCTCAGGGAAGCCCGCGCCTGCTCCCGTATTAGTCACCCCAATATCATTACTGTCTACGCTGCAGGCGAAGATGATGGTCATCCGTATATGGCGATGGAACTTATCGCCGGCCGCACCCTGCGTGAGCTTATCGATGAGGGCCCCGTCCCCTGGCGGCAGGCCATCCGCTGGATCGCCGACATCGCCGACGCGCTTTGCCGCCTGCACCAGGAGGGGATCATCCACCGCGACCTGAAACCGGAAAACATCATGGTCAAGGAAGACGGTTTGGTCAAACTAATGGATTTCGGAATCGCCCATATGGCGACGAGCGCGACCTTGACCCGGGAGGGTGTGAGCCTGGGGACGGTGTTTTACATGTCACCGGAGCAGGCCTCCGGCAAGAAGGCTGACGCGAGGAGCGACATCTTCTCCCTCGCCGCCGTCCTCTACGAGATGTTGACCGGCCAGTTCGCCTTCAAGGGCGAGCATCCCATGGCGGTAATGTATTCCATTACCAACGCTTCACCGCCCGCGATTGACGGGTTTGGTATCGAGTTTCCGGAAAATCTCAAGGAAATCGTCGAGCGGGCGCTGGAAAAAGATCCGGAGGACCGTTTCGACGACGCTGGCCAGCTGCGCGACGGGCTCGAGAAGCTCCTCGGGGGCACGAGGGGGGGGCCGCAATCCGGCGTTCTGATGCGCCTGGTGCTGCCGGCGGTGGTCGCTATTACGGTCGGTGTCATCGTCTGGGCCGTATTTATGCGGGGCGGACCGGACCGGGAGGCGGCGACGCGCCACAACGAGAAGGGTCTGGCCTTCGAGGAAGCCGGAGACGTCGTAAAGGCCCGTGATCAGTACTTGGAGGCGATCGATGAGGATCCCGACTACGTGTTGCCGTACAACAACCTGGGGATGCTCTACTTGAGGCAAGGTGATTCCACCCAGGCGGTCGTGCAGTTCGACAAGGCGCTGATGCTCGGCAGCGACATAAAGCTCGACGTGTCGGTTCTCTACAACCTGGCGGATCTGCGTTTGGGAATGCAGGATTCCACCCGCGCCTACCTGTATTTTATGCGTGCCGTTGACGAGAACCCCTCGTTTCTGTACGCACACAACAATCTGGGAGCACTCCTCATCGGCCGCAATCAAATCGAAGAGGCCAAAGCGATTCTCGATGACGCGCTGGGCAAGACGACGAGCCCACACTATACCGAGGTCGCTCCTTACCTGTTGAAGAACCGCGGCAAGGTCGCGGCGCGTCTCGGACGCCAGGATGAGGCCTTCGACTACTGGACGCGCGCGGTGGCCGTGATGCAGGACAACGTCGAACTCCACCTCCTGCTCGCCGCCTGGCACCAGCGAGACGGCACCCTGGAAAAAGCACGGGAACACTGGGCCCGCGTCGTCGAGTTGACGAACGGGGAGCAGCAGCGGCAGGCGCAGGCGGCACTCGAGCGGCTCGGATCCAAATAAAGCGCTCAGCCGGTGGGATCCGCAGGTACAGCGCGGGTACCCTATCTGATAACTACCACGAAGGAGGCCGCCCCATGTGAGGCGGCCTCTCTTGTCGGACCATTACGGCGGTGCCTTTGGAACTCGTGCGCGGCCGCTTACTTCAGCAGCAACATCTTGCGCGTCTTCGAGAACTTGCCGGCCACGATCTTGTAGAAGTAGACACCGCTGGCAACTGAGTGCCCGCTCGAGTTCCGGCCATCCCATTCCACGTCGTAGTGATTCGCGATTCGCTTCTCGTTGACCAGCGTTTGCACGCGCCGGCCGGCGACGTCGTAGACCACGAGCTTCACATGGCTGTCCTGCGCCAGCGTGAAGCGGATGGTCGTCGTCGGGTTGAACGGGTTGGGAAAGTTCTGCTCCAGAGTAAACGGCGCGCGGTACGTGAACTTGAACGGCCCAAAAACATCCCCTGCGCCGTCGCTGCTCACTTCCTCGAGCTTGTAGTAGTACGTCTGGTTGGGCCGAACGGTCGTGTCGCGGAACTCGTAGCTCGAACCGTTCGGTCTGCCCGAACCGGGAATGGCATCTGCAGTGAGTCTCTCGTAACCGACGTGTGGCTTGTCCGACCGCAGCACGTGAAAGCCGGAGAAACCGACCTCGAGAAGGGTCTGCCATTTCAACACCGCGGCCCGGTCCTGCTGAACGGCCGTGAAGCTGCCCAGCGTCACCGGAACGTTGCCATGTACCGTGAACGCCTCACTCATACCCGCCCCGATGGATACAGTCGATTCGCCCTCCTCTGTATAGAGGATCAGCATGACCCGCCCCGAAGGGGAGTCGAAACCGCGCGGTATCCACCAGTTCAGAACTTCGGTGTTGGGAGCGCCGAGTACGATCGCTATCCAGGTTTGTCCATCGTCCGGACTCCACCAGAAATCCACGGCCGTGATCGGCGTGAAGGCCGGTGATTGCCACCGGATGTCGAACGTAGCGCCACCGAAGACCTCGTCCTCCGATGTCGGAGCGAGCAACGTGGGCCGGAAGGTCCGGATGGAATCGGTGCCGCTGAATTCCTGGCCGCTGGCAAGACCGGTGACGGTTACCGGGACTTGCGCGCCCTGACCGACGATGTTCTGGAACTCGATGCGGTCGAATTCCACATGGATCTCGTCAAGACCGTCGTCATCTACATCGGTGAGCGTGGATGATACCGCTGTGACTGACACCAATCCGTTCATGGCCAGACTACCGGAGACGATATTTAACGGGTTGAATCCCGCCGGCAGTTCGATCGCCGCGCGAATATCCCGGAACGGCGGGTTGAGCATACTGGTGGGGTCTGTCGGCCTGGACTGCACCACGACGTCGGCAAGCAGCCCCAGGATGGTCATGGTGGCGTCACCTGCGTTCGTGACGAGAGCGATACCGGTGCCGGACGGATCGAACGCAACCGCCGCTGGATCCGCACCGGTCGAAATGGTGCCGACCACGGTCAGGGTTTGCGGCGTCACAACGGCATTGGGATCGAGCACCGATACCGAGCCCACGATGTCGAGCGACACAATGATGATGATGTCGCCCTCATTCTGCACCAGCCACAGGAACGCTCCGTCGGGCGTGATCTTGAGACTCCGGGTCGACGTACCACCGCCGACCTCCGCAAGGACTTCGTTCTCCGACGGGCTTCCCGGCGCGATGTCGTATATCAAGACATCGCCTTCCGTGGTCAGCACGACCAGCAGCGACCCATCCGGCGTAATCTTGAGGCTCCTCGTCGAGGATCCACCGCCGACACTACCCAACACTCCGAAGTCCAGCGCGCTTAGAATCACGTAGCCGTCGTCGGTGCCCACGTAGAGGAGCCCGCCGTCGGGGGTAATGGCCAGGCTTCGCGTGCCGTCGCCCCGGCCGACAGTGGACAACACGGTATGAAACGTCGCACTGAGATTATCCGTGTCGATCACGCTCAGGTCGTCGGACCCGGCATTGGCCACGACAACACGATCCCCGTCGGGGGTGATCACGAGATCGACGGGATTTGTACCGACAATCACCGTTTCCGTCACGCTGTTGAATCCAGGAGACCCAGAATCAACGTCAATGATGGAAAGGGTTCCCGAGAGAAAGTTCACCACGTAGGCGAACGTCCCATCCGGATTGATGATGATGGCGAACGGGGTGTCGCCGACCTGTATGCTGGGCAGCGTCGTCAAGGTCACCAGATCGATGGGAACGACGGTACCGTTATCGGGACTGACGCCGTAAGCGAACGCCCCGTCCGGCGTGATGGCCAGGCTGCGCGTGGAGGACCCCGTACCGACCGCGCCGAGTACGTCGTCCGCGGGCGACAAGCTGGGCACCAGTACCGTGAAAGGCAGCGCGTTGGACGTGTCCGTCACGATGACGACACGGATTTCTCCCGTAGCGGCGCCGAGGGGGACCGTCACGTTCAGAAAGTTGTCACCGGCCTCCGTGACCGTACCCACAACCGCGTCGAAAAGCACGGTGTTGTTGGCCGGCACCGGGTCAAAACTGGTCCCGGACAGCACGATGCCAACCGTCGCCGCCGCACTGGGCGGGCTGATGGCGGAGAGCGCCAGCGGCGGTGGTGGCACGGTCGTGAAACTCGCCGTGTCCGCCTCCGAGAGCGCGTCACCGAGCGCGGCGATGATGCCGGTGGTGGCCACTATCTCGTAGGTCTTACCCGGCTCGAGAATGTGTACCGGTGTCAGCGAGATCTTGCGATTCAGGTCTGTAAAACCGACGATGGTTGGCACCTGCGCGAGTGACACGCTTTCCCGCAAGAAATAGTTCGTGCTGTTCACCGAAGTCGGATTCACTCCCCGGCTGAACGTGGTCTGGATGGCCGTGCTCGTGTTCACGCCCATTTGCCCGTCGCTCGGGACGAAGCTGCTGACGGTAAGCGGTAGCGAATCGGGATCGTTCAGCGTATTGGCGACGAAGTCGACCGGCGAACCCGTCAGGCCCAGCGATGAAGCCCGGACTCCCTGGGTCGCGGCGCCGACTGTCGACCCCAGCCTATAGTCGACCTCGGCGAACCCATCCGCGTCGGTCACGACCACCTGCGTGGTCGGATTGACCGCGGGATCCCCGGTCTCAAAAGAGCCGTCATCAGCGGTCACATCGAAGGTGACCGCGACCCCGGCGGATGGATCGCCGGACACGGTGTTGATGACCCGAACCTTCAGCGGGTCGGGCAGTGTCTGGTTAATAACGCCGGTTTGATTATCCCCCGAGACTTTGACCAGTTCTTGCGCCGTGGTGAAGTCGTAGACAAAGACACTGTCCTGCGACGTGCTCGTTGCGTACAGGAGCGCACCGCCGGAGGAATAACTGAAATCGACCCCTCCCGAGTGGAGTGCCCCGCCGGACTGGTCCAGCACGGGGATCGTCGGAGAGGTGGTGACGTTGAGATGCGAAAACCCATCGCTCAGGATATTCAGGACCGCCCGGTCACCGCGCGGTGACACGTGGATGTGCTCGTCGGCCGCAACGGCCGTCGTCGAGAACAGCTCCGAGCCAAGCAAGGTCGGGCTCACCACGTTCGCCGGCGCGCTGGTGTTCAGCGTCAATACGGTCCGGTTCGGGCCCGCGGCAACGCTTTTCTGGCTGGTCAGCACGAAGCACCGTGACCCGTCGGGCGTAAACGATATCGAAATGGGCATCTCATCCGGAGTCGACCCCGGAGGCACCAGCGGCATTTTGTGCACTACCATGCCGAAGTCCGGGCTCCCGAGACCGACGTCCATTACCAGGATTGCCGCGGGCACGGAATCCTGAACGGCGAGATACGCGAACTGTCCGGCGGGATGGAAAGTCATCTCGCCCACGAGTCCGTTGATACCCAGCGGGACATCGGCGGTCGGCGTGGTGGCGATGACCTGGTTCGCCTGTGCCGAGCCCTCGCGTATGTCCACGATGTGCACACTGGCGAGTCCCGGATCCGAAATCAGCATGAAAAAGCCGTCGGGGCTGATACTCAGCCTCTCGAGGGCCAGGCCGCCGGTGACGTCGACCGAATCGATCACAGTACCCAGGTCGGTACTGTTGCGATCGATGTTGACCACCGGCACGAACTGCTCGGTCTTCGACAATACGTACGCGCGCCGTCCGTCCGGTGTGATGGCGACGTCGGCCAGTGAACTGCTCAGTGGAACGGCGCTGGCGATGAACTGGGTGAACGTGGCACTCGAAGAATTCGCGTCGAGCACAAAGAGCTCACCGGCGTCGCCGCCGACCGCAACCACTTCTCCATCCGGAGGGATGGCCAGAGCCCGTGACAGCTGGGGGCCTCCCACTGGCTGAGATTTCGCCGCCAGGCGTAGCCCGCCGGCCGGCGTCGGCAGATCCAGAACATCGAAGAAAATCGCGTTGGATATCTCAACGGGTGGTTCGAGATTCGTGACGCGGACGGTAACCGGTCCATCGGTCGCGCCGGGTGGCACGGCAACCGCGAGCACCGAATCGCCCACTTGTTCGGGGGTCGTAATGATCCCGTTGAACGATACGGTCGTCGAGCTCTCGGCGGTGAAATCCACACCCGCGAGTACCAGCCGGGTTCCGACCGGTCCCGCGTGCCGCGACATTGACCTCAACACGGGTCCCACACCGATACCGGTCACCACCATGGCCTGCTCGGCCTCGGAGAGCGACAGCGCAAAAATACCATCCGGCGTCAGCGCGACATCTACCGGGTTGGCTCTTTGGTCGATGTCGGCCGCCAGACCGCGAAATGTCGGGGACCCTTCCCTGAGATCGATCACATCGAGGAGATCTCGCTCGCGGTTCGTCACATAGAAGAAATTACCAGTCGGCGCAATCGCCCCGCCCCGAAGCGTACCGCCGATCGGAATATCCGTTACGTGGGACAGCGAGTTCAGGTTCACGATGCTCGTGAAACCGAACTCGTCGGGTATATACGCCCGGTCGCCGAGCGGGTCCACGATAACGTCATTCGGATCGGGACCGACGTTGATTTCGGCCACGAGCGAGTCGAGGTCGAGGTCGAACACCAGCACCTTGCCGATGCCGCTGAGGCCCAGCAGGAGATTACCCGCCGGGTTCACGGCCATCTTGCCACGAAGGTTGGGTTCGGCGATGATCTCGCCGATCTGGCGCTCGAAGGTCGGGCTGCCGCTCGTGATATCCCAGATCTGTACTTCGCTCGCGTCGGTTGGAATGTATGCGCGGTTGGGCAAGACAAACAATCCCCGGGGTACCGCCCCGACGTCCTTCTCACTCAGTCTCCCCACAGATCCCAGAGCGGGATCAACGTTGAGCCGGTAGAGCTTCTCGTTGAGCCGGCTCACCGCGTAGACTACGCCGGTGGGGGTAATGCTGATCTCGTTCAAACCACCGGTGATATCGATGGGCGTATGAAGCAGGTAGTCCGGCCGCCCGGGATCTACGACCACAACGGAGGCACCGGCATTGGTCGCGATAACCGCGCGGCTACCGTCGGGCAGGACAGCGATCGAGCGCGGCAGCGCCCCGAGGGCCACCACCGCCGCCTCGAATCCCCGCGCCACGTCGTCGACCGGCAAGACAGTGTACGCAAGCTCGTTGCTGGGCGGGGGTCGCAGTAAGTTCGTCACGCCTACCAGTGCCACGCCGACGGGAGCGCCGGCGGGTACTTCAAAAACCAGCTGGCTTGGCGATGCGGAGATGATGTTCGCCGTCAAACCGCCGAACGTCACCAGATTGTTGCCCGGGTCGCTTTCGAAACCGAAGCCGTGGATGGTGACCTCGGTGGCAACGGGCCCGTGGGTGGGCACGAGACTGGTGATGCCGACCGCAGGCTGAACCTCCGTCGTGAAGTGCAATACAAACGGGGCTTGCAGTCCGTTCCCGAACTGATCGGTCAGTCCGGTACCCAGCTCGAGTTTGTAGACGGTATCGAAGGAAAGGTTGCCGCCGGGAAGGAATGCCAGCGTCGAATCGTCTTCGAGCACCGCCGCGCTTCCCGAAATGAACAGGCCTGCCGCCGTATCAGTCAGCGCGAAATTCCCCTGAATGCTGCCGCTCGCGATCGCTTCGGAGAACGCTATCAGTACCGCCGCGTCGATTGCGACGTCCAACCCGTTGTCGGTCGGAGACGACTCGGTAACCGTGGGTCCCGTCTCGTCGACGTTGGTGATGATCTGGATGTCCGTCGTCGTCCCGCTGGTCACCGTCACCGGATCCGCGACGGTGGGATCGTCGAACTTGGACTCCGCGAGGTCCCAGAACTCCGGAACCAGGACGGTGACCGCCTCGTCGAAAATCAGCTGGTTGATGTTCTGTGGTGCAATGAACCCGATCGGCGAGGTCCCATTCAGCGGGTGGATGCCCACGTTGTAAGTGCCGTCGGGTATTCCCAAAAACTCGAACGTGCCGAATGGAGGCAGCGTGTAATCGTTGGCAATCGTGTCTCCGGTCGCCGTATCCATGACGTAGACGATGACGCCCGGCACGGGGCTCAGATCCGTGCCGTCCAGCACCGTACCGGTCAAACGGCTCATCGTCGCAAGGGCGCTCGCACTGGGGTATGACTTGAGCACCATCTGCTCGTCCTCGGGCGTCGGCGATGCCGCATCCTCGCCCGGCGGCAGTACGAAGAACATCGTGGAGGTCTTGACCGCTGCGTGCGAAACGCCGAAGAGGTGCAGTGCCTCGTGGGCGGTCACGCTCTCGGTATCCGTACCGGATCCCGCCATGGCTGTTTTGAAGCTCTTGGTGGGATTGAAGATTATATCGGCGTCGACGATCTGGCCGGGACGGGCGAGCGTGCCGTTGAACATCGTCGGGACCAGGAACGACGTTGAGATTCCTACCGCCAATACGCCTGCCGGAAAAGCAAAGTCCGGGTCCTCGAACGTGATCAGATTGATCCCGTCCAGCGCCTGGGCATCGGCCTGTGTCGTCGTTGCTTGAAAACTGACCGCATATTCCGCACCGGGAATCGAAGACCACACGTCCATCCCTGCCTGCAGTGCGGCAAAGTCGCTGCCGTCCGTTATTCCGGATATGCCATTCTCGTGGATGAAGTAAGGAAGCGGCAGATCTTCGGGCGGCCAGTACTCGAGGTGGCGCGCGCTCAAGATGTCGTCGAGACAGCCGTCACCGTCGCGGTCGAAGAAGGACGCGTCCTCCAGCGGGCACAGGTCGACGATATCGGGCACACCATCCCCATCCGAGTCGGCGCCCGTGTCGGTGGTCAGTATGATGGCCGAGAACGCGGTGTTGTCGCTTTCATCCTCATCTTCCACTTCATCGAATTCATCGATTATAACGCCGAGGAAGACCGGTCCGGTCCCTGCACCTGCAGGGATCGTGACATTGGATGGAAAGGTTACGACCCGTACTTCACCGGCTACCATAATGGGTTCATTCTGCCGGCCGTTGACGAGCAGCTGATCGGCGAGCGTGATCGTGGTATCTGTAGAGATGTACAGACCCACGGAAAAGCCAACCTGCGTCGCCTTCTTACCGGCATTTTGAATGGTCAGACTGATATCGTCGCCGATAGCGCCTCCCACCAGCGCCGTAGCCGGACCGCTGAACTCAACCACACCCAGGATGAGATTGTCATTGTCGTCGAGGAGCACGAATGCGTCCTCGAGTCCCTCGCTGACCTGGCCGTCGAGTGTGCCGGCAGTAAAACCTGCCACATTAACCCCTAACGGTGAGGTTGAAATCGCCAGTGAGCGGTCATCACTTGCGGTTCCGAACTGGCGGGTCCAGATCTCGTTGCCGTCCAAATCGTATTTTTGGAGAAACGCATCTTCACCACCCAGGTTCATCTCTCCCGGCAGCGTCCCAGTGGTGTAACCGCTGGTATTGACGCCCGATGGATCCAGAGAAATCGCGCAGGCCTCGTCCTTCAAGTTCGTACCGAACTGACGCGTCCACAATTCGTTGCCGTTCACATCGTACTTCACGACGTAGGCATCGAGGTCGCCCAGATTCGACTCTCCAGGCAAGGCACCATACGTACTCCCCGTGACAAACAGGCCCGAGGGGTCACAGGCGATGGCGAACGCATCATCGACCGACGAGGAACCGAACTGCCGGGTCCAGATTTCATTGCCGTCGGAGTCGTACTTGCGCACGTAGGAGTCCCTCAGTCCCAACCCGGACTGGCCCGGCAAGACACCGTCGGTGCTGCCCGTGACATAGATGCCCGAGGCATCGGCGGAGATTGCAAACGCCTTGTCGGTTCCCGCAGTCCCGAACTGGCGGGTCCAGATCACGGTGCCGGCGAGATCATATTTGCGCACGAAAGCGTCATATCCACCGGCACTCGTCTCTCCTGGCAACGTACCAAGCGTAAACCCGGTAACATAAACGCTGGATCCGTCCGACGATATCCCTGTCGCCTCGTCGTCAGCGCTGCTTCCAAACTGGTCCGTCCACAAGACAGTGCCACCCGCATCGTACTTGCAAATGAAGACGTCGATGCCGCCAGCACTGGAATGCGTCGGAAACACATCGTCCGTACTACCTGCGACAAAGACCGCCGAGGCATTCGCGACGACCGAACTGGTGATGTCATCCCCTGGGGTTCCGAACTGGCGGGTCCAGATCTCGGTGCCGTTCGCGTCGTACTTACGAACGTAGGCATCGACGCCGCCGGCACTCGACTGCCCGACGAGCGTTCCTTTCGTCCGTCCGGTTATGTAAAGCTCCGTCGTACCGACGGCGGAGATTCCGGCCCCGTGATCGAGCAGGGCGCTCCCGAACTGGCGAACCCACATCGGCACCGATGCATCGATAATGACCGGCGAGGCCCCGGTGTTGTCCACCTCGCTCCCTTCGGCGATGAGGTCAAATTCATCGACAATCACGCCGAGATAGCCGCTTCCGAGTGGCGCGGCTCGAGGGATAGAAACGTTGTCGACCGGCACCGTCATCGTCGCGCCGGCTGCCAGCGCGACCACAATCTTTCGGCCCGTCACTAGAATGAGATCTTCCGTCGTAATCACCGCATCGGGTGAAAGGTAAAAGCCGACGTAGAACTCACTGTTGATATCTTCGGTTCCACTGTTACGGATGGTGACACTCAGCTGCGAGCTGATATCATCGTCCCGTGCCGCGTCGGACGGGGTGGAAAACGAAACGATTTCCAGATTCATCGGAACGGCGGCCAGGACACCATCTCGGCCCATCGGCAAAAACATGTTTGAGACCACACCCGCAACCAGGAGGATCGCGGGAAGCACGAGTGTTCTTAGCATTCGAGATTTCATCGTGATTCTCCTTTCTTACTTGCGGCCCAGGGCCTGGTCAATGAATCGTTCAAGAGGCATCTTCTCCACACGTGACGCCCGCTTCAGCGCATCCGGCGTCGCCCCGCCCACAAGCTCCACTCCATCCTGCGACGGCCGCTCGATATACGGCTGATTCGTCCGCGGGTCGCGCACGATGTTGAATTTACCCTGGGAAAATCCCGATACCTGGAAGGCGCCGTTCGTATACGGCTCTAGAAAGACCAGGACTTCCTCGTCCGCGCGCCACTGCAGCGCGCCGGCAACGTTGACTTTGACGTTGTCCACCACGCCGCCCAGCTGCAGGATGAGGATCGCGGGAGGCTGATCCCCTTTGTAGGACTGATCGACCGTGATCTCGGTCTCGGTGAAGATCTTGGTGTGCTTGTCGTTCCAGAAGGAACGTACCCCGGTCACCTTTCCCCGCACAACGAGCGAGGATTGCTGACCGAGCTGCTCAATGCTTCGATGAATCACCTGTGTCGCCTGGGACAGCGTCGCGGTCCCAAACGTGATCACAAGTGAAACGGCTAGTACTCGAATAAAAGTTTTCATGTTACTCCTCCGCACACATTTTGCACAGCGACGGGATTTAACAACAAAGTACATCTCTTTAGCCTCCTTGTTGACCGTGCCGGCAGGCCTTCCGGCACGGCCTGTCCACCTACTTCAGTAGCACCATCTTACGGGTCATTCTAAATGCCCCCGCTTCGAGCCTATAAAAGTATACGCCACTCGCAACCGAACCGCCGTTGCGACTGGTGCGATCCCACACGATTGTGTGGATGCCCGCCGGTTTTTTCTCATTCACCAGCGTCGCCACCAGGCGACCCATGACGTCGTAGATCTTCAGACGTACGTGTGTTGTGACCGGCAGGTCGAAACGTATGGTCGTGGTCGGATTGAACGGGTTGGGATAGTTTTGCCCCAGGGCGAAACGCCGGGGAATCCTGTCCGACGCGTAGGCAATATTCGCGGTGCTCAGCGGAATCGTCCCCGCTGAAATGATAACGGCATTGTTTATCATCTCCGCTATGTTCTTCGCCTTCTCGTCGTTGCCGCTGTCTCTGTCATCGATCAGCTCATCGCAGTACGTTATGGCCTGCGAGACCGTGGCACTGTCTTCGCTGATGAACTCGGTCAGGCTGATATGCACGGCCGCCACGTTCAGGAGCAGGGTCACCAGCTGTTGCTTGGCCCGGTCGATCATGGTTGACGACCCTCTCAAATTGAGAAGATCCTTCGCCACGTTAAGCTTGTCGTCGCACTCGTCTGAGGTTGGCGGTTGATAAACGATCACCTGATTGATCGCGTTGCTGTTGAACCGGGCGGCTATCAGATCAAGATGATCGCAGAGAGTGGATGCATCAATTTCCGCTACGCCGATGCCACCAGTCGCGATTCCAATCTGGTGCTTCCAGAAGCCGATCCCCCTCGGCTGCGCGATAATAGGTACACAGGTGAGGGCGAAATCAACGACGGCCGTGTCACCGACTGAAATTGTGATCGGAACTTCCTGCGAAGCAATGCTGTACCCCAGCGGCTTTACGATTGTGATCGTGTAGTCGCCCGGAGCCAGGCCACCAAAGTAATCACCATTCCCATTGGTCACGAAGCCGGCCCTCAGATCACCACTGCCCGCTGCGAACGCGTCGATCGTCACACCGAGCAAACCGCTGTCAGGTACCGGACAGTCCGCAAACACCCTGCCGGCGAGGAACCCGAGACTACCCAGAATCGTAATGGTATTGTCTCCCGCGTTGGTCACCACTGCGCGCCCCGAGCCTGATGGATCGAAGGCCACGTGCGACGGGTCTTCGCCCACTGTGGTGATGGTGTCGATGATCGTCGCTGTCAAAATAGTAACCGCCGCATCCGGTTCAAGAACGCCCACAGAAGTCCCGACATCCAGCGAAACCACGATAATGATGTCCCCTTCTACCTGGATCAGGTAGAGAAGCGAACCGTCTGGCGTAATCGAGATACTGCGCGTGCCGGATCCGGTGCCCACCGTGGAAAGAACCTCGTTCTCGGACGGGCTGCCAGGGGCGATATCGAAGATGAGAACGTCGCCCTCCGTTGTTAAGAGCACCGCCAGCGTCCCGTCGGGTGTAATCGAGATACTGCGCGTGCCGGATCCGGTGCCCACCGTGGAAAGTACGCCGAAGTCCAGAGCGTCCATGACGATGTAGCCCGTATCGGTTCCCACGTACAACCGTGTCCCGTCCGGCGTAATCGAGATACTGCGTGTGGTAGAACCGGTACCGACCGTGGACAATACCGAGTTGAAGGTCGAACTCGTGCTGTCAGCGTCGATCACGCTCAAATCGTTGGATCCCAGGTTGGCGACAAAAACCCGGTCGCCATCGGGACTCGCGACGATATCAACAGGATTGGTGCCCACGATGACGGTTTCGACCACCTGGTTGAACGTCGCCGGGTCAGCGATATCCACGCCGATAATCGTGACTGTTCCCGAAAACAGATTGACCACGTAGGCCAATGAGCCATCGGGAAGAATAACGATGGCAAACGGGTGATCTCCCGTAGGAACAGCGGAAAAGGTCGTAAATCCTACCAGATCGATCGGAACCACCGTGTTCGCATCCGGGCTCACCGCGTATGCCAGGGCACCGTCCGGCGTGATCGAGAGACTGCGCGTGGAGGAACCGGTGCCCACAGTGGACAGAACCTCATCCGATGCTGTGCTGGTTGGAATCAGGACCGTAAAAGGTAACGCGTTCGACGTGTCGGGCCCGACCACCACACGAACCTCGCCCGTGGTAGCGCTGAGAGGGATTGTCACAACGATGAAGTCGTTGCCGGCATCCGTCACCACACCCGGAACATCGTTGAACAACACTGTGTTGTTCCCTGGAGCCGGGTCGAATCCGGTGCCGGAAAGAACTACCGGATCATTGGTGACGGCGGCGGGCGGACTCGCCGCTACCAATTCGAGGGGTGGCGGCGGTGTCGTCGTAAAATCCGCGGTTGCACCCGCCACCAGCGCGCCGCTGCTCGTATCCTTGAGACCGGTCGTGATCACGATCGTATAGATGGTTTCCGGCTGCAGGGGATCCACCGGGGTAAGCGACAGCTTCCGGTTCGAGTCCGTAGAACCCAGGATCGTCGGGACCAGCGTTGAAGAGAGCTTTTCCCTCAGAAAGTAGGTTGTGTTATCCACGGTGGTCGTATCCACCGAGCGGCTGAAGGTAACCTGAATTGCCGTAGTGATGCTCACGTCTGTTTCATTCGAATCGGGCACGATGATCGAGATCGTGAGCGGAAGCAGGTCGGGGTCGTCGAGCGTACTCGCCACAAAGGTCGTGGGCGAGCCACCCAGGCCCAGGGATGTCGCCTCCACCGCCTGGGTTGACGAACCAATCACCGGGCCCATGGTCCAGTTGACTTCGGCAATTCCGTCGGAGTCGGTGGCGACGACGAGCGTGGTCGGATTGACCATGGGATCGCTGGTCGTGAAGAAACCTCCGCCTGCGGCGACCTCGAATGACACCGGCACTCCGGGTGACGCAGTTCCCGAATCCAGAACTTCTACCCTCAGCGGCGCGGACAGGGCCTGATTGATGATGCCCGTCTGGTTGTCACCCGACACCTGGGCCAGAGTCAGCGCGGCACTGAAATCATAGACAAACACGGTGTCCCGGGCGGAACCGGTAGCGTAGAGGCGGGCCGCATCCGGCGTGTAATCGAAGTCGATCTCCGAGGTGTGAAGTGCTCCAGCCAGCTGATCCAGCACGGTCAGCGTGGGTGAGGTCGCAATGTCAATATGCGAGAAACCATCGCTCAGTATGTTCAGCACCGCCCGATCACCGCGCGGCGAAACGTGAATATGCTCGTCAACCGCCGCGGATGCGGTGGGAAAGGGCCGAATAAAGTCGATGGTGGGGGTTGCCGGAGCCGTCGTGCCCAGGGTGACGACGGTGCGGTTCGGGGCACCGGTTTGCTGCGCCGTCATAACGAAACAGCGGGATCCATCGGGCGTAAAGGACAGCGAAACCGGAACCTCATCGGGCGCCCCCGTCGGCAGAAACAGCGTGTCTACGATGGTGCCAAATGCGGGATCCGCCGGGTTTGTGTTCAGTACCTCGATCACGGCGGGGCTGTCGTCTGCAATCGCCAGATACGCAAATTCCCCACCGGGGTGAAATGCCATTTCCCGGGCGCTTCCGTTTAGACCCAGCGAGGTGTTGGACACCAACGTCGATGCAATCACCTGGTTTTCCAGCGAGGAACCCGGTCGGATGTCTATAATGTGCACGCTGCTGAGACCGGGATCCGAGGCCAGCAAGAAGAAACCATCGGGACTGACCGCCAGTCTTTCCAATCCAGCACCAGTGCCGGCAAGGTCGATCGAATCCGCGACGGCTCCGAAGTCTGGGCTGTGTCGGTTGATGTTGACGATCGGTATCAGGTCGCCACCGGACGACACCACGAAGGCCCTTTGCCCGTCTTGTGCGATCGCGATATCAACCAGCGACGTGATTAGAGGAGTCGCGCTGTTGATGAACTGGTTGAAAGTCGGGCTGCCCGCCTCGGCGTCCAGCAGGTACAGCTCGCCGCCCTGCCCACCGACTGCGACCAGGTTTCCATCCGGCGAGACGGCCAGGGCCCGTGACAGCGCCGGAGCCCCGGTCGGGGCGGCCTGGGCGGCCAGGCGAAGCGCGCCCTGCGACGGGTCCAGAACTTCGAAGAAAATTTCGTTCGACACCTCAACCGGCGGCGTGGCATTGCTTACCAGAACTGCAACCGGTCCACTGGTTGCCCCCGGT
>JAZGDW010000202.1:0-3142 GCA_036478295.1 Candidatus Krumholzibacteriia bacterium
CTCGGGCGGTACGATCTCGAGGGCTATCTGCGGCGGCCGGGCTCGGGAAGCGGCTATATCATCGGCAAGATCCAAATCGAGAAAATGCTCTCCGAGCAGGCCATGGAACTCGGTGACGACTTCGACCTCGGCGCGTTCCACGACAAAGTTCTGTCGTACGGCATGATCCCGCTCACCCTCATTCGTTGGGAGATGACCGGGGCGGACGATGAGGTGCGCTCGCTGTGGAGGGAAGCGACGGGGAGGGAACTCGGGGTGGGATCGCGTTGAGGGGACGCGCCGCTTACCCGCTCAAGGCAGCCCAACTTCCTGGCAGAAAGTCGCAAACGGCAGGACCCTCGTGTTGGCCGTCGCGTTGCCAAAATCCTTGCCGCCCAGGTGCACCTGATAGAACCGAGGGATGTTTGTGCGCTCTCTGAAGTAGGTACATGCAGGAGCAGCGCTCCGCTCGCCACTCTTGCACTCGACTGCAAACTCCGGTCGTCCGTCACGAAGAACAACAAAATCAACTTCGCGCTTGTCCGTATCGCGGATGAAGCGCAACTCCATTGCGTGTCCTTCCGTGTCTTCGACGTGGTGGCAGTACTTCAGCAAATGACCGGCCACCATGTTTTCGAATCGTGGGCCGGGGTCCTCCACGCGAGACCAGTCCCAAAAGTACAGCTTCTTTTCCTTACGCACGGCTCTGATACGCTTCGCTCCGAAAGGAGGAACACGGTAGCAGACGTAGAGTCTCTCGAATATGGAAAGCCATCGCTCCACGCTTTCGTGTGCCACTTGCAGCAACCTGCTGAGGCTGGCTACCGAAAGGGGCGAACCCACGCATGCCGGCAGGTGACCGAGCAGCAACTCCAGCATCGACACCTCGCGGACGTTCTCTAGATCGCGGAGATCCTCGTACACAACCCTGGCGGAGTGCTCACGCATCCACCTGCGGTGGAAGCGCGCATCTCCTTTCAGAAACGGCTCGGGAAACCCTCCGAATCTGAGCAGCTGCTCCACCAGTCGTTTGTTGGGGACGGAGTCCGTTTCCGTCACCGAGAACGGATGGAGCCGGTGGTAGTGATACCGCCCCAGCAGCGAGTCCCCACCCTTGCGATAGTAGTCGAGCCGGGCCGAGCCGGTCACGATGAACGAGACCGAAGACTTATTCTTGTCGAAGAGGCCTTTCATGAGGTTACGCCAGCGGGCGTACTTGTGGATCTCATCGAAGACGATGCGCTTCTGCCCGCCCGGAATCCGTGCCGCCAGGATGTCCTCGCGGTCGGCCGGTACATCCCAGTTCAGATATGCAGGCGATGACTCGTCCTGGTCTTGGCCGAGCAGAGACAGCGCGAATGTCGTCTTACCCACCTGGCGCGGGCCGCCCACGAATACCATCCTGTCGGCGAGATCCGCCTCAACGCTTTCCGCGACGTAGCGTGGTATCATAGCGGCGGCCATCCCTGGATAGGTGCATTGGCAAATTTAGTAACACCCTAATATACTCATGAGTATCCTAGAGTAAACAAGAATTTACTCACGTACCCCTTGCCGGTGCAGGTATTGCCTCGTTGACAGTCAGGATTAGTTCATATAATATGGTCCATATATAGTGGACCATATTATATGAACCAAACGAACATGAACAACCCCTTTGTTTTAGGTGGCGTGGCCCGGGGCCGTCATTTTGCCGGTCGGCACCGAGAACTCGCGCGTTTACGAACGTTGGCCAGCGAAGGACAGCGCCTATTTCTCTTCGCACCCCGGCGTTACGGGAAGACGTCACTGCTACGCGAGGCGCTGGAGCCGGAGGCCGAGGCAGGCAGGCTGATGCTGATGTGGTGCGACTGTCTCGCCACCAACGACGAGCACTCGCTCACCCGCCGGATTGCCGAGCCGGTCATTCGAGCCGCCAGGCAGAAGGGCGTCACACAATGGGCCAAGGCGGTAGCCCGCCTGTTCAAACGGATTCGCCCGACTCTGGCCGTCGGCCAGGACGGAGAGGTTCGGGTGAGTGTCGATCTGGCGGCGCCGGGCGCAGCGGGGCCCGATGACATCGAGGACGCGCTTCGCGCGGCGGGTCACCTCGCGGCGTCACGGAAACAACCAGCGGTGTTCGTCTTCGATGAGTTCCAACAAATCGCCGCGTGGGATAGGGACCACCGAACCGAGGCGGCGATCCGGACAGTGGTGCAGGATCAGCCGGGCATCGCCTACGTATTCGCCGGCAGCGAGCAGCATCTACTCGAGGCCATGTTCACGACCAGAGACCGTCCGCTGTTCAAGTTGGCGGTGCCGTTCCCGCTTGGTCGCCTCTCCGGCGACGAACTGCGCCCGTGGCTCCGTGCGCGTTTTGGCGAGACCGGGCTCGCGCTCGACCCGGAAGCCCTCGACGCGTTGATCCGGATCGGGGCCGGCCATCCGTGGGCTACGCAGTATTTGGCCCACTTCGTGTGGAACGATGCCGCGACCTGCGAAGCGTCGCATATCACCAGTGAGACGATCCAAGCCGGGTTGTCTGCAGCCCTGAAGGTCGGTGCCACCATATTCGACCGGGACCTGGCCTCGCTTACGGCCTCGCAGCGGCGCGTCCTCGTCGCCATCGCGGAGGAGCCCACGGACTCCCCAACAGCCGTCGCCTACCTGCGCGAGCATCGGCTCCCCGCGAAGAGTACCGTGAGTCAGTCCCTGCGGAGCCTCGTGCAGCAAGGGCTCGTCGAACGAAAAGACGGTTTGTATCGATTGAGCGACCCGTTGTTCGGGGAGAGGGTGCGCAGGCAGTAGTGAACAGACCGCTCACGAACCAGCCATCGAGACGGCTCTGATACGCTTTGCTCTAAAACGCTCATGAGTATCCTAGAGTGAACCAGAATTTACGCATGCATCCATCCGCAAGATAGCGGGTATATTATAGTATCCCTGTTTTGGTTTGAGATAAGGACTATTGTACCTTTCAATCATATCCAGTATAATAGAACAGATGTTATCCGTCTTAAGATAAATTCTATTATACTGGATATACCATGCCACGCTGCAACATCAACGACGTCGCCGCCCCAGCCGCCGTAGTTTCAGCCGTCAAGCAATTCGGCGCCAACATTGCCACCGCACGCATGCGACGGGGCCTCAGGCAGGAAGATCTGGCCACGAAGGCCGGCAT
>JAZGDW010000203.1:0-17550 GCA_036478295.1 Candidatus Krumholzibacteriia bacterium
GAGGATCACCCCGCGTAGCGGGGTAGCCGAGCGAAGCGGAGCTGGCACCAGAGGCGATCACCAGCGCACCGCCTCCATCACCATGCCTCGATGATACCGATCAGGCCAAACACCATGATCGCAATGCCGCCGGCAATGTTCAAATAGGCGACGATACGCGGGTTCTTCAGAATAACGCGCAGCGACGAGCTGAAGAGTGCAAGCAGCGCCTGCACCAGGAAGCTCCCCAGAAAAACAAAAATCGAAAAGTACAAAACCCTATACCACGAACCCGCGTACGACACCTGCCCGGCAAACCCCATGAACGCCACGATGGTCAGTGGGTTGGCCAGCGTGAGTCCGTACGTGGGCCAGTAGCCAAATATGCGCTCCTGTTCCCCAAGCCGCTCCGGCGCTTTCACTTCACGATGAAGAGAGACGCCGCGAATCATCCACATGCCAAACAGGATGAGAACCACCGAACTGAGAAGCGCAAATACCGTGCGATGTTCGTCGAGCGCCCGGCTGAGCTGCGAGCCGATGCTGAACGCCACGATCGCGAATGTGAGGTCGGCGGTCGCCGCACCCCACGCGGTCAAGAGTGCAACCCGCAAGCCGTGCGTGATCCCGTTCGTGATCACGAGAATCGCAATCGGGCCGATCGCGATCGCCACTGCGACGCCGAACAAGAACGCTTTCAGTATCTCCATGCGCCTCGGCTTTGCTACATCGACTGCGTAATGACACCCACGACCATGCGTACCGCCAGTCCGGTAATAAGGATCCTGACCGTCACTCTGAAGATTTTCTCTGGCATTCTCGGCCGCAGGAGTGTGCCGACCCACGATCCAAGAATAACCGCGCCAACCATCGCCGCGAGCAAAATCACGTACGGGCGAAAAACGAATCCGAGGAGACCGAACGTCAGCACTTTTAGAAGATGAACCCACGACATGAACACCGCTTCCGTCGCCACCAGCCGGTCTCTTCGAAAACCTTCGCGGAGCAGCACCGGTGGTCCGAGAGGCCCGGTCGCGCCGACGAACAACGACAGAAACGTCTGCACCCACCCAAGCACAAAAAACTTGCCCGGCAGCTTTCGTGAGGCCTGGGCAGCGGGCGTCCATGTCACGATGAGGATGAACGCCGCCAGCAGAAGCGGCAGCCCCTCACTTGGAAACGCAGTGACCAGGCGCGATCCCATGGCCGCACCGGTGACCGAACCGAGCACATACGAGGTCATGACACGCCAGTCGATGTCCCTCATGGCGAACAGCGCGCGGCTCGCGTTGCTGGAGAACTGCACGATCCCGTGTACGGGAATCACCGCTGTAATGGGCATGAACCCCGGCATGATCGATATGAGCAACATCCCGCCGCCCACACCGGTGACCCCCGACAACACCGATGACAAAAACGAAAAAACGACGAGGAAAAGATCACTTACGGCCATTACCTCAGAATCTCCCTCGTCTCTTCTAGCGTAGCTGCTTGTAGCGGAAGCAGTCCAGCGTGTGATCGTTCACCATACCCACGGCCTGCATGAAAGCATAACAGATAGTAGATCCGACGAACTTGAATCCACGCTTTTTGAGGTCCGTGCTCATCGTATCGGATGCCGTCGTGTTTGCGGGGATCTGTTTTAGCGTGCGCCACCGATTGCGTACGGGTGTGCCGCCGACGAATTGCCAGATGTATTTGTCGAAAGAGCCGAACTCTCGCTGAATCGCAAGAAACGCCCTGGCGTTTATCTTCACCGACGCCACTTTGAGTTTGTTCCTGACGATGCCGGGGTTTTGCAGGAGCTTCCGTTGTCCCGCGTCGGTGAGGCGAGCCAACCTGGCAGGGTCAAAGTCTCCGAGCGCTTTGCGGTAGTTCTCTCGTTTCTTGAGGATCGTCGACCAGCTCAACCCCGCCTGCGCGCCTTCCAAAAGCAGGAACTCAAAGATCCTGTTGTCATCATGGAGCGGGGAACCCCATTCCGTGTCGTGATACGCCACCATGAGCGGGTCTTCGCCGGCCCAGGTACAGCGCTTTTTCACGGCCATTTCGGTCCTTCCCTCTCCATCATCCCAGTGTCACAACGCATAGTCCAGGATACTTGCGACATGGATCTGCGTGGTGTCCAGGTATGGAATCCCGAGCTCGGTTTCGTCTGTCAAAATAAGCGGTAGTTCTGTCCCGCCGAGGATCAGCGCTTCAATGGCTTCTCGCTCTCTCAGCGCTTCGGCGATCGCCAGTAACTTGTGCCGGGTCTCGTCACGCATTACCCCGTTGACCAACTCGTTCATGTACTTGTCGTGAATATAATCCTGCTCCGCGGCACCGGGGACCACGATGGAAATCTTTTTCTTTTCGAATTCGTCCTGATAAAACGTGTTCTGCATGGTGAAACGGGTACCGAAAAGTCCGACTCTTTTCAAGGAGAGCTCTTGGGCCCTCCGGCAAGTGGCTTCCACGATACTAATCAGCGGAACCCGTGATTTTTTGCTCAGTTCGTCGAACACAAGGTGGGGCGTGTTCGCTGCGAATGCCGCGAAATCAGCTCCCGCGCGTGCCAGGCACTCGACGGCATCGGCAAAATACTCGACCAGGCCGTCCAGGTCGTTCGCCTCCAGCAGGCCCACCGCCGTTTCGAGGTCTATGCTGTTGATGATTATGTGAGGATAGTTGCCATCGCACGCACGGTCACGGCCCGCCGAGATGAGAGATCGATAATACTCTAGGGTCGACTCGGGCCCAATACCGCCGATAATGCCGATCGTTTTCATCCGATACTCTTGTTCCGATTGGGCGAACCGTGCTTACAACTTTGTGCCCAGGGCTAAATGCGCTTCGCTGTCGTACTCGAGTGGATCGTTGAACTCTTTTCGGAAAACCTCGGCCGCGCGCGTCCTGAAAGCATCCCATGCGGAGCCGTCGAGCTTCCGCCGCATGAACCTGCCGGTGACTCCAACCTCTCTCATCTCGAGGTAGTCCGCCGCGCTGATCGTCACGCCGTACACCCGAGTGGCGACAGAGACGTGTACGAGCCCGGCGGTCTCCAGCGTACTCTTGAGGTCGGCGGCGGCGACGAACCGATCCTCCACCGGAACCGTCACCGAGACGGCCTCTTCGAGGAACTCCGCCCCGACGAAACAGCCGGCGATCTCTTGCCACGTCGTCTTGAACACGCTCTCGTTGTCCGACCACGCCGTCACGCCCAGGCGGCCACCCGGTCGAAGCACCCGCACCATATCGGCAAGGGCGCCTTTCGTGTCCTTGATATGAGAGAGGACGAAGCTCGCCATCACCCCGTCGAACGCATCGGAGACAAAGGGCATCCCCGGAACCCTGGCGGCCACCGCTCCCACCAATCCTTTTTGCCGGGCCTGACCAAGCATCTCGAGCGAGGGGTCGAGTGTTACCAAAATGCCATTGGGACCGACCGCCTTCGCGGCCGGCACCGAGACCGCCCCCGTTCCTGCGCCCACGTCAAGGGCCTTTCCGCCGGTGGGCAGTGAGAGCATGGCAACCAGGTCCTTCGCCGGTGGCGTGAAAATATTTGGGACGGCGACGCGATCGTAAACCGCCGCCGCCGTGTCGTAGGATTGGGCGGAGCCAAGATCTTCTCTTCTGCTCTGTGCTGGTTCTTTCAAGCGCTTCTCCTTTGTCGGTACGGGCGCGGGCTGATTCCTCACGAAAAAAACCGCCGCACGAGACGCAGAACCAGGCTCAACACCAGTGAAATGAGCAGCATGGAGGCCAGCGGAAAGTAAACCTGCACCTTGTCGTTGTCGATACGAATATCCCCGGGCAGGTGACCAAACCACCGGAAGAGACCTGCCCAAATGAGGACGCCGCCGAGCGCGATGGCCAGGCCGGTGACGATGGCGATCAATCCGAACTGTTCCCTGGACAGCGTCATCGCTTGTGCCCGTTCACCAGCTGCCGGCGTCGCCTGCATATTTGCTATCGAACGGTTTCGCCTGCTGTTGTGTGTAATCGTAATGCAACCGGGTCAGCTGCCGCATGTGCAGGTAATCGTGCGTGAGCCACGATGTAATGAGATCGCCAGCGCTCAGCACCAGCTTCGGGTGTTCGAACGTCGCGTTCCAGTTCACGTTGTCGAGACCCGCGAGCCAGGCGAGCGAGTTCTCGCGCTCTTCCACAAAGCGCTCCATCGATTCTTCGAGGTCCCGCGCGTTGTATTTGCGCTCGACGACCCGTTTCTCCGGGTCGAAGGGCGGAGCTGCTTTGCCCGGATGGTGGAGCGTCAGATCCAGCCGCATACGGAAATCTTCACGCTCTTCATCGCAGAGATGGTTGATCACTTCGAGCAACGACCAGCGTTCGGGTGTCGGCTTCCAGCGCGCCTGCTCGACAGGAACGCCTGACGCCATGCTTCGGATTGTGACTTTGTTGCTCGACAGGGCACGAATGAAATACTGAAGATCCATCGCCTCCGTCCTTCTACTTCATCGAATGGAGTGCGACGCGATTGCCCTCCGTATCGACAAGAATTGCGAAATAACCGATCTCCGGTGTGATTTGTGTCTTCGGAACCGCGATTTTTCCGCCAGCCCCCTCGACCCGATCCAGAACCTCAGTCAGATCCTCGCCGCCATTCAAATACACGAGCGCACCCTTGGCGGACGGTTCGTACCCTTCGCCCTTGCAAATGGAACCGCCGACACCCACCCCTTGTTCTTGCGGAAAGAATCCCATCGTGATGTGTCCCATCTCCTGCACCGGCATGTCGAAATCATATATCTTACTGTAGAATTCCTTTGCCCTTCCGAAATCGGTGACGGGAATTTCGAACCAATTGATCGAGTTCTTGATCGTTTCCATCGGGTCACTCCTTCTGTGAGTCGTACGGGCCGATGCGAGGCGCTACAGCAGCCACGCACCGGTGTGGGAGGTCGAGCGGCATGAGTGGTGGTTACATTATAAGAGTTTATGCCGCGCGTTTCAACCGGTCAGGCGGTCTGCCGGCGCGGCATGATCCGCAGCAGCTGTAAGAGCCGGACCATCTTCCGTCCCATCCAGCTGAAAAAATCCTCGATGAGGGTCGTGCTGGTCGGAAGCAGTACCGAGGTCAAAAAAGTAGACACCAGGAGTCCACCCATAATGACCAGGGCCATCGAGTAGTAGTAGACGCCGCCGAGCGACGGCCTTTGAACCACCATGGGAATGAGGCTCATGAGCGTCGTGATGGCGGTCATGAGAATTGGGCGCAAGCGCTCGCGTCCCCCGCGCACCATGGCTTCGAAGCGATCCATGCCCTGGCGCCGGTAACTGTTGATGTGTTCGATCATGACGATGCCGTTGTTCACCACGATCCCGATGAGGAGCAACAATCCTACCGCCGCGGGTTGATCGAAATCAGTGCCCGTCGCGTACAGGGTCCATACAGCACCCGCGACCGCGAAGGGCAGCGCGACCATGAGTGCGATCGCCTGCCGGATCGATTCGAAGAGACTGGCCATGACGGCGAAGACCAGCATCAAGGCAAGAAGCAGGTTCACTACGAACTCACGTGACTTTTCCTTTGCGCGCTCCTGCCAGCGCCCGAAGGTCCATGAATACCCGTAGGGAAATTCCATCTCGTTCATCGCCGCGGTTACCACGGGCGTGTACTCCTGGCGGCTTCCCTCTTCGTACTGCGCTCCTACCCATACACTGGTCAACCGGTCGTCGCGGTTGATGCGCTCGGCACCCGGCACTTCATGAAAATCCGCCAGGGCGGCCAGCGGAATCTTTTCACCCTCAGAGGTCCACAGGGGCAGGTTGGTCAGCTGCGCGATCGATTCTGTCTCCTGCTCGTCGAGCGTCATCCGCATCTCGCGCTCCCCGTCGAGCGTGCGGAAGCGCTGCAGGCGCCGCCCACGATAGGTCAGGTCAACGACATCCGCGGGCTGGTTGAGAAAAATTCCGTAGCGCGCGGCGAGTTCACGGTCGAGCTCGATGTGCAACTCCTGCCCGCCCTGCTCGTTGCTCGAAAAGGTCTCGGCGAGCCCCGGGATCGCTTCCAGCCGCTGCTTGGCTTCGTCCGCAAGCGACGCAAGGACCTCGGAATCTTCTCCAACCAGCTGAAAGGCAATTCGTTTTCCTCTGTCCTGCCGCCAGAACTGCCTGTTTTCCATGACTTCGAGTTTTACGCCCGCTATCTCGGGCAGGATCTCGCGCAGCTTCTTGCGAACGGCAGCGATGTTGTCCTCGTTGGCTTGCCCCTCATGCAGGTAGACGCGGGTACCCGCCCACCGGTCGCTCCAGAAACTGTAGATCGACCTCGCCTTCAACTCATCCCGGTGGGGTTCGAGGGACGCTTCCACACGGCTGACCAGCTCCTCTTTGCGGGCCAGACTCATTTCTTCGCTGATATCGAAGTGGATCTGGACGAACAGCTCGCTTTCGTTGGTATCGAAATTTTTCTCGATCTTCATGAACGGATAAACCGCCGAGGCGACGATCACGATGCCGATGACAGGAGTCAGCCACCTGCGCCGCAAGTTGAAACGAAGAATGCGGACATAGCGTTCCTCCATCCATAACATCAGCCGCCCGCGCGGGCGCGGTTTGGTTTTTATAAACCACGACGTGGCCAGCGGGATCAGCGTCTGGCTGACGAACAGAGACGCCAGCAACGCCAGGCACACGGTAATGCCGAGTTCCTTGAGATAGATGTTCATCTCGCTGGGCTTGTTGAAGATCAGGGGCAGGAACACGATTACCGACGTCAGGGTTGCGGCCGTCACCGCCGTAGATACTTCGCGCGAACCGAGGCGCGCCGCCTTCTGGCGGTCGTCGCCCTGCTCGCGGTGCCGACAGATGTTCTCCATCACCACCACCGCGTTGTCGACGAGCATACCGATCCCCACGATCAGGCCCAAAAGAGTCAGTGTGTTCAGCGTCTTGCCCTGTGCCCAGATGAAACCACAGGTAACGATGAGTGAGAACGGGATGCACAACACCGACACCAGCGTGGTGGTGACGCGCCGCAGGAAACCGTATAGAACTATCGACGCCAGTATCGCCCCGAAGATGCCGGTGAACATCAGGTCCTTGAGCGTGTTGCGGATTTCCCGGCCCTGGCTGAACCACACGAGAAAGTTCACGCCGTCGAGCTCGGGGTCTTCTCCCATGGCCGCGATGCGATTCTCGATCTCCTCGCAGACTTCGACCGTGTTCGCCTGCGCTTCCTGGCTCACCGTGAGTCCAATTGCGAAATTGCCGTCGAGGTGGCGACCGTACTCTAGCGGCGGTTCCCGGTAGATGACGTCGGCGATGTCCCCCAGGCGCAGCCCGTCGTCACGGATCATGAGGTCGTTGATCTCCTTGACGTTGATAAACGTCGCCACCGTGCGCAGCGCGTAACGGGTATCGCCTTCGGTTATCTTGCCGAGCGACTGATCGAAATTGCTGCTGCGCAGCAGCCGGGTCACGTCGCGCACGTCGATCCCGTGCGCCTCGAGATCGGCGATCCGGAGGTTGATGCGCACCTCACGGGGGTTCACACCGTCCAAACGTACCTGCGCGACTCCGGGGATCCTCTCCAGGGGTCGTACGATCTTTCGGTCGAGCAGATCGTAGCTCTCGCTGAGATCGCTTTTTGACGACAGCCGGCCCTCGACGATGGGCATGTCCGCCTCACGAGCGTTCCAGTTGGTGCTGACTGTAATGTCGCCGACGTCGTCAGGCAGGTCGCGGCGAATCCGATCGAGTTTTTCCCAAACCTCCACGCGAACGAGACGCATGTCCATCGACCAGTCGAATCGTAGACGCACCATGCCGCCGTCTTCGTTGCAGTGCGACCACATACCGCGCAACCCCTTGACCGAACCTAGGGCATCCTCGACCGGGCGCACGATCATGCGCTCGATCTGTTCCGGCGACGCGCTGTTGTAGGGAATGCGCACGAAGAGGTGCGGCTCTTCGACGTCCGGCAGAAAGGCCAGCGGCAGCCTCACCAGCGCCACACCTCCCAGAACCACGAGGCTCACGAGAATCATCAGGGTCGTCACGTGACGTTTGATTGCCAGTTCGGGCAGTGTCATGAAACGGTTTCCTTCTCGGGTTCGAGTGCTACTTCGACCTTTACGCGCGAGGGCACCACCATGTACGCGGCGGGAATCACGACCAGGGTCAAGAGCGCTCCCAGGAAAAGCCCGGAGGCGACGGTGATCGCCAGCGGTGAGCGCAGTTCGGCACCTTCACCCCAACCTATGGCCATGGGCAGGAGCGCGAGAATCGTGGTCAGGGTCGTCATTAGAATGGGGCGCAGCCGCACGTGCCCGGCACGGACCACGGCTTCGAATTTCTCCACGCCGGCGCGCCGCAGGCGGTTTA
Source organism: Candidatus Krumholzibacteriia bacterium (assembly GCA_036478295.1). Lineage (GTDB taxonomy): Bacteria > Krumholzibacteriota > Krumholzibacteriia > WVZY01 > WVZY01 > JAZGDW01. The sequence continues at coordinate 8,311 of JAZGDW010000203.1, forward strand.
CCTGGTCGATGAGCACGATGGCATTGTTTACCACGATGCCGATGAGCATGATGGTGCCGATCAAGACGATGACGCTGATCGTCGTATGGGTTACGAGAAGCCCCGCCACCACGCCGACGAGGGCCAGCGGGATCGTGAAAAGAACGATAAACGGATGCGCGAACGACTCGAACGTCGCCGCCATCACGAGATAAACCAGGAAAACCGCCAGTCCCAGCGCGAAACGAAGGCTGGCAAACGACATTTGCATCTCGCGGTTTTGTCCGCCGAGCTCGCTCGTGATACCGGCCGGCATGGGTGTAGCGGCGATGACCTGCTCGATGTCTCCGACGGCCGAGCCGAGGCTTCTCCCCTTGAGGTTGGCCGTAATCACGGCGGCGCGCTGTTGCTGCAGGCGGTGAATTTCGGCGGGGCTGCGGTCGAGCTTGACGTCGGCAACGGCCAGCAGGCGGATGGGCTGCCCATCGGGGCCCGGCAAGACGAGGTTACGCACGTCTCCGATCGATTTCCGGCTGATCTCACTGTTGCGAATTCGAATATCGATCTGGCGGTCCGCCTCCTTGAAGCGCGTGGGCACGACACCCTGTACGCGGTTCTTCAGCGTTTCCGACAACGTGCCCATGTCGAGGCCCATCGACGCCAGGCGCCGTCGGTCGAAGACAACCCGAAGCTCCGGGTTGCCCGCCTCGAGTGACGAGCTCACGTCAACCAGGCCCGGCACCGCGGACAGCTCCTGGGCAAGCTCCAACGAGTAGCTGCGCAGATCGTCGAGGTCGTCGCCGAAGAGGATAACTTCGACCGGAGTTCTCAGGCTGAAATATGATGGCCGTCCGAACTTTACCTCGAGGTCGGGGATGGATTCGTAACTCCGGCGAAGCCGCGCGCCGGTTGCGATCTCACCCTCTTCGTCGCTGCGGTTTTTCATGACGATGTTTATCTGCCCGAGGTTTTCGCCTTTGGTATTGAGCGACATCCCGCCGGCCACCAGGCGGCTGCCCACCGTTGCGTAGAAACGATCGATTCCGTCCTGCGCCTTCGCTTCGTCTTCCATCATATGCACGATGCGGTCGGTCGCCACCAGTGACGTGCCCTCTGGCATGTTGACCTCGAAGTAGAACTCCCCTTCACTGAGCTGCGGGATGAGCTCCGTCCCCACCCAGCGAAGCGATCCCAGCGCCGCGAAGAAAAGCCCGAAGGCCACCGCGAGTGTCGCCCATCGACGGCGAATGGCCGTGCGAACGAACCCGTCGTAGAGGCGTGAGAACCTGCCGAGCGTCAGCGTTCCTCCCGCGCCGGCGCCGGCCGATGCCGTGCGGGAGCGACGCCGGCTGCCACCGAGACCGCTCAGCATCGGGATGACGGTCATGGCCACGACCAGCGAGGCGAGCAGGCTGATGGTGACGGTCCACGCCTGGTCCTTGAAAAGCTGCCCGGCCACGCCCTCGACAAAAACAATGGGCAGGAACACCGCCACCGTGGTCAGGGTCGATGCGATGACAGCGGGGCCTACCTCGGTCGTGCCGGCGACCGACGCCTCCGCCAGGGGCATTCCCCCCTTGCGTTTTCGAAAGATGGATTCCAAAACCACGATCGAGTTGTCGACCAGCATGCCGATACCCAGCGTGAGGCCGCCGAGCGACATGATGTTCAGCGAAATGTTCATGCGGTACATCAACAGGAACGTGGTGACAATGGAGATAGGGATTGAGGTCGCAATAATAATGGTGCTGCGAACGTCACGCAGGAACGCGAACAGGACCATGATTGCGAGGATGCCGCCGATGATGGCCGCGTTACGCACTTCGTTGATCGATTGCTTGATGAAATGGGACTGGTCGAAGAGAATGGTCAGCGCGTGGTCTTTGGGGAGTTTGTCCTGCCACTCGTCTATCGCTTCTCTTACCAGGCGCGCCACCGTGACGGAGTTCGCGTCGCCCTCTTTGAAGATCGCGATCTCCACACATTCCTCACCGTTGACGCGTGTGATTTCTTGCCGTTCCTTGGTGCCGTGCACGACCTCGGCCACATCGCCCAGGCGCACGACTCCCGAGCTGCCCTGTGCTAGGATCAAGTCGGCGATCTCGTCGACCGTGTCGAACTCGTTGACGGTCCGGATCAGGTACTGGCTGTGCTCCCCGCGAAGTGCCCCGCCCGGCAGGTTGATGTTGGACACCGCCACGATCTGCCGCACCCGGTCCAGCGCTATCCCCAGCGCGGCCAGGCGCTCCTGGTCCACGTTGACCTGGATTTCTTCCTCGAACCCCCCCTTGATCTGCGCCGCCGCCACTCCCTTGATGGTTTCGAACTCCTGCTTGAGCTTGCGGTCGGCGAGGTGGCGCAAGTCTACCAGCTTGCCCGGCCCCGCCAGCGCGAGGCGCATGATGGGGTCGAGGGAGGGATCGAACCGCAGCACGATGGGATCCTCGGTCTCGTCTGGCAGGATCAGCCGGTCGAGCTTTTCGCGCACTTCCATGGATTGTGTGTCCATGTCCGTGCCCCAATCGAACTCCAGCGTCACTTCGGAGGCGCCGGGACGAGACACCGAGTGGATGGTCTGTAGTCCACGCAGCACGCCGACCGCCTCTTCGACCGGGCGCGTTACGAGGTTTTCTACTTCCTGCGGTGCCGTGTCGGGAAAATCGGTTTGTACGGTGAGCGAGGGGTAGGCGATATCAGGAAAGAGCTCCAGCGACAAACGCTGGAAACCAACGTACCCGAACGCGGTCACGGCCGCCGCCGCCATCGTAACCGTTACGCGGCGGCGCACAGCGAGCGCGACCAACGAACGCATCAAGAACCCGCCTGTTTTGTCCGTGCTGAATCCGTCGTTCGAGCGGGCGTGTCGCCACGTAGTATTTTTATAGCTGCGCCGTGCTTGAGAGAGCGCTGTCCCTTGACGATGACGCGCTCGCCCGCCACGACACCGTCGACGATCTCCGCGTGCTCGCTGTCCTCGAACCCCACTTCTACCACACGGCGTTCTGCGGTACTGTCGGCGGCCACATAGACGATCTGGTCACCATGGTCGGTAAAGACGGCGATCTTGGGAACCAGCATCTTGCCCGTACGTCTCTCGGTTACGATGTTGACTTCGGCAAAATCGCCGGGCCGCGTGTCCGGCGGATACTCGCGAATCTCCACGGTGATCTTAATGGTACCGGTGGTGGGGTTGATGACCGGACTGACCAGCTTGATGCGGCCTTCGAGGTGCTGCTCGTTGCTGTCGAGAATTATCTGAACTTTCTGATCGGGCTTGAGCTTCTTGAATTCTTTGGAAGGAACATGGACGATGGCCAGCAGCGGATCGAAGTCGGAAACGACGAAGAGCGGCAGGCCGACCGTGATGTTCTGTCCCACGTCGACCCGACGACTCACGACACGTCCGCTGAAGGGGGCGGCCACCGTCGTGTACGACAGGTTGAGCCGCGCCAGCCCTTCGGCTGCCTCGGCCGCCTTGAGTTCGTTCCGAACCCCCTCGAAATCCTCGGCCGACACCAACTGCTGCTCCCACATTCCCTTCAGCCGGTCATGCCGATCCCGCAGGCTGGCCGTTCGCGCCTCCGCCTCGACAAGCCGTAGCCTGTACTCGGCGTCCGCGATCCGCATCAGGACCTGCCCTTCCTGTACCCAGTCACCTTCCTCGCAGTCCAGGGCCAGCGCGACGCCAGTCGCACGGGCCAGGATCTCCGCCTCCTTCTCGGCGGTGAGGGTCGCGGTGGCCGTGTAATAGCTGGCAATGTTCCCAATGCTAACTGCTTCCACAGCAACAGGTACGGGTGGCTGCGAAGGCCGCTGCCGCTGGCCGTCTTTGCCCCCCCCCTTGCGCGAGCCCTGCGCCGTACCGGCGACCTGGCCGCCTGTGGCCGCCTTGTCGCCGCGGCTGCACCCAGCCGCCAGGGTCAGGAGGAAGAGCGTCGTCACTCCCGCTACAGCCCAGAACCGTAATCTATTTATATTAAGAGAATTAGGAATGGTCCTTGCTGTCGTGACCGACCGTGCCTGCCCGCGAACCGGCACCCGGTGGCGACGAGAATACGGTTTTCTCAGCATATCGGGTGTCCTTTTTTGCGGAAAAACACTGTAAGTGCAAGCGACAGAGAGAAATGCGCGTCCACCGACCCATATATAATAGACTCGGTCCGACCCGGCTACTCCCATTGGGTATTTTTACGAAATTCCTTGCCGTCGGTTCCCGGCCAAACGGTGTTATCCACCGGGCATCGTCGCCCGACGTAGCCGCGCTCCGGGTCACATCGTTATAGTAGTGTTTGACTCCGCCTTCGCACGGGTGGTTGTACTCGTTCTCACTATTCTAGCACAAGAACGCGGTACCGGCGGCGGGACTTTAGGCAGGTGTGGCCGGGGATCGCCGGCAGGGGATATACTCCCCATCGACCTGACTTCCATGAAATGGATGACGCCGTGAACGAACCGTACCGCGACGGAGAGAGAGATGGCGCGCGCCGGCCGTGGCTCGTGGCGCACCGCGGTGCCATGCGTGAGGCGCCGGAGAACACGCGTGCCGCGTTCGACCGGGCGTTGTCGTATGAACCCGACGGCGTCGAGTTCGACGTGCAGCTCACGCGTGACGGCGTCCCGGTGCTGTACCACGACCGAACACTGGCCCGGATCGAAGGTGGGCGGAAACGTATTTCCGATTACACCTACTCGATGTTGCGCAGGAAGGACTGGGGTGGCTGGTTCTCCAGGGCGTTCGCCGGCGAGCCGATCCTTAGCCTCGAGGAGGCCCTGCAGATCTACGGCGCGCGCACACGACTTCTCATCGAGATAAAATCGCGCGAGCGCGACCGGCTGAGCGGAGCTTCGGACACGCTCACGCGTCGCGTGCTCGACTTGCTCGCAAGGCACATCCCGGCGGCGGCTCGCGGGGATGTATTCATCCTCTCTTTCGACGCGGAGGTGCTCGACCTCGCCCACCGGGAAGACGCCGGCTGGCGCTACGTGCTCAATGTAACGAATCCACGTGCGCGGTTGCGCAGGGCGCCGCACCAGTGGTGTTTTCTCTACGCACGCTGCATCGCCGTGCGCAAGCTCGGCCGGTCGTTCGTCGAGAAAACCCACGACGCCGGCCAGCGTGTGATGACTTACGCATGCAACATTCCCGCCCAGGTCAACAAGGCGCTCGCTTTGGGCGTGGACGTCATTATGAGCGACCGTCCCGGGTGGCTCGTACAACGTTTTCGGAGAGGTACCGATGATTCGTGACAGTGAGAGGCTACGGGAAAAGTTTGATCTTCTCGTCATCGGCGGCGGCATCTACGGAGCGTGGACCGCATACGACGCTGCTCTCCGCGGCCTGCGTGTCGCGATTATCGACAAAGGCGACTGGGGGTCGGGTACGTCGTCGGCATCGTCCAAGTTGATTCATGGGGGGCTTCGTTATCTCGAGCAGTTCCGGTTCGGTCTTGTGCGCCGGTCGCTCGCCGAGAGACGCCGGCTCTTCGAACTTGCGCCGCACCGCGTCCGCCCGCTCCGCTTCCTCATGCCCGTCTACCGTAACGGGCGCGTGGGACCCCTGCGTTTGAAACTCGGTCTTACACTCTACGACAAGCTGGCGGGCAACCGCCAACCGGTAGGGCCCCATACCGCGATGAGCCGGGACGAGATCATAGAACGATTTCCGTTTCTCGAGCGGGAGGCCCTTAGGTCCGGTTTTACGTACGGCGACTGCCAGATGGACGACCATCGTTTTGTCCTGGAGATTATCGCCGGTGCTGTTTCGTCGGGCGCGGTCGCTGTCAACTACGCGGAAGCCGACGAGCTGTTGACAAGCGCCGGCCGTGTCGCCGGCGCACGGGTCCGCGACTGCCAAACGAACGACACTTTTGAAGTCCGCGCGTCGCTGGTTGTCAATACGGCGGGCCCGTGGGCAGCCGCGCTGAGGGTGGATTCCACTCCCGCTCCGGAGATTCGCCTCATCAAAGGTGTTCACCTGGTGCTGCCGGCCCTCCCGACCCATCACGCGCTGCTCGTCATGACCCGTGGCGGCCGCGTGTTCTTTGTCCTGCCCTGGTACGGAAGAACTTTACTCGGGACAACCGACAGTGATTTTACGGGCGACCCAGACCAGGTGTCTGTTGAAGAATCCGATGTCACATATCTGCTCGACGAGGTAAATCGTGTGCTCGGCTCCACGTCGTGGAGTCCTTCCGACGTGCTTGGAGGATTCGCCGGCACCCGGGCGCTCCGCAAACGCCACGGCGGACCGGCGCATCTCGTGTCGCGCGAGTGGTCTCTGCAGCAACCGGCCCGCGGTTACCTGGTCTCTATCGGCGGCAAGTTCACGTCGGCGCGCGCTGACGCCGCCTGCATCGTCGACCGCGTGGCGGGCGCGCTGAACAAGCCCGGCCGCTGCCGGACCGCCTCCGAGCCTTTTCCCTGGAGTCCGGGTAGCGCCGGTGTGCGCCAGTACGACGTCTGGAAACAAGTCGCGCTCAGTGAGGGCACCCGCGCCGGACTCGACCCGGAGACTGCCGGGACGGCCGTCGAGCGTTTCGGCACCTCGATTACCAATCTCCTGTCGCGCATCGAAGCCGATGCCGCCCTGGCCGGGCGTCTGGTCCCGGAGGCTCCGTTTTGCAAGGCAGAGATCGTTCATGCGGCCGAGCACGAGATGGCGTTCCACCTGGACGATCTGCTTCGCCGCCGGTTGCCGCTCTTGATTCTCACCCGGCTCGAACGCCGAACGCTCGAAGAAGCGGCCGCGCTCGCCGCTCCCGTTCTCCACTGGTCACCGGAGCGCTGCCGCCTCGAAGTCGATGCGGTGGCAAAGAAATGGAATCTTTCATGACGGCCCGCGCCGCCGCGATCGATCTCGGCAGTACCCGCATCAAGAGCGGCGTGCTCGACGCCACAGACGAGTTGGTCGATATCCGCGACACACCGGCGCCACCGCTCGCCGGTGACGGCCTCATTCGCGAATGCGAGCCCGCGGCATACATGGAGGCGGCCAGCCGGCTTCTCGCCGAGACCCTCTCCCACCTGCCGGAGGATGTTCCCGTCGGTATTGCGTCCCAGCGGTCGTCGTTTTTGCTGTGGAATGCGGAAAGCGGCCAGCCGGTAACCCCCATGATCTCGTGGCAGGATCGACGGGCACACGAGTGGTGTCTCGCCCACGCCCGTCATAATGAGAATCTCGTAACCGACACCGGCCTGTTTCTGTCGCCGCACTACGCCGCTCCCAAGCTCGCTTTTCTTCTCACCGGCGACAAGGCGCTGCGGCAAGCTGCCCGCGCAGGTGAACTGCGTTTCGGAACCCTCGAAACCTACCTCGTGTGGCGCCTTACCGCCGGCCGCGTGCACGTCACCGATCTCACGATGGCCGCGCGCACCCTGCTTGCCGATCCACGCAGCGGCCGCTGGTCTCCCCGCTGGCTCGAGGCCTTCGGCGTTGCGGAGAGCCTCTTGCCACGAATCGTGCCCACGTGGGGCCGCCAGGATGTGCTCGCCGACGGAGGTGTCGTCACCGCGACGGTGACCGACCAGGCGGCGGGTGTCATCGCCCTCCTGGCAACGGAACCTGGCACGGGCGGGCGGCCTGACGTTCTCGTCAACTTGGGGACCGGCGGCTTTGTCACCATTCCAACCGGTGATGAGATGACGTTTGCGGAAGGGTATCTCTCCGGCCCACTGATTAGCGGACCGGACGGCGAGGTGCAATATACGATAGAAGGAACGGTCAACGGCATCGGCGCCACCCTCTCGCAGGCGCCCCCTGGTGAGCTCGATTCCACGGCGGTAGATCCCTCGCCCGGTGTTTTTTGTTCTCCGGACAGCTCCGGTCTGGGCGCACCGTACTGGCGCGCCGACGTCCCTTTTGTGTTGTCGCGCCCCGACGCTACTCTCGGTGCGTTGGAGCGGCGGCGGGTCATCTTGGAGGGAATTGTTTTCCGCATCGCCGGTATTATCAAGGCGCTGTGCGGAGGGGCGCAGCCACGATCCATCGTGTTATCCGGAGGTCTCTTGTCGGAACGGTTCATTCCACAGGCGCTTGCGAGCTGTCTGCAGCATCCCGTTTACGTTGTCGATAACAAGGAGTCCACGCTGCTCGGTGCCGCGCGCCTGGCCGCCGGCGAGCCGCATGCGTCTCCCGAGGTTCACCAAACGCCGGTTGAACCCGAAAGCGCCAGTTATCTACCCGCGAAGTTTCCGCAGTGGCGAGTGTGGATGGACGACATGCTGCTCAAACGTCCAACGATTCGTTAAGGACCCTGCAGCGACTCGCTCTCGACTGTTCCCTGCCAAACCCGGAAGGCCCGTACCTCGCCGTGCCATTCGATATCGTGCGGGGAGGTGATGAAGATCTGGTGATCGCCGTCCAGTAGTCGTCTCAACGCTTCGCTGACCGCCGGGTCGAGTTCCGAGAACACGTCGTCGAGAAGTAACACGCAGCGCTCTTTGAGCTCCGCATCCAGGTAGGACAGCTCCGTCAGTCTCAAGAGAATCGCCACGAGCCGGCGTTGGCCCTGCGATCCATACCGCCTCAGGTCGCGCCCGTCTGCTTTTATGTCCAGGTCATCCCGGTGCGGTCCCACAAGGGTTGTTCTCCTGCGGCTTTCCTCCGCCTCGGCCGCGGCCAGCCGCGCCGCGAAGTGCTGCTCGCAGGTGACTTGCTCCGTCCGCTTGTCGAGCAATTCCGATTGGTAAGCCATCTCTATCGAGTATTCGATGGAGAGGTCCTGTACGTACGGCTGCATGTGACGCCCGAGCGCCTCGACCAGTCGCGCACGCCTCTCCACCACGGCGCAGCCGCGCACGAGAAGATCCTCCGTCCATACACCGAATGCGCTGTCGAAATCCCCCGAGCGCAGCGCCGCGTTTCGCTGCATGACCACGCGCCGGTATCCTTTGAGCTCCTCCAGGTAGGCACGGTCCGTCATGCTTCCGATCATGTCCAGGAACTTGCGGCGCTCGGCCGGGAATCCGGAGACGACGGTGAGATCCTGCGGTCCAAACAGCACGCAAGGGTAACGTCCAACCAGATTGGACAGTCGTTCTACTTCCTTGCCATCGATTTTGATGTGCTTTGCCCCACTGCGCTCGAGCGAAACAGCCAGGGTTTCGCGCGCCCCGTTGTCGCACTCGTGTTCCAGCTCGAAACGGCAAAACGGCTCTTCGAAGCGGATCAGATCCGCGTCGCGCGTCGTCCGGAACGACCTGCCGAATTTGGGAAAATGAATCGCTTCGAGGATGTTGGTCTTGCCGTGGCCGTTTTGTCCT
>JAZGDW010000204.1:0-14715 GCA_036478295.1 Candidatus Krumholzibacteriia bacterium
CCACGCGCCCGTAATCGAAGGGATCGTCGACCACGGGCGTAAAAAAGTCCACGGTGAGCACCAGCGCGCGCTCGTCGTCGATACGATACACCCCGGCGTCATCCGCCCCGGCGTATCCGACCAGCAGATTGGGATCCACCTGGAGGGGGAACCCTTCGAGTATTTCACGCAAACCCGTTGCGTCGAATTTGGACGCTCAACCGGCGCAGGCCGCGTACTGGGTAAGTCTGATTTCCTTCCCTTTGCTCACGGTTCCACCTCCTCTCGCGCAGAATATGCTTTTCCCAAAATAACACCAAAGCTGACTGCGACCAATGTGCAATTACGGCGAGTTGCGGCGCCCCGGCTCCGTTACCGCATCCCTCGTCAACGATCCGCACCCCCGCCCCTGCCGCCCCCTTTGCGAACGAAGTACCGGTACACGCCACCCTCGAGCGCGTGCGATTCGATCCGGTGCCCCTGGCTCTCGCACCACGCGGGCAGGTCGAATTCGATGGCCGGGTCGTCCGATATCACCTCGATTACACCGCCTGCTACCAGATTCTTCATCGCTTCTGACGCCTTGATGATCGGGATGGGGCAGAAATGCCCCCGTGCGTCGACCACAATGTTGGCGCTTGTACTCACGGCTTGTCCTATGTCGCGCGCACGCCCAGACGGTTTCTGAGAGCCATGACGATGAACTTGAGCTTCAACCACGGCGTGAACGGCTTGCCGAAGAAATCCGAGACCCACTGGGGGCGGGGGGACAGCAGTCGCGCGATGAATCGAAGGCGCTCCGGCCATCCATCCATTTCCAGCAAGTAGAAGCGGAAGCGCTGGTTGCGCGGCTGCCGGCCGGCGAGGAGATCCTCATCGGTTGCCGGCCACAGGAAGAGAAAAAGGTTCTTGCGAATGATACCCGGAGATTTGAGTTGCATGATCGACGGGGCGAGCTTGAGCGTGCGAACGACGTGCTGCATGGTAAAGACCGCCGCAGCGTATGCCGACCGTGACCGCAGCCGTTCCCCCACGTACTCCCAGTTCAGCGCCGCACCGTGGCGCACGAGAATGAGGGCTATATCGACGGCGTGGATCAGCCGATCGAAATGCGACATGTTGTAGCTCATGCACGATTCTACGAGCTGGTCCTCCAGGGAGAGGCCCATGGGGCCGTCACTGCCCCCCAACCGCCCACCGTGACCCCAGCAGGCCTCGAGTGGGTCCGGGGTCCCCGGGTCGAACAGCCGGAATCTCACATGTAACGCATCACGCTTTTCGTTGTACAGAACACACGGGGAAAAGTACTGGTAATAACTCATCGCTTCCCCGCCATCGGCAAACATCGGGGCGTTGTCCACGCGTGCGAAGCCCGCGGCAGCACAAACGCCGATGACGGTGGACCAGTCGTCCTCCCCGATCAGGATCTCGAGTTTCTCCACGGGTCGCAGCGCCGGTGCCGGATAGACGGCGATCGGGTACAGGGCGTCTTTCATGAGCAGGGCCCGCGCGCCCGCCCTCTCCAGATCCGCCATCAGCGACTTCGCCGTCGCCAGAAGCTCGCCGCTGAGCTTCGCACTGGCGCCCGCGAGCGCCTTGATGCGCTCCCTCGTCAGACGCGAGATTTCCGGCCGCAGCGCCAGCTTTTCGAGGGACGCCAGCACGATGGGAGTCACCGAATGCCACTCGCAGAGCCACGTGAGTTCCTGCTCGAATTCCGTGGCGACATGGGCGGGGATTCCCGGAGGCGGTCCTTCACCGCGAACGAAGTGCGCCAGTGTATCGAGTATGAATTCCATCGCCCGCAAGGTTCGCCTCCGCGCCAAACCGCCCTACGACACTCTCTTCTCCTGATCCTTGTACTGCAGCTCGTAGAGTTTCGAATAGTGGCCGCCCTGTGCCAGCAGTTCCCGGTGGGAGCCCTGCTCGACGAGGCAACCCTTGTGAATCACGATGATCCGGTCGACGTGCCGTATGGTGGACAGGCGGTGGGCAATGACAATGGACGTGCGGCCGGACATGAACTTCTTCAACGCGTCCTGCACCAGGTATTCCGTATCCGTATCCACGCTGGATGTCGCCTCGTCGAGGACCAGGATCTTCGGTTCGTACACGAGCGCGCGGGCGAAGGACAGCAACTGCCGCTCGCCGACCGAAAGGGTTCTGCCGCGCTCACCCACGTGCTCCCCATAGCCGGCGGGCAGCTTTTCGATAAAACGATTCGCATTGATGTAACTCGCCACTTCTTCCATTTTCTGCGTACTGATGGAGTCGTCGCCCAGATGAATGTTGTGAGCGATATCGCCCGAAAACAGAAAGACGTCCTGCAGCACCGTGGCGATGTACCGGTGCAGATCCTGCTGCCGGTAGCGGCGGATGTCCACACCGTCGATGAGGATGCGACCCTTTTCGATATCGTAGTAACGGGACAAGAGGTTGATAATGGTGGTCTTGCCGGAACCGGTGTAGCCCACGATGGCGACCTTCTCGCCGGCTGCCACGGTGAAGCTGACGTCGTGCAGCACCTCTTCACCCGGGTTGTACGAGAAATGCACTCCCTCGAAAATCACTTCGGCGGGCCGATCGGGGATCGGCGCCGGCGAGGCCGGGTCGTTGATGCGAGGCGGCGTGTCCAGCAGACCGAAGATTCGTTCTGAAGACGCCATCGCCGACTGCAGCACGTTGTACTTTTCGCTGAGATCGCTGATCGGCCGGTAGAAGCGCTGCGCGTATTGCACGAACGCTACCAGCGATCCGAAGGTGATGGCCCCTTCGAGCACCCCCTTGCCCCCATACCACAGAATCAACGCGATGGCCACCGAGCTCAGGATCTCGATCGCCGGGTAGAATATCGCGTATGCCATGATGGTGCGAATATGCGCGTCGTAGAGCTTCTTGTTGCGGCCGCTGAATTGCCTGTACTGCGCCTCTTCGCGGTTGAAAATCTGGACCACGCTCATCCCGGTAATGTTTTCCTGCAAGAAAGCGTTGATGGCGGCCACCCGTTTCCTCAGCTGGCGATACGTCTTGCGCACGCTGGCGCGAAAAATCATCGCGGCCACGAAGAGAAAGGGCAATACCAGGAACGTGATCAGCGCGAGCTTCAGGTTCAGGTAGCAGAGAACGACCATGATGCCGGCCAGGGTGAACACATCGAGAAAAATCGCCACCACGCCCGAGGTGAACATTTCGTTCAACACTTCGACGTCGCTGGTCAGGCGGGTCATGAGCCGGCCCACCGGGTTCTTGTCGAAATACGCGACTTCCATTTTCTGCAGGTGCCTGAATATCTGCATCCGCAGGTCGTACATGACGCGCTGGCCCACGTAAGCCATCACGTAGATCTGCAGGTAACTGGTTGCGAACGCCAGCAGAAGGGCCACAAAGAACACCGCCACCACCTTCAACAAACCGCTGTACCTGGCGGCGGTATCCAGCGACCCGTCGGGCGTGATGTAACGGTCGATGGCGATCTTGGAGAGATACGGTGGCGCCAGCTGGAAGACCGCCAACAACAGGAGCAGGACGATGCTGACCACCACCAGCCCACGGTACGGTTTGAGATAGCCGAGGATGCGACGCATAAGCGTGCCGTCATAAGATCGATCGAGCACTTCATCGTCGTCAAAGAATTCCACCGGCTAGCTCCTCTCCAGGCTGTACATGATGTTCTGTTTCTGGAACATGTCCGCGTACAGGCCGCCTGCGGCCACCAGGTCGTCATGCGTGCCCTCTTCGACCAGGCGCCCCTCATCCAGCACCAGAATGCGATCCGCCTCTCTCACGGTCGAAATACGGTGTGAAATGAGGATGGAGGTCCTTTTCTTCATCTCCGCCCTCAGCGAGCGCAGTATGCGGTCCTCGGTGTCCGTGTCCACGCTGGACAGTGCATCGTCCATGATCAGGATCTGTGGATCCTTGGCGAGCGCGCGCGCAATGGCCAGCCGCTGTTTCTGGCCACCGGAGAGGTTGACGCCCCGTTCGCCGATCCACGTCTCGTATCCCGCGGGAAAGCCCTTGATCTCGTCGTAGACGGCGGCCAGGCGACTGACCCGGTCGAGCTGCGCTTCGTCCAGCGACGACACACCAAAGGCCACATTCTCGGCGATGGTTTCCGAAAACAAGAAAATGTCCTGTGGGATCAGACCAACCAGCGTGCGCAGTTCGCTGAGCGGGATGTCGCCCACCGGCACTCCACCGACCAGCACGCGGCCCCGCTGCGGCTCGTACAACCTGAGGATCAGCGAGACCAGGGTCGATTTGCCCGAGCCCGTCGGTCCGACGATAGCCACCGTTTCACCGTCGCCGATCGTGAAATCAAGATCCTTGAGGATATCGCCACGGTTGCCGCCGGCGTCGTACGAAAAGGAAACGTCTTCGAATGTGATGGATTGACCATCGGGCCGCGCTCCCGAACCCGAACCCGGACCGCGGTCGACGACCTCCGGGCGTGTGGTCGTGACGGCGTTGATACGCTCCATCGACGCCAGTCCCCGTTCCATGATGTTCATCACCCACCCCAGCGCGATCATCGGCCAGACGAGCATGGCCAGGTAGCCGCTGAAGGCCACGAACGTGCCCAGGGTGATCACACCGTCGATGACCTGTTTGCCCCCGTAACCCAGGATCAACAGGCCTCCGAGCCCCGCCACACTGGTCAGTAGCGGCGACAGCAGGCTCTGCACCCGGTAGAGCTTCATGTTGGTGCCAACGTACGTCTGGCTCATACGGTCGAATTCGTCTATTTCGTAATTCTCCCGTGCGTACGCTCGCACGACGCGGATGCCGCTCAGGTTTTCCTGCGCGCGTGAATTAAGACTCGCAAAGCGCGCCTGCACCTTTTCGAAATACCGGTGGATCAGTTTCATGCTGTAGTACATGCCCACGATAAGAATGCCCATGGGCATGAGGGCAACGACGGTGAGCTTCCATGACAAAACGACCATCAACGAGACCGCGAAGCTGCCCACGACTACCGTGTTAAGGGAATACATGACCCCCGGCCCGACCAGCGCCCTCACCGCGTTGAGATCGTTGGTCGCCAGCGCCATCAAGTCGCCGGTGCGGTGCTTGTTGTAGAACGATGGGTTGAGGGTCTCGAGGTGGGCAAAAAACTCCCCTCGAACGTCATACTCGATGCTGCGTGAAACACCGATCATGATTCGTCGCATCAGAAAACGGAAGATGCCGCTGGCCACTGTTACCGCCACAAATGCCGCCGCGTAGAAGAGGAGCCGACTCAGGCTGAGGCCCTCCTCCAGCTCGTCGATCGTCAACTTGAGAATCCACGGGTTGAAGAGAAGCAGCAAGTTGGTGACCACCAGGCACATGCCCCCAACGACGAGCCGCCGCTTGTAGCAGCCCAGATGGCGCCGGATCGTGGCGAACGCCTGCCTTCTCTTCATCTTCTTGAAATCGTTACGGTCCATTGATCCTCTGCGGGGCGTCGGTTACATCGCCTGATCGCCCGCCGGACATGGTGCGTTGTGGCGTGCCTCGCCACCACCGAGACGGCAGGCAGGCGATGTAACCGACACCCTTTCGCTTTCCGCGGTTGTTTCCACCCACCTAAACAGGCTAGAATATAGAGAATGTGCCGGATAAGTTCAATTTCGAACCCGGAGAACAGGAGGGCCGCTTGAAAATACCGGATCGGGAACAAGCTCTCGACTTGCTCCAGGAATACACAAAGAACGACAACTTGATAAAGCACGCGCTGTCCGTCGAAGCCGCAATGCGCCATTACGCCAAACACTTTGGTGAGGACGAATCCTTGTGGGGTGTGGTGGGGCTGCTGCACGATTTCGACTACGAGAAGTATCCTTCGCTGGACGATCACCCCTTTCAGGGAGTAGAGATCCTGCGTTCGCGCGGCTACGACGAACTGCTGGTGCGGGCGATTCTCTCGCATGCCAACCACACGAACGTCCCCCGTGAGTCCTTACTCGAAAAGACGCTCTTCTCCGTCGATGAGCTGTGCGGCCTGATCACGGCCGTTGCGCTCGTCAGGCCTAGCAAGCGTATCGCAGACGTGGAAGTAAGATCGGTAAAGAAGAAAATGAAAGACAAGGGGTTCGCCCGCTCCGTCAACCGCGACGACATCCGGCAAGGTCCGGAAGCGCTGGGCATCGAGCTCGATACCCACATCGCCCAGGTGCTCGAAGCGATGCGGGGTGTCGCAGCCGAGCTCGGACTGTAGGCGGGCGTTTAGCCAAGGCGCGCCCTGCTTCCGCGGTGCCATAACAGCCAACTCGCCACTTAATAACAGGTTACGCAGTTGCTTTTTCCCGGTCACTGGTATGGATGTTGCGTCCTATGCCGGCTGCAATGTCCATCCATCGCACCGTTACTCGACTCACAGCCGTGCCTGGAGTCCTGGCTTTCCTGCTCCTCGCGCCGATCACGGTAGCCGCTCAAACCGGTGATCCAGGCAGAGGTGCGACTGTTTCGACGGACCGCCCCTCCGACCCGGCCGCCACCGTGGTCGACACCAGCCTGCCAACTCGTGAGCTAATCGAACGGGCGCGCACCTTTGTCGCCCTGGGTAATTATGCGGCCGCCGAAGCGGCCCTGAAAGGGATCCTGATCCGGGAACCCGACAACGTCACGGCCATGCTGGAACTCGCCACCATCTACGAGACCCTTGGCAAGTTGCAGTACGCCATGGGGTTGCTCAATCGCGCAACCCTGGCCAAGCCGTACGATGCGACCATCATCGATCGACACCGCGAGGTGGTCACCAAGCTCTCGCAGCGCCTCGAACTGGATGTCGATTCCCTGATGTCGCAAGGTGCTTATGAGCTGGCTGTTCCGAAGCTCACCAGTCTGCTCACCGCCCAACCGGAAAACGCGGAGTTGTACTACCTGAAGGCGCACTGCTACATGCAACTCGGCCGGCCGGACGTTGCCCGCTCGGAGGTCGCAAAAGCGTTGAACCTTGGCCAGGTGGATAAGTACTTCGAACTGCAGGAAAAAGCTGCCGACGCCGTACGCGAACTCGAGGTCCGTGAACTTGTCGCCAAGGCCGAAGCGCTGCTTCCGGCCACGAATCCGGCAGCAAAGGAGGAGGTGTTGGGCCATCTTGCGCAGATCCTCGAACTCGACCCGGCCCACCAATGGGCGAACAAACACTTCGATGCGCTGGCCGGCTCTACTGGAGGTGGCCCCCGCGGGCCGGTGACCACTCATCTGACAGCCTTCGGGGCGCAGGTAAGCCGCGTGTTCAAGCGGATCGGCCGCGGTATCGTCGACCTGCTGGCGCTCTTCTACAGGCACCGGGAAATTCTGTTGACAATCCTGCTTCTGTTTTTCGTCCTGAACTCGCCCTTCACCCACATGCTCATCCGCGGGTTTTCTCCAAGGCTGTCACTGACCGGACAACTCCGGCAATTTACCATCCACGAGGTGCTGACCCTGCTCAACACGCACCAGAGTACGGGCGCTCTAAAGCTCAAGACGCCGTCGATGAAGGGTCGGATTTTCTTTGAGGACGGCGAAATCTACCACTGCAAGTGCAAGGGCAACACCGGTCGTAAGGCGCTGCAGGAACTGCTGGAAAACTCTGGTGAGGGATTCTTCGTGTTCACGGAGGCGGTCCAATCCAGTCAAAAAACGGTCGACACGCCATTGAGCTTGATTCTGATGGAGCTTCCAGAGAGAAGCCGCAACGTCACCTCAAAGAGTATCATCCAGCAGCAAAAGCGAAAATCCAGAATGAAAACCCTGCTCGGGTCGAAACGGTAGGGTGCCGCCCGCGGGGGCAGGCCTAGCACACGACTTCGGGGATGGGCATTTGATCGTCGGCGGGTAGTTCGCCGGCAGCTACAGTTTGCAAGTGGACGGTGTTCGTTCCGCTATACGCCCCGTTGCCCTTGTCCCCGGTCCGCTGCAGGAAATCAACGATGTCGTCCAGTTCGTCACTCTCGCGCTGCACGAGCGCGAGGTAGTACGTACCGTAGGTTTCCCCTCGAACCAGGACCTCTCCCTCCGAGAGCGCTACCGAGCAGCGGCGCAGGAACTCTCGTACGTTTCCGTTCCCTTTGAGAGTCCCCGTCCCGTCGCCCCGGACCTCGCACTTGAAGAAAGAAACGCGCTTGTCGCTCAGCTCGGCCGCCTTGCGCAGGCTCTTGACCGGAAAGACGAAGTCCGCCGTGTGGTCGTAATCGGGCAGGACCGGCAAGTGTAGTTGTACGCCTTCCCCTCCCCCGTTGTGTCGCACCACATCGATGCGACCCCCGAGCGATTCCACGAGGCAGCGGCACGCCCGGAACTCGAATTCCCGGGTCCCGCCGGGGCCGAATGGACCTTCCCGGTGACGCCCCCCATCCCCCTCATCGCCGAGGGAAACCGCCGACATCCCCCGATTGTGAAATCTGACGACAATCTCGCGGTCGTCTTCGTCGATATCATAGGTGGGCCCCGATGGATCCGCGGCAGCGACAACCTCGAGCAGGCAATGGATGACGGTCCGTAGTCTCTCCGGATCGGTAAAGAGATAGACACCACGCTCCCCGTCATCCCCCGTGCGTCCGACCCGCTCACCGTCGGGGTCGTGTTTCTGCGTGCCTTCAAAAAGGTGTTTGAGGTTGACCAGCCGCCGGGCGACGGATACGTCACCGAGTGTTATCTGGAGCAGAGCGAGCTGTTTCTCCACCATCCGCACGATGCGGTCCACGTTTCGCTGGCTGATCCCGAGTAGCTGGCTCTGCGTGGCGTCGAGCCCCGCGTTCCTCGCGGAAAACAACCCGTCGAGCGCCAGCTTGATGGCGGTAAGCGGCGTGCGTAACTCGTGCGACATCCCGGTAAGGAACTCCAGGCGAAGCTGGTCCAGACCGCCGGGACCGCGCGTCTCGGGAGGTGACATTGCTTCCCTGACGAGGAGACGAAGCCGGGAGAGGTCCTTGATAGGCTTTTGGAAAATGTGACTTACACCCAGCGCGCGTGCTTGTTCGACCACATCCGGACCCATGAACCCGGTCATCACCATCACGGGCACGCGGTAACCCTCTCTACGCGCACGCTCCAGGAACTGCAACCCGCTCATCCCCGGCATTTGAATATCGCTGATGATAAGATCGGGCTTCTCTTCCGCCATGCGGTCGAGCACACCCACCGGAGACGCGAACGTCCTGACCCGGTGCTTGTCCTTCTTGAGCAGACGGGCCAGCATCTTTCTCATGAGCCCGTCGTCGTCGATCAGAAACACGGTTTTCATTGTGCCTCCACCCGCGGACCACCTGGGTCCTGCTGCAAATCAAAGTTGACCACCACTACAAAATGGGTGTTGGTATGCAATCGTATGGCAAGGTCTGTGCCATGGAAAATGCCCGTTCTTATGCGTCAATCCTGCTACGGACGGTAGGTCGGAATCAGCCGTCGTGCAACCCTAAAGGCAACGAACGGGAACAAGTGGACGGCGTAGCCGGTCCTTGGGAAAGGACCGCGGCAAAGCAAACTGCAAGTAGTTGTGGGTACGTTCAATGCAAAGATGGCTGTCCACAGTATGACGCCGACTAGCGGTATTTTATGCGTATGCCCAGTGAGGCGGCGAAATCCACGGCTCGAGCCGCCACGTTGCCGCCCTCGGCCTGAAACGATGCGTAGAAGGCCGTGGTGTCGTTGTATCGCAGGTCGAGGTCTACAAAGTACAATGCCCGTGGCCTGTCACCCCGAAACACGTAGGCCAGGACGCCACCCTGCAGATCCAGCCGCGCCGCCACGGTGAACACCAGCCCGCCCGCCAGCGTCAAGAAGTTGGGATAGACATCGGGATTCTTCAGGTTGTCCCTCACCCGTGTGGGGTGCGTGCCGGTGGCGTAAACCCACACCGCGGTCGTCGTCGACAGCGTGTCGACCATCGCTAGCCCGCCCTCGACATCCGTGCTCGCTGTGGAATAGGGAAAGAAGCTGCTACTGCCGGAACCGGTGCGGAAAGAACCCACCAGGAACAACGCCCTCATGTTTCCAACCGCCAAACGGGTACGCGCGCGCAGCCTGGCATCGCCGAACCCGTCTTCGAAATCGGTGGGCGCAGTCAACGAGACATAAGACAGCTCGGCCCGTATGAGAACCGCGGATTTGACGGGCAGGCGCACGCCGATCGTGTAAAGGGAGGCATCGTGGGTGGGCGCGTCTGTACGAATCGCGTCGCTGGTCAGCGTCGCCACGCGCGGCGCCCGCACAAAAGACGAAAGCCGCCCCGGATCCTCATAGATACCCGTTGAGGATGCAGGAAGCGGCTTTGAAAAGACGGCTACGGCGGCGAGGAGTAACACCCCGCCGGACCGTGACGAGAATGCTCGAATACTTTCTACTTTACTCCTTCGAGCAGCTGAATCCTGCCCTGTCTCAGGAACTGAACCCATACGGTCTTGCGTCCCCCGGGCAGCTCACCCTTCGAGACGACCTTCCCGAAATCGTTCCAGGATCGATGATGAACGACATCGCCGATGTCGTAGGTCTCGTCCTCGTCGTACTCTCTGGCGTTCTCGACGTCCAGATCTTCCAGTGCGAGTTCCTGTGCGTCCGCCTTGGCGTTTGCCATCCCATCCGTGTTCTCTTCCTGCTCATCCGCCATGTACGGAAGAAAACCCTGGCAACCGGGACATTTCAGCCACACGACTCCCTTGCTGCTGCCTTGCTTGACCTCTTCCATGTCGAAGTGGCGCTTGCAGACAGAGCAGTACTGGTTGATCGTCTTTATCTTCGTCCCAGGCACTACGCCACCTTCACCTTTACGAGACCGTTACTTTACAACACTCTCTAGCTTCTTGCACGGTGTGGAACTTCATGCCACACAGATTGCAAACAGATCCCCCGCTCACCCTGCCGTCCGCTTCCGCCCGCTTTAAGAGTTGCACAAACTTGACGTATTCCTTGTCTTTCCGAAGAAGATTCGGTTTTTCTTGCGTTTTTTCCTGCCTCGACATAACTAACTCTCCTCATGGTAAGTGCTGAAAACGGTATCAGCTCCATTTCGATGGGGAGACACAGGATGCTGTGCTTGTGTCTTGCAACTACACAATATCTTGTGCGAACCTAGACAATCCGCACAACCACGTCAAGCACAAAATGCGGGTCAGTTCGAAAAAACGGTGGATAATACAGGCAGCAACATTAGGAATATATATCATTAACGCGGGTTACGCAAGGCACGAAAAACTTTTGTTAATGCATCGTGTTAACTACCTTTAGAATTCAAGTGCATGTTTGAGATCGGCTTCAAGATCCTCGACGTCCTCGATGCCGACAGATAGGCGAACGAGTCCCGCGGTAATTCCCATGCGGTCACGGTCTTGCTTCGGTACGCTGGCGTGTGTCATTGACGCCGGATGACTGATAAGACTCTCCACGCCACCGAGACTTTCTGCCAGAGTGAACAACTGCGTGCTCTCCAACACGCGGGCGGCGCGGTCGTGAGAGCCAGCATCGAACGAAATGATAGCGCCGAATCCACGCGCCTGCTTTTTCTGAAGCTCGTGTTGCGGGTGGCTCTTCAAACCTGGGTAGTAGAGCTTATCGATCGCGGAATGCCCGGCAAGAAAGTCCGCCAGCTGCCTGGCGCTCGACTCGCTTTGGCGCATACGCAAGGCGAGAGTCTTCGTCCCGCGAAGCGCCAGCCAGCAGTCGAACGGGCCCGGTACGGCCCCTACAGCGTTCTGTAGAAAATGAAACTTTTCGGCCAGCGCCTCGTCGTTCACGACGACGATCCCGCCGACCATGTCACTGTGACCGTTCAGGTACTTCGTAGTGCTGTGCAGCACGATGTCCGCGCCCATATCGAACGGTGTCTGAAAATACGGGCTCATGAACGTATTGTCTACAGCGAGTAAGGCGCCCCGTGCGTGCGCGAGTCGCGCCGCCGCCTCGATGTCCGTGACGTTGAGCATCGGGTTGGTCGGCGTCTCGATGAAGAGGAGTTTCGTCTGGGAAGATAGTGCCGCCTCCAGTATTTCCACGTTCGATGTATCCACGAATTTGAATTTCAGATCGTAGTTCTTGAGCACCTGGTCGGCGAGGCGATACGTTCCGCCGTAGACGTTGTCCGTAACAACAATCTCGTCGCCCGCCTTGAAGTGATGCATGATAGCCGAAGCGGCGGCCAGACCGGAGGCGTACGCAATGCCAAACTTGCCTTTCTCGAGGACCGCGATGTTGCGTTCCAGCGCTTCCCGGGTCGGGTTCTGGGTGCGCCCGTACTCGTAGCCACGGTGCTTGCCCAGCCCGTCCTGCTCGTAGGTAGACGTCTGAAAAATCGGCGGCATCACGGCGCCGGTCACCGGCTCGGACGACTGTCCGCCGTGCACGGCATCGGTCGAGAATCCCATAATGTACCTCCTGTCAATGGTCTCCGCGGTAGAGTGGAGTGCAATCGACTGTTATTGAACAAAATCGCCACCCCCCAGTCGTATGGCCATGGGGAGTGGGCCGCGCGACACACGGGTCATCGGCGGCCGCTGCGTATCGACCCTCGCTATCAGCGAGTCCCGGACATACGGGCCACCGTCACCCGATCTCGGAGAGCATGTACTCGACCAGATCGGCCTTCGTGAGAATCCCTTTGGTGTCCCCGTCGTCCACGACCAGAATCGCCATGTTGCCGCTCGAGAAGAGTTTGAGCGCGTCCGCGTAGTCGGCATCGATGCTCAATACAGGGAAGGGCTCGTCCATCAACGATGCCACGGCTTGTTCTCCGGTCACCTTGCCCGCGAGAAGTTGATCGAGCAGCTCTCCCTCGAGAACCCGACCGACCCATTCTTCGCCACGCTTCACCGGTAGCTGCGTCACACCGAACTCCCTCATCTGCGCGAGGGCGGTGTGAATGCTTTCCGTGGTTTGCACGTAGGCGACCGTTGGCAGTTCGGTCGACTTGGCCTGGAGAAAATCCCGTACGGTGAGCTGTTTCGCATCCAGCATCCGGTTCTCCCTCATCCATTCATCGGAGTGGAACTTGGACAGGTATCTCTCTCCCGAATCCGGCAGAAGTACCACGACGATCTTGCCCTTACCCAGTTTTGCAGCCACGTCCAGCGCGACCACCACCGCCGAGCCGCACGACCCGCCCACCATCAACCCTTCCTCACGGGACAGGCGCCGGGCCATGTTGAATGAATCCCGGTCACCGACGGTGATGATGTCGTCGACGTACTGGTATTCGAACGCGGACGGAATGATGTCCTCGCCGATGCCCTCGACCAGGTACGGGCTCCCTTTCCCCATTTTCTTCGTGTAAAAGAACTCGCGAAGGATGCTCCCGTCCGGGTCCGCCCCCACGATCCGGACGGCGGGGTTCTTTTCCTTGAGATATCGCCCGACACCACTGATCGTACCTCCCGTACCGATGCCCGCTACGAAACAGTCGATCTTGCCGCCGGTATCCTCCCATATTTCGGGTCCGGTGGTCTCGTAATGAGCCAGGGGATTCACCGGATTGAAATACTGGTTGGCGAGAAGCGAGTTGGGTGTTTCCTCCACGATCCGCTTCGCCACCGAGTAGTAGCTCTCCTCCGAATCGGGCGGCACCGCGGTCGGACAGGTGATAACTTCGGCGCCGTACGACTTCAGCAGGCGGATTTTTTCCTGGCTCATCTTGTCGGGCATGGTGAAAACGGCCTTGTAACCCATCACTGCCGCGACCAGCGCCAGCCCCGCACCGGTATTGCCCGAGGTGCACTCGACGATGGTACCGCCGGGTTTCAACTCACCCCTGGCCACCGCATCCTCAATGATCCTGGTGGCGATCCGGTCCTTGACGCTTCCCCCCGGATTGAAACACTCGGCCTTCGCAAGGACCGCGGCCTTCAGACCTTTTGTGACTTTGTTGAGTCTGATCAGCGGCGTGCCTCCGATGGTCTCGAGTACGTTCTTCGAGTACCTGACTTGTGAAGAAAGTTCTGCCATGTTGATCCCGATTGTCAGTGGCGGCTTAGCGGCAACCCACTGCGAGGGGGTCGTACCCGACCGCCGTTTGCCACGCTGCCGCTTTGGCTGGCGCGGGGGTATGTGATTGACTCGCGCACCGACTCCGCCGGGGAAATTACACGGTGCCGACGCTACTAACTCCTTTATAACAGAGGCATTCCGCAGTGTCAACCGGGGCGCTTGCGCACCTCCCGACGGTACCGAACCCGCCGGCGTCAGCGGGTGCTATCGAGTCGCAGAATCGTGCCTGCATCGTACCCGTAAGCAATGATCTCCGCCGTCGTCCTCGACGATTTACGCCCCGAAGCTGGAATACCCGTGATCCGCGGAACGGTGTCCGTTTCGCGTGAACGCTCTATGACGCATTTCGCCATGTGCAGCACCGGAATACTGCGGGAAAACCACACCGCGTAATCGTCACGGGACTTCTTGATCAATTTGATGTTACCAGTCGGGATTTCATGTCTGCTCTCCAGAGTTCGCTGCTTCTTGACGCAGCGGAACTCGCCCGCGAGCGTGGCCACGGCCACCGTGTCGCTGGTCACCCACGAGGAATCCCCACCGGCGGAGTTCAAGGAAACTTCTTTCAGCCGCTTCGGATTCTCCGCTTGCACCGGTCGGCTGCCACTCTTGACGTACAACTCCAGGACGTAGTCACCGAGAGAATCACCGCTCGCGAATCCAGTAATCGCTTCCAGAACCAGCAGCTTCATGATTTCCCGGTCCTCGGCGCTCGCACCCCGCAGCGACGTTTCGATCTCCACCCAGTAGGCGCGCCCAGCCGGTGTCTCTTCCGAAGCGGGGACCCCGATGTAT
>JAZGDW010000205.1:0-2520 GCA_036478295.1 Candidatus Krumholzibacteriia bacterium
TTCTTGTAGGCGATGGGGCTGGATCCGTATCCCCGCCCGGGAATGGGGCCGCCGAATTCGTCCACTAGATCATGCTTCCAGAGAACTCTTCCGGTCTTCTTGTTGAAGCAGTGCATCACCGAGTTCGTTCCGATCGTGTAGAGCCGGTTTCCCACAATCAGCGGCGTGGAATGCGGACCGGGGCCGAACTCAGTCATCAGCTTCGTGAACGGTGAGGGGTTCCCGTGCTCCCAGATCGTCTCTCCCGTCTTGGCGTCAAGCGCAACGGTAAACTCATCCTCGTCCTTGCGGTACATGGTGTACAGCACGCCGTTATCGACAACGATAGTGGCATAGCCGTCGCCGAGATCGCGTTCCCAGATGCGTCGCGGCCCTTCCTCGGGCCATTTGTTCGCCAGACCTTTTGCGTCGACTATGAAATTGCGGTTGGGACCGCCGAACTGCGACCACTGTGCGTGGGCGCCTGTCGAAGTCGCGCCCACGGCTGCAATCACCACGATCCAAGGCCAACGACCGCCTCGAACCGCGGCGGTAATACGCGTCATCTTCTTCTGCTGCATCGCCAATCTCCTCGTCCGTAAAGTCGAGTAGGGCGGGCTATTGCCCGCCGCAAGCATTGAGATCATTTCCTCGGCATGCCGGCCATCGCAATCGGCGACGAATGCCGAGTGCCCCGGACTTCGAGCAAGATCGAACCCGGAGAAACCGCGCGGGCTAAAGCCCGCGGCTCGGGAAAGCGTCACCAGCGCGGCAGTATCGAGTACGAACGATTTCGGAACAGTGCCATACGCGCGTCATCCGAGAGGGGCGATTATCCGAAGCTCAGGCCAGGGGCAAGCCCGGGCTCACCCCAGGTCCAGGGCTATGATCTTTACCTTGTCGCGTACGTACAGTCGTTTGCCGACCAACGTCGGGACGGTCCACGCGGGTTTCGTAAGAAGCTGGTGCTGACAGTGAACCGTCAGCTCCTTCTCCGTTGGTGTCGCCAGGGCGAGCTTACCATCCTCGTCGAGGATGATCAGCTTTCCGTCGGCGTGGAGCATCATGGCCTGGGCGAACCCGCGTGCCCGCCAGGCGATCTTCCCAGTCTTCGCGTCGATCGACGTGACAAACGCCGGTCCGCCGCTGCTGCGGGATCCGTAGAGCGAGTCACCGACACGGATCACGTTCCCCTGACCGATCCCGCTCTTGCGGTTGGTCCACACCTCCTCGACGTTGGTCTTTCCGCCCTCGCGCGTGAGTTTCAGCGCACGACTCCCGGGCGTCCCGGTGGAGGTCACGTAGAGCAAGCCGTCGTCGCCCCACACCGGCGTGGAGATGTTGGTCTTCCACTGGTTTTCGTGCGGAAAACGCCACTTCAGGTCGCCGGTGGTGGGGTCCAAGCCGACCACCTCACGGTCCACCAGCAGGACCAGTTGGTCCTCACCGTCCACGTTGATCACTATGGGCGAGGAAAAGGTGTTGACGAAATCGTGCTTTCGCCAGCGCAGATCTCCGGTCTTAAGATCGAAAGCCGCGACGCCTGCGTTTTTTCCGCCGGCCGAAACGATCAGCGTATCCTTGTACGCGATCGGGCTGGAGGAGAAACCGAACTCGGGAACGGTCGCCTTCAACTTCTGCACGAGACCGTTCGACCAGATGCGCTTCCCCGTTTTCTTGTCGACGCATTCCAAACGCCCGGCGATTCCGAGCGTGTAAACGCGGCCCTCGTGAACCAACGGCGTCGCGTTTGGCCCCTCGCCGAATTGTGGGTCCATGTCCTTGAGAAGAAACGCGTCGTACTTATGCTCCCAAACGGTCTTACCCGTTTCGGCATCGAGCGCGACGACGATCTCTTTCTTCCCTTTGCGATACATCGTGTAGAGCCGTCCCTGATCGACCGCGATGGCCGAGTACCCCGCGCCCAGGTCGCGGCTCCATACCTGCGTCGGGCCCCCGGCGGACCACTGGGTCGAAAGACCTTGTGCATCTGCCTTAAAGTTCCGGTCGGGACCGCCCCAGCCCGGCCACTGCGCTGACGCGGCGGGCGGCAGTGACGCCGGGAGCAAAACGCACGCGAGACAGGGCGCAAGCGTCCAACATGACCGACAACTTCGAGTGTTGTTATTTATCAATTGTCTTCCTCTCTCTTATTGCGTGCGTCGTGGCAGACCGATCAGCCGATGTCCAGGGCCATGATCGTCTCTTTGTCTCGAACGTACATCGTTTTGCCCACGATCGTCGGCACGGTCCACGCGACCTTGTCGAACAGCGCCACCTTGGAGTGTACGATGAACTCGTCCGGTGTTGCGGTTACCAGTGCGAGGTTGCCATCCTCATCCAGGATAATGATCCTACCGTCGGCAAGCACGCACGTCGCCTTGGCGAACCCGCGCTCGCGCCACGCGATTTCACCCGTTTTCATGTTGATGGCCGAGAAGAAATTCGGCGCGCGGTTCCTGGTGGAACCGTACACGTAGTCGCCGATTTTCACCGACGTAACGTGGTAGAGTTGAATCTTCCGCGTAAACCAGATCTCCT
>JAZGDW010000206.1:0-10153 GCA_036478295.1 Candidatus Krumholzibacteriia bacterium
GATCACGCGGGCGGCGCCGACAAGAACCGTCTTTATAATGACACGCTTGAGCTCGAGCCGGGTGAATATGTTCTCTTCTATGAATCGGATGGATCCCACTCATTCAATCGCTGGAATGCCAAGCCCCCCGCCGATCCCTGGAATTGGGGTGTGACGGTCAAACTGGCCAACAAGAACTAACGCGCAAGGAGCGCGTCGAAGGGGGAAGAAATGCACAAGAAGGCACTGTGGCTGTCGCTGGCGTGTGTTTTTCTTGGCGCCGGCACGGTTTGGGGCGGTTCGGTCGACCTCGCCGTCGACAACGTCGGTTTGAGTATCGGGAACTCGAAACACTTCACCGGCCTGCGGATCAACTTTACCGATGAGCGCGTCGAGAGAATCAACGGAATCAATCTAACGCTGTGGAAGCCCGGGGACAACCCGCGTGCGGAAATCCAGGGACTGCAGCTCGGTCTCGTCGGTATCGACGCCCGGGAGCTGCGAGGCATCATGCTCACCGGCGTTGGTCTCGGGGCGGAGCGCGTTGCAGGTGTGGCCGTCGGCCTGGTTGGTATCGGCGGCGAGACCAGTGTGACGGGAATCGGTGTCGGGGGAGTCGGCCTGGGCGGTGGTGATCTCAACGGGATCATGCTCGGCGGTGTCGGCCTGGGTGCAGACGACATCAACGGCATCGGCGTTGGCGGCCTCGGCGTCGGTGGCGACAACATGAAGGGACTTTTCGCCGGCGGGCTCGGCATCGGCGGTAATGATATGCAAGGTATCTTTGCCGGCGGGCTCGGCATCGGCGGTAATGATATGCAAGGTACCTTTGCCGGCGGGCTCGGCGTCGGCGGTGCCGACATGAGGGGCCTGTTCTTCGGAGGTCTGGGTGTCGGTGGCGACGCGATTTCCGGTGTTGCAGTGGGTGGGCTCGGCATTGGAGCCGAGGAGGCAAGAGGCATTGCCATCGGTGGACTGATGAGCCGGTTTGACTATGCCGAGGGGCTGGTCGCATCGGCGCACAACCAGGTTCGCGAAGAGATGATCGGTGTGCAACTCGGCCTCTATAATTTTGCACGCGTCCTCAGTGGCGTGCAGCTTGGTCTCATCAACTACGCGGGCAACAATCCGAAGCTGCTTCGCGTGTTGCCTGGTATCAACTTTCACCTGAGATAAGGCGGCGGAAAACGCCGCAGGAATGGTGTCCCGGGGTCAGACTGGCCCCGGGTTTTTTTGCGAGCGGTGTTCAAAGATCATCACGGTGGCCACGCTTCGGCTCACCCCTCCATATCGACTTCGGGCCGAAACGGGCCTGGAGGTCATCGAGCAGGTGGTCCACTCGTTCCTCTTGCTCGCGGGTCCGGTCGGGGAAAAGCTCCGGCTCCCCCTCGGCGGGCCGCACGAGCGTCGACACCGATACGCCAAGGAGCCTGAGCGGTCTGCCTTCGCGCCCCAGGCGACTCTCCAGGAGCCGGCGTGCCGCGCCGATAATCACCTGGGTGGCGGCGGTTGATGCGGGCAAGGTCACCGCCCGGGTGACGGTGGTGAAGTCGGGGTAGCGTGCCTTGATGTGAACGGTATGCGCGCGGAAACCCTCCTTGCGGAGGCGTTTTGCCACCCCGGTGGCAAGACCGTCCAGCCAGCGCCGCAGCTCGCCGTCGTCTTCGATGTCCTCCGCGAATGTCGTCTCGGCCCCAATGGATTTGGATTCCTCGCCCACGACCACGGGGCGGTCGTCGATGCCGCGGGCGAGATCGCGCAGCCGGCGTGCGTACGACCCCACGATGGACTCGAGCCGCTCGGCGGGCATGGCGAGAAGGTCTCTTACCCGGTGCACGCCGTGGCTGGCCAGGTGCTTCTGCGAGACCTTGCCGACGCCCCACAGTTTGCCCACGGGCAGGCAGGCCAGACGCGCCTCGCCCTTTCCCGGCTGAATGACCACGAAACCGTCGGGCTTTTCGAGATCGCTGGCCAGCTTGGCCAGAAACTTGTTTTCCGCCACTCCGACCGACGCGGTCAAGCCTGTTTCATCCCGGATGCGCGCCTTTATCGTTGTTCCGATCTCGGATGCACGGCCGAAAAGACGACGGCTGCTGGTTACATCCAGAAACGCCTCGTCGATGGAGATGGGTTCGACCAGAGGCGTGTATTCCCTGAAAATCGCGAACACCCTTTTGGAATAGGTCACATAGTGACCCATGCGTGGCGCAAGAAAAATTGCGTGCGGGCAGAGCTTTCTGGCCTGGTACGAGCTCATCGCGCTGTGCACGCCGTACTTTCGCACCGCGTACGAAGCAGCGGCCACCACGCCGCGCCCGTCCGGCGTGCCGCCTACGATCACCGGTTTGTCGCGGAGTTCGGGATTTTCGAGGATCTCGATGGACGCGTAGAAAGCGTCCATGTCGATATGCAAAATGGCACGGTGCGACATTGGTCTGCCGCCCGGAGACACGGGCGTGCTCCTCCCCCGGTTTTGCGGGGCTTCTTGAAGTCCCGTGCGTGTGCTATTCTCACAACGGTGCGGCGAGAGCCTTATCGGCGCTCGTGATACGCCACTCTGCAGATAATGTACACCACCCAAGGTATTGTTGGCAGGAAAAACACAGCGAGGCGGGAAAAAGTGAAGTTGCAGTGGATCGGCGGCCCGACGTTTTTGCTCGAGCTGGGGAGTTTCAGGGTACTTGCCGACCCGGTTTTTGGCACCGGTGACGCGGCCTTCTACCTGCGCACCACCCGCGAGAAGGCGTCGCGGGAAGAGAGTGACCGGGGCACCGGGCTACCGGTCACACGCCTTACGGAATTCCCCACCGTCAACATCGACACCCTCGACCTGGTGGTCGTAAGCCGCATGCGCGCGGACCACCTGGACCCCACGGCCATCGACCGTCTGGACAAGGACCTCACCATCATTCTGCCTGCCGGGCAGGCGAGCGCGTTGGAGGCGGACGGGTTCCATCGAACCCACCAGCTGGAATGGTGGCGGGAGGCGTTCGAAACTAAAGGGGAGGAGACGTTGACCGTCCTGGCGGTGCCCGTCGCCCGGCCGGAGGCGGGGAAACCCGCCGGTGACACCAACGGGTATATCATCGAGCACGCGGTGCGTGACAAAAAGTACACGATCTACTGGACCGGCGATACACTGTGGTTCCCGCAGGCGCGCGAGATAAAGGAGCGGTGCGGTGACGTGGATCTCATGATCGTTCACCTCGGCGCCGTGGGGGCAGGCGCCGACGACATGACGACGTTGAACGGCAAGGAGGCGATGCAGTTCGTCTTTATGTTTCAGCCGAAACGATTGCTGCCGATCAACCACAGCACGTTTTCACATTACACAGAATCCATCGACGACTTCAGGCAGCGTATCGATTTGACGATGTACGACCGCAGGCTCGTGCTGCTCGAAGAGGGAGAGACCTTCGAACCAAAGTGAGGGGGATCATGAAAGGCATCCGTATTCAGTTGACCGTCGTGACGATGCTCGTGTTGAGCATGGTGCTTACCGGTTGCGTAAGAAGAGAGAACGATCAGTATACAAAAAAAGCCCCGAAAGAAAAACCGCTTGCCATCGTAATCCATGGCGGGGCGGGTACCATTCTCAAAGAGAACATGACACCGGAGCGCGAGAAGGCATACACGGACATCCTCACCGAGGTGCTCCAGGCCGGCTACGAGATTCTCGAGCAAGGCGGCAGCAGTCTCGACGCGGTGGAGGGCGCGATTCGCATCATGGAGGATTCCCCGCTGTTCAACGCAGGAAAGGGGGCGGTGTTCACCAACCAGGGCAAGAACGAGCTGGACGCGTCCATCATGGACGGTGCGACGCTGCAGGCGGGCGCCGTCACCTCGGTAACGATCATCAAGAATCCGATCACGGCGGCACGGTTGGTCATGACCGATTCGAAGCACGTGCTGCTCGCCGGCAGGGGCGCCGAGCTCTTCGCGGGCGAACACGGTTTGGAGACGGTCGACCCCGACTATTTTTTTACCCAGCGTCGCTGGGATAGCCTGCTGAAAGCGAAGGAAAGGGACCGCTCGTCGAACGCCGCATCGCGTGAGGAAAAGTTCGGAACGGTCGGGGTGGTGGCGCTGGACAAGGACGGTAACCTCGCCGCCGGTACATCGACCGGCGGGCTCACCAACAAGCTCTACGGCCGCGTCGGTGACTCACCGATTATCGGCGCGGGATCCTACGCAAACAACAAGACCTGCGCGGTATCCGGTACCGGCCAGGGTGAATATTTCATGCGGAATTTGGTGGCGTACGACGTATCGGTGTGGATGGAACACGAGGGCATGAGCGCGCAGCAGGCGGCGGATAAAGTGATCCAGGAGAAGCTCACCGAACTCGGCGGCACGGGCGGTGTCATCGTTCTGGACAAGGACGGCAACGTGGCGATGTCGTTCAACACCGAGGGCATGTATCGGGGATTCATTGTCGGTGACGGTGTTCCCCACGTCTCGATATACGGAGAAGCGCCGCCCAGCGGATGATCTCGCAGCGTCCACTTATCTATGGAGCGGCGCCCCGTTGAATCGCTTCCTGGCCCACGCTCCACTTCGCTCGGCCACCCACGGCTAGCGCGGGTGGCAGCGAACGGGCGCCCGGCCGCGCGCAGCCTGCGAGCACGGACGGGCTGTTCGCTGACAGGACCCGCGCTAGCCGCGCGTGATCCTCGCTCGTTCCCGCATCGGGGCCCGTCACCGATTTAACGGGGCGCCGCTTTAGAGAAGGGAAACACCCGATGGCGGCCACGCACGATGTTGCGATAATCGGTCTCGGCGCCATGGGCAGCGCCGCCGCCTACCACCTGGCGCGGCGGGGACGCAAGGTCATCGCGTTCGATCTGTCCGTACCGCCGCACGCACTGGGTTCGACCCACGGCCAGTCGCGCATCATTCGCGAAGCCTATTTCGAGCACCCGCTCTACGTGCCGCTGGTGCGGCGGTCCTACGAATGCTGGCACCAGCTGCAGGCCGATGCGGGCAAGCCGCTCCTCAACCAGACGGGGGCCGTTCTTATCGGACCGGCGCAGGGCATGCTGGTGGGTGGGACGCGCCTCAGTGCCGACCGCTACGGCCTCGACTACGAAATGCTCACGGCGGATGAGGTTCGCCAGCGCTACCCCGTGCTGCACCCGGCGGACGGGACGGTCGCGGTTTACGAGCCGCGTGCCGGCATCCTCTTTCCGGAGAAATGCGTGGAGGCTCACCTCGGGTTGGCATCCCGGCACGGCGCCGAGCTTCATTTCGACGAAACGGTTACCGGATGGAAACCCAAGCGCAAAGGCGTAGAGATAACGACGGAGCGCGGGAAGTACGTCGCATCCCGGCTCGTGCTCACGCCCGGCGCCTGGATGAACCGCCTTTTGCCCGATCTCCAACTACCGCTCACCGTGGAGCGCCAGGTGATCTACTGGTTCGAGCCGATCGCAGGCCACGAAGCCTTCGAGCTGGGCAGGCTTCCCGTGTATGCATGGGAATACGAGGACGAAGCGCTGTTTTACGGATTTCCGAACCTGGGGGACGGGGTCAAGATCGCCGTGCACCATCAGGGAGTGGTCACCGACGTCGACTCCATCGATCGAACGGTGGACGAAACGGAAGTTGGAGCGATGCGGGCACTCGTGAGTGGGTTCATCCCGGATCTCGCCGGCGCGCTCCTGCGCTCGGAAGTGTGCATGTACACCAACACACCGGACGAGCATTTTATCATCGATTTTCATCCCGAGCTGCCCCAGGTACTGATCGTCAGTCCCTGTTCGGGGCACGGGTTCAAGTTCGCCGCGGTCATCGGCGAAATCACAGCGGACCTTCTCATCGAGGGCAAGACCGAGTTCGATCTGGCGCCGTTCCGGCTGGATCGGTTTAGCGAAAAGGAGTAAGAATGCAGAAACGTTCCGCAGTCGGCTTGCTGCTCTTTGCGACGAACGTGGCGACGAGATTCCGAAGGACGCTCACGCCGGTGACGCTCCGGTCGATCGTTTTGGCGATCGCAACGTTCCTGGTGACGACCGCGCTGCCGCCTGATGCAGCGCTCGCGCAGGATGATGAGCTCCTCACCGACTACGAGAAGTCGGGGTACAAGGCGACACCGCGCTACGAGGAGACTATCGACTACTGCAAACGTCTCGCCGGCGCTTCGCGGTGGCTGCGCTACACGACGTTTGGCACCAGTCCACAGGGCCGCGATCTGCCGCTTATCATCGTGGACAAGCACGAAAATTTCACGCCGAAGCGCGTGCGCGGCAAGGGCAAGATCGTTCTGCTGATCCAGGCGGGGATTCACTCCGGCGAGATCGATGGCAAAGACGCCGGCTTCATGCTGCTCCGTGACATCGCCGTGTCCCGGAAATACCCCGGCTTCCTCGATCACGTCGCGATCCTCTTTATTCCCATCTTCAGCGTGGACGGCCACGAGCGCTTTGGCCCCTACAACCGCATAAACCAGAACGGTCCCGAAGAAATGGGATGGCGGGTGACGGCGCAGAACCTCAATTTGAACCGGGATTATCTCAAGGTCGACTCGCCGGAAATGCGCGCCTGGCTCGAGTTGTGGAACGAGTGGCGGCCGGATTTTTTTGTCGACTGCCACGTCACCGACGGTTCCGATTATCAGTACGTGGTGACCTACGGGCTGGAGGTCTACGGCGGTCTGACGACCGCGCTCTCCAACTGGACGAAGGATGTCTACATTAAAGATGTCGGCAAGAACATGGCGGTGTCGGGCTTTGACTTCTTTCCTTATGTAGGTTTGATAGAGCGGCCCGACCCGAGGGGCGGGATGCGAAGCTGGGTGGCATCGCCACGGTTCTCGACCGGCTATACCGCCATTCATAACCGGCCCGGACTCCTGATCGAAACCCACATGCTCAAGGACTACAAGACACGGGTGACCGGTACCTACGAGCTGCTCAGGCACACGGTGGATCTCCTGAACCGCGAGCACGCGGGGCTCAAGAAAGCCATCGAGCAGGCGGAGCGTTACACGGCCAGCAGCGAATTTCGCCGCAAGCCATTTGGCGTTAAGTACGAGCCCGATCCAGAGGGCGTCGACATCGATTTCAAAGGTATAAAGTTTACGGCGGGAAAGAGCGACCTTACCAACGGGACCTGGTTCAAATTCAGCGGTGAGCCAGAGACCTTCCGCATCAAGTGGCTCAACAAGCAGAGGCCGACCGTCCTGGTCGATTTGCCGGAGGCCTACATCGTGCCGGTCGAATGGCAGGCCGTGATCGAACGGCTCGAGCTGCACGGCGTGGAGGTCAGGAGACTCAAGCGGCCCGTGACGCTGACCGTCGATTCGTACCGTTTCAAGAATCCAAAATGGAAACAGCAGCCGTTCGAGGGCCGCCACGAGCTCACGGTGGACGTCGAACCCATGCAGGAAGAACGCACCTACCCCGCGGGATCGGCCGTCATCGATATGAACCAGCCCTTGTCGCAAGTGGCCGTGCACGTTCTCGAGCCAGGTGCGCCGGACTCCTACGTTCACTGGGGGTTCTTCGATACTATTTTCGAGCGCAAGGAATACGCGGAGTCGTATGTCATGGAGAAAATGGCGCGGGAGATGCTGGCGAACGACGCAGCGCTGCGTAGCGAGTTCGAAGCGAAGAAGGACGGGGACCCTGAGTTCGCGGCCGATCCGAGGGCGATTCTCGACTGGTTCTACCGGCGCACGCCCTACTGGGACGACCGTATCAACGTATACCCGGTCGGAAAGATTTTCGAGCGCGACCGCGTGAACGCACTTCGCTGAGGCAGCGGAGAGCGCGCTGTTGATTTGGTGACGGCCCGTCGTCGGAGCCAGCAAGGGGCGCCAGGTGGCCGAGCGAAGCGGAGCGCGGCACCGGAGACAATTCCACAGTGCGCCGCCCCCTGACCTCCGCGAACAGTGTGTCACCGTAGACCGTTCACGCGGTTTGTGCGAGAATGCCAAACGCGATGTTCGGCGAGGTAGTTTTATGCGGCCGCCGCTGCGGCCGTCATGAGGAGGTATTCATGCGTTTTCCCGGAATGCTTGCAGTTTGCGCCGCAGTGATCGCCCTACGGGCGACACCGGCACTTGCATTTCCCACCTTTTCGAGTCCGGTGCACGGGACGCTGGTGTTCCTGCACGTGTTCGGTGCCATCATTTTTCTCGGCAACCTGATCGTGAG
Source organism: Candidatus Krumholzibacteriia bacterium (assembly GCA_036478295.1). Lineage (GTDB taxonomy): Bacteria > Krumholzibacteriota > Krumholzibacteriia > WVZY01 > WVZY01 > JAZGDW01. The sequence continues at coordinate 8,136 of JAZGDW010000206.1, forward strand.
CGCGATGTGGATGGCGAATGCCCGGCGAACGGCCAACCCTGAAGTCCTTTACTTCGCCTCACGAATGGTGGCGCGCGCCGACCGGATATTCACGCTGCCCGGCATGGTGTTGATTCTGGTGCCCGGGTTGCTCGTGACAGGGCCCTTCGGCGGATTTCCCGGGGCGGCCTGGGCCGAGCTGGCGCTGGGCCTGTTCATTATCACTGCGGTCATATGGGGCGCTTTTCTCGTTCGCCTGCAACGAAGTATGATCGAGCTATCGCGCCAGGCGGTGGTGCAGAAAGTAGCGCTAGAGGAACGCTACTACGATGTTTTCAAACGGTGGATAATGTTTGGCGGGATCGCGACCCTGCTGCCCGTGATCGCACTGTTCCTGATGGTTTTCAAACCGCATCTGTGGGGGCCGGCGAAATGATTCGCCCGCCCGCTCGCGGTACCGGTGGCGGCAGGGTGACAGGGCACGCAGGGACGGTTGATCCGCCCGCTCGCGGTACCGGCGGCGGCGGGGTGACCAGCCACGCACACGGATGGTTCGCAAAACGTTGGATTGGAGGTGCATCGTGCTAAGACAAGTACTGCTTGTTATGTCGGTTTGTTGTGCTCTTCTGGTTCCGAAGCCTGGTGCCGCCGGGGAGGCCGTGCCGACCCAGGTCATGGTGCGTGCCATCGCCAAGGACGCAAAGATTATCGGCACCAAGGTGGGCGGCGTTCGCGTGACCATTCGTGATGCGGCGAGCGGCAAGGTGCTGGCGCAAGGCATGGCGCAGGGCAAGACCGGCGACACCAAATTGATTATGGTCGAGCCGCACGCGCACGGCGCGTCGCTGTACGACACGCCGGGAGCCGCCGGTTACCTGGCCACCCTGATGCTCTCCGAACCCACCGTGGTCGAGGTGATCGCCGAGGGCCCACTGGGACATCCGCAGTCCACCCAGCGCGCCAGCAAGACGTTGCTGCTCCTCCCCGGCCGGGACGTTCTCGGTGACGGCGTGGTTCTCGAGATCCACGGCTTTACCGTGGAAATCCTCGAGCCCGCCGCTGCGGGCCGCTTGCGCCGCGGAGAGGAACTGACGGTCCGCGCCCGCGTTACCATGACCTGAGGCTGTCCTACCGAGCCCGGGGGGCTCTGGGATGCCGACAAGATGGACGTAATCGCCCGCCTCATGCAGCGCGGCCGCGTCATGACCGAAGTACCGCTCGCGTTTTCAGGCGAACAAAGTATCTACTCGGGGGTTATAAAGGTGGAGCACTCGGGGCGTTCGGAGCTGCAGGTGCTGGCCATCCAGCCAGAGACGGCGAATTTCGGGATTATCAAACAAAGGCTCAAGGTTCGTAATTAAGTTCGGATTTCGTTTCATCCTTTTGCTCGCTGCTGCGGCATTGGGGATTGCTCCCGTGGCGGAGGCTTCATGGGCCGGGGCCGGCTCACCCGCGGGCGTCGTCCAGGAAGCAGAGCACCGCGCCCCTGCCGGAGAGGTCCAGGCCGCCGAGCGAATCGCCCCTGCCGGGGAAAGTCTGCCCACGGAAGACCGCATCCGCATCGCCGAGGCGTTTCGCATTGCGGATGAGCTGGGTGAAAAGGTCTGGCGCGGTTGGAGCGATGCGCCGCGGGCGCTGCTGCTCGTTACGCGCGACAGGGAATACCTCGTCCGCCATCCGTACCCCACCGGCGACTTCACACGTGTGGGGTACGATTCGCTGCTTCGAAGCGATGTGTATACACGGGAACGCGTGTACGACCCGAAGCTCCTCGCGACCTTTCCCGCGGTCGCCGGCGTGCCCACGATCGTCATCGGCCAACCCCGAAACACCGATGCCAGCCATTCCACGCGCTGGGTGATGACACTCCTGCACGAACACTTTCACCAGTGGCAGCTGTCGCAGCCGGGGTACTACGATGCGGTAGCTGGCCTTGGCCTCGCCCGTGGCGACACGACCGGCATGTGGATGCTGAACTACGACTTTCCCTACGACTCGCCGGAGGTGGCGGCCGCCTTCTCCCATCTGTGCAAGAGCGC
>JAZGDW010000207.1:0-3230 GCA_036478295.1 Candidatus Krumholzibacteriia bacterium
GTAGTCATCATAGTCTCTGGAAGCGATGTAGGCCTGCAGCTGCGGCAGGAAGTACCGGCTGAGGAAGTCTTTACGAAACAGGTAGATGTTGGCGGTCTTGAACACCTTGGAATAGTCGAAGTCTTCCTCTTGATGCTGGGTGTCGATCGTTGCCTGGACGCGACCACGAGCATCAACGCTGACGACCGTGCCGGACATCCAACTCTGGTGTCGTGACACGATGGCCAGGTTACCGCCGTCCTGAGAAAGTAATCGCTCCAGGATCGCGCGCTCGAAGAACACGTCAGCCTCCAGCAGAAGCGTGTCCTGGTCGAGATGATGCCGGGCGAGCCACAGTGAGTAGATGTTGTTGGTCTTCCCGTAGTCCTCCGATACGATGAAGACCATCGACATTCCCAGGTAACTCTGGCCATACCGCTCGATGATGGCCTCTTTGTGGTGGCCGACGACAATCGCGACCTGTTCCGTGCCGAGTGCGGCCAGATGAGAAAGTGCGTTGTCCAGGATGGGTACACCGGCCACCTTGGCCAGGCACTTCGGCAACTTGTCAGTAAAGGGGCGGAGTCGGTCGCCAACTCCGGCGGCTAGAATCACAGCGTTGCGGATTTTTTCCGGGTTCCCGCTGGGCGTGAGGTTCCATCGGTCGATTTTCATAGTGAGAGCTCTAGGGGTGTGCCAGCGTGAACCTGCGTATTTTCGAGCAAGAAAAAGTGGTTCTGGAGCTTTGGCCAGTTGATGCGAAGCCACGCCGATAGGCGAGGAAACATGCCAAAGGACAGGGGTGAGGTGGCCCGCAGCGACCACCAGGTCAGAGCGCCAAGAAGAGGTGAAGATCGCGGCAACATGCGCAGGTAACGGCGCCTGAGCTCGACGAGCTCGACGGCGATTTCCATGTGCGTATAGGCATAGTTTCGACGTACGGCGACGCGCGATATATTAGCCTCGCGAAAGAGGCCCCGATAGACGTCGACGCTGCGGTAGATCGCCTCATAATTCCCTTCTGCGTGGTCGTATCCCTTAACAACGGTGCTCTCTCGCAGCACCACACGGCCTCGATCATCGAGGCGCTCGACGATCGCCTGAACGAGTGCGATGGTGTCAGCGTCGCTTAGATACATGCACAGTCCGCCGCAGAAGACGAGATCGAACGGACCGGGCGGCAACGGTTCTCGAACGTCCTGGCTCAAGAACTCCACGTTCGACATTCCCCCGAGCCTCGCTCTTGCGGCGGCCAGCATGGCGGGGCTCTGTTCGATTGCGACGACGCTGCCGAAGCGCCTGGCGAAGAGTGCCGTCCAGGTGCCCGAGCCGCAGCCGAGGTCGAGCACGCGCGCTTGCTGATCCACGGCGTCGACCCAGTCGCGGATCGTCGCACGTTCCTCCTTGAAGCGATAGCTGACGGCGTTCTCGGGCAAGTCCTGTGCGTGGGCCATGTAACTCGTACGAGCCGCCTTGCCCTCGTCGGTTTGAGCAAAGTAACGTCGGACGGCCCGGTAGTCGATCTGGTTCGTTCCTCTCATGTTGTGTCTCGTGCCTTGTATGTGCGTGCAAGAATCGGTGGAAGCGTCCGCTGCAGCGGTGGCGGACGGCACGAGAGGACCCTAGCACACTGGCCGACGAACCTCGCACGTTCGTTTCTACCGACAGATCCCTGTGAAACGCGTAACCCATGTGTCCCGTGAGGTTTAACCTGGGAAGTCACTCTTCGATCCGATATAAGCCTGATCAAGAGAAGAACAAGAATATGGGTTGCCATCATCGTATCTGTGATGGATCGGATCCGACCGTACAGACAGTGTCAGATGTACTCGCGCCTTTGAGTTCGATGGGGGAGGGGGACAGGTCATTCGCGTCTGGGTCTGCGGTCGCCATGCGGACGCGGATTGCCGCGGCGGGTCAGCCGTCATCCGCTGGGTCGTTTCGCATCGTAGTGTCAGATACTTGTTTTCAACCAGTTCACGAACAGTTGCACCCATTGCGCCGTGCCATCTTCTTCTCGTCCCATGCCAAATCCGTGGCCGCCTCTTGGAAAGAGATGCATTTCGACCGGTACGTCGTGTTCGATGCATTTCTCCGCGTAGAGGGTTGACTCTTTTATGTTACAGACGTCGTCATCAGAAGCATGTACGAGAAAGGCCGGCGGCGTATCTTTTGACACCAGATTGAGCAGTGTGTTCCGAGCGACCTCCTCGTCGGTCAATTTTCGGTGGTACAGGCTGTCTTCCAGCCACTTCAGGTTTTCCGCATCAAGGTCCGTGACGCCATAGATCAGCGCTGAGAAATTCGGGTTCTCTTCCTCATCGTCGCTCTTCCAGAGACTTGCGACAGTCGCAAGATGACTGCCGGCCGAAAAGCCCATGACGCCCAGCTTGTCTTTCCCGAACCCGTATTTTTCGGAGCGTGTCCGCAGCAGTTTGAGCGCCCTGCGCGTATCTGTAAGAGGAACCAGGTGGGGTTGGTCTGAGGATTCCGTCCTGGGCAGCCTGTACTTCAAAACAGCAGTCGTGATGCCCTGCCTGGCCAGGATCCTGGCCAGATCATGTCCCTCATGATAAATCGCGACGAGTGAATAACCGCCGCCCGGAAGAAGGATGACCGCTCTACCCGAATTTTCACCTTCTGCCCGGTATACCGTCAGCGTAGGGTCGGTAACGTCATACGCGCATACGACATTGAAGGAAGAGACCTTCTCGTATTCTTTGAGACTGTTTTCTTTGTAGTACGGTCTTTCCTGGCCTTCCCAGAGTTCGTAAACATCCTGGGCCATGCTTTCGCCGCACATGAATATGATCAGACACGCCGTGAGGATGTGAATAGATGATTTCATGTACGCCCTGCGTCGGTGGTCCATCGCACGAGCCGATGCCTGCCCGGCGGCGGGGAGTTGCTATCATACGCGCCTGAGTGACTTCTGGCTTCACCTATGAATCTTCCCCGCCTGCCGATCTGGAATCGACTCAGGACAGCCCACCACCACGGGGGGCCCAGGAGATGAAGCCCGATGTGCTGTCGAGTCATGGCGGCAGGAGTACAATGGCTTTCGACCGCACAGTTCATTGCAGGACCTAACTCCAACTGGTACGAAGTGCTCGAGCGCCTCGTGCCCACGGAAGCCGACGCCCCTTTTCCACGATAAGAATCTGCCCGGGAGGAGCCATGCACGTTCACGTCACGGCGATCCTGCTGCATCTGGCCGTCATCCTGATGTTTGGCTGGGGTGTGGTCCCGGC
>JAZGDW010000208.1:0-2731 GCA_036478295.1 Candidatus Krumholzibacteriia bacterium
GGGACTCGCGGCGTTCAGCTGTCCTCGCGGCGCGCAAGCCCGGCGAAGAGTACGTCCATCCGTTTCGACATCGCCTTCTGCAACGAAAAGCCACCGTCATTGAAGGCCCATTGGATGAGGGTCGTAGCCCAGATACTGGAAATGATCGTCGCGGCCGTAGCAGAATCGATGTCTCCACGTAGCTCGCCTCGTTCCTGACCATCCTCTAGAAAACTGCGGTGGATGGCGAGGACCGAGGGCCAAAGAAACGCCCACGAGGTGTGCTCACGCTCCACCGTGCCACTCCGCGGGACCAGCCCAGGGTAGACGACGACCTGCCGAATCAGAATCGCCAATCGAACCTTTTCCCGCTTCGCGATCTTTGAGACCTGCGCGAAAAAACGGTCGAACCGGTCTCTGGCCGAGAGCGGGGTTCTCGCTATCCTCTCGGCGCGTTGGTGGATCTCCCGTCCCAACTGTTCATGATACGCAAGCAACACGGATTCCTTGGACGGGAAGTAATTGAAGAAGGTTCCTTTGGCGACGTCGGCGCGCTCGGTGATCTCGATCACCGTGGTGCCGTCATAACCCTGCGTTTCAAAGAGATCCATGGCTGTATCGAAGAGCCGTTCCCGGAGGATCGCCTTCTTTCGCTCCCGCCGTGGAAGGTGGGCCGCCTTGGAGAGATCGCCCGTCAAAGACCCCCGCTTGTAGTGGTGTGACGCCTGTCCCACAAGGCGCAAATATAGTATCCCCCAGTTTGGGTGACCACAGTTGACAAATGACCATGGTCAATATTATGATGTGGTCATGGCCGGGCGGTCGTGAACCGTTCGACAGTGTCAGCACGTCTCCAAACGGGGGCCGTCATGATTTGGAACCGATTTGCGTTGGCCCTTTCGATGGTCGCATGTCTCGCCTGTGCCACCGGAGAAAAGCCCATGGAACAGAACAGCGCAGCGACGGATGCGATTCGTACCAATTCCAAAGCGTTCGAGACTGCGTTCAATGCGCGCGACGTCGAGGGTATGGTGCGTCTGATGGGTGAGGAGTACATCGACTGGAATCACGGTGAGCCAGTGTGGGACAAGACACGACAGCGGGCGGTCTGGCAAGGAGTGTTCGCCGGGATGAACGCGCGCCTGAGGGTCGCTCCGGCTGAAGTCGTCGTGGCAGGAAATTGGGCAATGGTGCGGGGAGAATTCACTCTCACGCCTGATGGGGAAAGCCCGACAGTCGAGCGTCGATACATGGAGTTGTGGCGGAAGCAGGAGGATGGGACTTGGCGCGTCCGGTGGGGAATGGACGCAATGCTCCCCAACTCGACGTCGGCTGCACAGGGGCGATAAGCGATGCGGCGCGTCTTTTTTCTCACCGTTCTGGGTCTGGCCATTCCCCATCTACCAGCCGCCGCCCAAGATATCCCGCTCGAGGCATGCGAGATCAGCGGTGTGCAGGGCGGAGCGCAGTGCGCTGTCTACAACGTGTATGAGAACCGTCGGACCCGGGAGGGCCGGCGGATCGGGCTCAACGTCGTCCTGTTGCCGGCCACGGGTCCCAACGTCCGACCCGATCCACTTATGCTGCTGGTGGGTGGGCCCGGACAGTCTGCGACGCGTAGCGCAGCGATTTTCAACGCTTTGCTTGCCCCACTACGTCGTGATCGCGACCTCGTCCTGCTCGATCAACGCGGAACGGGTGGCTCGAGCGCCTTGCAATGTCGTTGGGGCGACACGCCGCCTGCGGTAGCGGCGGTGGTGTTGAGTTTTAATTTCTCCCCGGCAGCGGTGGCGCGTTGTCGGGAAAATCTCGAGGCCGACCCCGCATTGTATACCACTGACTTGGCGGTCGATGATCTCGACGACGTGCGTGCTGCGCTCGGATACGAACAGGTAAACCTGCTGGGCTTTTCGTACGGGACGCGCGTCGCATTGGAGTACCTCCGCCGGTTTTCTACCCGCACGCGCTCGGCGATCCTCGTGAGCGCCATGCCACCCGAGATGATCTTCCCCTTGAGTATGCCGCGGTCGCTTCAGCATTCCTTGGGAATCTTGGCAAGTGAATGTCAGGCGCAGGCAATATGCCAAGGAATGGATGGCGGGCTGGTCGCCGAGGTCGGTCGCCTCATGGCTCGCCTCGATGCCGAGCCGGTGACGTTGCAGATACCTGTTCCCGGCACCAGCGACAGCGTTCCCTTCACCATCGATCGCGGGGTTGCTGCGGGAACGATCGGCTTCGCCCTGTTCAGGCCTGAGACGTGGCCGGGGATCCCTACATCGGTGGCGCGGGCCGTTGCAGGCGACTACGCGCCGCTCACCGCGCAGGCGCTCGCGTTGGGTGGGTTCTTGGCACAAGACCTCTACTGGGGGATGTTTCTCGCTGTAGTCTGCGCCGACGACGTACCTCTGATCAACGATGCGGCGATTACGCGCGAGACAGCCGGTACGTTCTTCGGTGGGGACTTCTTGCATTCGCTGCGGAATGCATGCGCGTCATGGCCGACGGGCACAGCGACATCCGACCTCAGAACGCCCGTGGCAGTGAACGTCCCCGTCTTGCTGATATCCGGCGAATGGGATCCGGCGACGCCGCCCAAGGGCGCTCAACGCATCGCGGCTACGCTCTCAAATACCAAACACATCGTCATGCCCCGGGCGGGACACACTCCGATCAACGCCTGCTCGGTGGGAATCATTGCGGCGTTCCTCGCCGATCGATCAACCGGAGGGGCGCTGGACGTTTCTTGTGCGAG
>JAZGDW010000209.1:0-5492 GCA_036478295.1 Candidatus Krumholzibacteriia bacterium
CCCAGAAGACAAAGTTGGTAATGTAGACACCCCAACCGACGGGGCTGTTGAGCCCGGCTACCCCCATGCCCTTCAGCATCTGGTACCCCCACAGTGCCATCCCCAGCCCGAAGCAGCCGCCCGTGAACAGCAGCGCCCCCCAGTAGAGAGGCCCAGGCTTCTTCATGGCCTGCAGGACGTCGTGTTCGACGGCATCGTGGTAGCTCATCTTATCCGCCGCTTCAGGCATGGTCGTTCTTCCACTTGTTTCTCAAGTAATGCACACCGGGGCTGGTTCCCAGCGGCTCCAGGACACGATAGGCTCGCTCGGAGTGCGCCCACCGGTAAACCTCGGAGTTTTCGTCTTGCAGGTCACCGAACACCATGGCCTTGGTCGGACAGGTTTGCGCGCACGCCGTCGTTACCTCGCCGTCGTTGATCTTCGATTTGCGGTCCTTTGCGACGTCGCGGGCCGACCGGATACGTTGCACGCAGAACGAGCACTTCTCCATGACGCCGCGGCCCCGGATGGACACCTCGGGGTTACGTGTCGGGTTCAACGCCGACGGGCGCTTGGTGTCGTACCAGTTGAAGCGCCTCACCTTGTACGGACAGTTGTTGGCGCAGTAACGAGTACCCACGCAGCGGTTGTACACCTGGGCGTTGAGACCTTCGGGATTGTGATAGGTCGCGAAGACCGGACACACTGCTTCGCAAGGCGCGTTGCCGCAATGCTGGCACATCATCGGTTGAAACTCGACGTGGTCGTTCTTCGCATCGTAGGGCTCGATGCGCAGCCAGGACATCTCCCTCCCCAGCAGGTGCTCTTCCGGTCCTACGACGGGCACGTTGTTCTCCACGTAGCACGCGGAGACGCACGCCCCGCACCCGATGCAGAGATTGAGGTCAATGACAAGACCCCAGCGGTACTCAGGGTACACGTTATCCGGATACAACGTGGCCTCCGGATCGTGGTGATGCCGTTCGCCGCCATGGGATGGCTCGGGAATGATTTTCCTGCCTTCCTGGGACTGGGACCCCGACATAATGGGCACGGCCAGCGACATGGCGGTTTTCTCGATCGACACACCTTCGAGACTCGCGATGACGCCGCCCGATCTCGGATCGATCGAGAGCGGCACTGGTTTTACGCTGCCGCACTGCACCATCATGACGCCGCGGGGCAGTCCCCTCTGGATCTTCACCGGCAGTTTGGCTGTCCATTCGGAGGACGCAACGCGCACCTCGTCTTTGTCCTCTAGTCCCTTTTCCGCAGCGTCCGCTTGCGAGATCGAGAGCCACCCTCCCCACGTAATCGTGGTCAACGGATCGGGGATCTCGCTGAGCAGCGCAAGGTCACCGCTCCGCCCGTCGAACGAGCGGATCGACGGCGTTACCATGAGAATCGGCCATGCGACGGCATCCGTAATCTTGAGCGAACGCAAGCGGCGCCTGGTTGCCAGGTGGTCGAGGTTCACCGCCGTTCGTGTGGTCGGCCGCCGGAGAAAACCGTCCACCAGGAGCGTCTCGACGCTCTGCCGTCCGTAGCGGCTCCTCCATTTGGCAAAAAGAAATTCCTGGTAACTCGCGGCCGGGGTGTTTCCCGTCAGGCGGCCAACGAGCTGCAACAGAATGTCACCCGTGGTTCTCGTGTCGTACAGCGGTTCGACGGCCGGCTGGATGACGTTGACCAGTCCGCGCTTCGGAATGGCATCGCCCCACGACTCGAGCGTGTCGGACAGCGGAAGGATCACATCGCACTGCCTCATTGTGTCGTTCATGAACTCTGTGAGCCCCACGCTCAGCCCCGCTTTGTCGATGTTTTCGAGTCCGAGCGTCGCCTGGCTGCCCGCCGCGGCGTCAACGTTCGACACAAAAAGCACGCCGATCCCGTTCTCGCCCAGCCGCGAGGAAAGTTCCACTACGTCTCCCGCGGCGCCGACGTGGTCGTAATTCTCGGCATGGTCGAAATCGACGGTGGATCCGATCATTCCCACTGCCCATTGCAGAAGACCCGCCAGGAGCGCCGTCTCGAATCCCACCGCCTGCGTTGTTGAAACACCACCAGCAATTACCAGGGGCTTCCGCGCCGACAACAACGATTCGGCGATGCCATTCAATTGCTCAACGGTCAAACCGGTCTTCTCGGCAAAACCGCGATCCGTCAGCTTGGGAAGGGCTTCTATCACGTCGGCTATGTGACGGTCACCGGCAACGTTCATGCGAGACACTTTCGTCAACAGGAACGTCAGCAGGTAGGGCTCGCTGCCCGGCGTAACGCTATAGCGACGCTTCGCCTGAAACCCGGTCAGCGATGCGTGCGGCTCGACATGCGTCCATTCGAAATGCGAGTTTTTCTTCGCGCGGGCAAACTGCGCGGCGTGCGACACGGGGCTGACAAAGGTCTCGAAGAGGTCGGCCCCCACGGTCAGCATGAAATCGGCGTCTTCAATACGGAACGATGGCAACTCCGCGCGGCCGAAGAGAGTTTCGTTGGCCTTCCGGATCGCCGCGTACGAGAAGAGCTCGAATTCGGGCAAGCGCTCGACGGCGGACCCGCTGCAAAAGAGATCGATCAACTCGGAAAGTGTGCCGCTCGTGCGGCCCGAGAGAAAGACGTTCTTCGTCTTTGTGTTTTTCTGGCCCTTGAAACCGAAACCTTGGGATGACGACGCCTTTAGCGCGGTCGTGATCATATCGTAGGCCTCGTCCCAAGAAATCTCCGCGAAGTCGCCCCGCGCGTCCTTTTTGAGCGGCGTCTGCACTCGGTCGGGGTGGTAGAGCCGGGACAACGATGCCTGTCCCCGCATGCACAACGCGCCATCGTTGACCGGATGCACGGCGACGCCTTCCAGCTTGCCGGCACGGTAATCCACCACTTTTACCGAGGCTCCGCAACCCGCCGGACATTCCGTACACGTCGTCTGTGTGTACGTCGCCACGCCGGGAATTACACCGTCGTCGGGCGGAACCAGATAGGGGATGATCTTCTCCGTCTGGCGCTCGAGACCACACGAGTTCAGCGCGGTAGCGCCTCCGGCCAACCCCATCAATCTGACAAAATCTCTTCTATTCATTCCTGTTCTCCATCCGTTACCTGTGACAAGTCAGGCAGTCGGTAGAAGCACCTTTCGAAACGTGACAGGATACACACCATCCCATTTCGAGCGAACTCACCCGCCGCAGTTTATCCACATACTGCACCTCACCGTGGCAGTTGGCACACTCCAGCTTCGGGTCTACGTCCGCCTTCATATGCCGCTTGTGGCTAAAAAACACGTGCTCACGGATGCGGATGCGGTGTACCCGGTTCCACGGGATAGGCTCCTGGCGCTCCCAGTACCCCGAGAGCTTCTGAACCTCGGGACGATCGGTCGCTACCTGCGCGTGACAAGACATGCACTTTTGCACCGACGGGATGCCGGCGAACGTCGATTGGTGGGTGTACTTGTGGCATGTCTCGCACTTGAGTCCGACTTTGCCGACGTGGATCTTGTGGCTGAACGCGATCGGCTGATCCGGTGCACGTTTGTTCCGATACCAGTCAGCACCGAGGGCGAGAAAGACCGCTGCAAAAAACGCAAAGAATCCCGCGGCCGCCGATATGGCCAAGAATTTTTTCACGCGCGGTCCCTTTTGGTCATGGCCTCGATCCCGTTTCTCGCATGTTTAATGCCCGCCATTCTCGCCCGTACCGGAGTCCGTTGTTTCCCCCAGCAGGTAAGACGCCACCGATTTGACATCCGACAGCGGCAGCCCCGGGGCCGGCATCGGCGGAAAGTCCGGATTCTTCTTGCTCGGTTTTTGCAGGTAAGAAATCAAATCGTCGATGCGGCCCGCATAGCCGGGCAGAACGGTGTTCAGTGCCGGACCCACGAGGCGCTCGTCCATGCGGTGGCACGTCGTACACACCGTCTCGAAAACCTCGCGGCCCCTGGCCACGTCCACCACCGCCGCAACGGCACGCTCCGCCTCGCGCTCCAGGGCGATTTGCGCCGCCGCTTCCTCCGCTTCCACGATGCGCGCTGCCGTGTGTTCCGCCGTGGCATTCACGAGATTCAACTGGTCGCCCACGCCAACCAACAGCAGAACACCCAAAAAAAGGAGAAACGCGTGGACGCCGTAGCTAGATCTTTCCGCCAGCAGTGTCTGGAACAGATAAACGAAGATAATGAACATAAGGATAACCGTGCCCGTCGCGAGTCCGTATACAGCCCCCGACATCGCAACGATAGGCGTGGTTACCAGATAAAAGAATCCGATCACCGGCATGAGGATAAGACATGGCATCGCCAGGCCGGCCGCAAGGTTCTTGACGAAACGGGCGTAGCGCGCATCGGTGACGGGTCCCCGTCCAGGCCAGTGGAAGAAAAAGAACAACATACCGCAGCCGGTAGCGCATACAGCGCCAAGCAGGAAATACACGTACTTCCAGATGACGTTGAAAGACACCATGAGCCGTCCCGGGCTCTGCATGAGATGCCAGCGCTCGGGATCGTTGAGACGCACCGTGCTGGTTGCCAAGATGTACATGCCGGCCAGCAAAATCATGAGCCCTGCGGACCCGATGCCGAAATTGGCCATGGAGTTGTCCCCGTCATCCCGCATCGTCGCCCTGTAGATCAGGATGACGACCAGGGCCAAGGCGATCACCCCCGCAGCCACGGGCAGCAGAAACATCGTGCTGGCGATGGACTTGTAGAGCCACTGACCGTAGATCAGCCACATGGGCACCAGCGGCAGGATACCGAACACCAGGACCACTACCCGGCTGGGGACCACCATATCCATCAGGTCCTTGGCCAGGCGCCCGAAATGTGTATTGCGCACATCGCGGTCGCGTGAGTTGAGAATCAGGGAAATGATGGTGCTGCCCGCGACCAGACTCATATAAGTAACATGGATCAGCAGAGTCATCACGAGCAGGTAGCGCATCAGCTCGAGATAACTCTCGGAGGGTGGTAAACCGAACTGGTTGAAGAATTCCATCGTCGTTATTTCCGAATCATTATTGTCAACCAACGATACCATTCAAAGCGAGCAGCGAAATCACCCAGCATACGTACAGGTTGATATGCTTGAAGGCAAGGCGAAAACTAATCGCGCCTGACGGCCGGCGAAGAATACGCGCCGTCCGCACGACCAGCCACAATCCGGCCGCCAGCAACCCGATGTTGACCCAGGCGTTTGACCTAATACCAAACAACGGAATCACAAGGCACGTCACCGCGGTTGCAAAAATCCACATAAAGGTGATTCTCGCGAGCTGATCGAGCGCGAATATTCTGGTCAGCGATGGAAGTCCCACGTGTTCGTAATCGCGCCCGGCAGCAAAGAGCAGCAACAGCCAGAAATGGGGCACCTGCCACATGAAGAAAAAAAACGCCACCGCAAGGATGCGCGGCTCGAACACTGCGCCGCCTCCAGCGACCCACCCGATCACTGGTGGTATGGCCCCCACAACACCCCCCGGCACCGCCGCAAACGCGGTCACACGCTTGAGGGGGGTGTAT
>JAZGDW010000021.1:0-10711 GCA_036478295.1 Candidatus Krumholzibacteriia bacterium
CTTCTTCGCCCGTCGACGTCGACGCCGACCCCTCAGCCACTGTCTCCTGCGGAGGGAAGTCCTGCGGCGAAGTGTCCATGGGCGTGTCACCGGCCCGACCCAGCATCACCATATCCCTGGCAACGACCTCAGTAGAATACTTTTTGGTCCCCGACTGGTCTTCCCAGGAGCGAGTCTGAAGTCTGCCTTCGATATATACCTGCTTGCCCTTCTTGAGGTACTCGTTGCAGATCTCGGCGAGTTTCGCCCAGGCCACCACGCGGTGCCATTCGGTTCGGGTTTCTTTTTCCCCGTTCTTGTTCTTGAAAGTTTCACTGGTGGCGATGTTGAAATTGGCGACGGCGGTTCCGTTCGGCGTGTAGCGTATCGTCGGATCCGCACCCAGGTTCCCCACCAGAATAACTTTGTTTACCCCACTCATCACATACCTCCCACTAACAGAAAAACTCGCGATTGGCACCGGCAGCGCGAGCGCCGCAGACCATCGCAGACCGCCGAATTTAGCACGCGGATCGCGTCCGCGTGCATATCTTATACCAGGAAAACCCGGCCGGGGTCAAGCGGAGATTCCCCGGCTGGGGCCAGCGCGGGGCCAGCGAGCGGTCCGTCCATGCTCGCCTGCGGTGGTGCGGTGGGATGCGTGTTCTCAAGCGAGTTCCGCACGCGAGCAACCAATAACGTGCGAGCAGGAGGCTGGTGCGCCGAGGACTGTCTGAGCATGAGAACACGCATCCCACCGCACCCGCTCGACACGCTCGCTCGCTGGCCCCGCCCTAGCCGCCGATGGGCAAAGAGGAGAGTCTGGCGCGTACCCCGGCCCGTATGATATGCTCGATCGACTTACTTGCGAGATCGCCTGCACATTCCCCGCTGGCGTTACCCACGATGACGGAGGGTTTCATGCTGATTCAACGCAAGTTCATTATTCTAAACGTATGCCTGGTCGCGCTGCTGCTGGTACCGGCGCTCGGCGGGGCGCAGACCAAGCTGCTGCGTTTTCCCGATATCCACGGCGGCAAGGTTGTCTTCTGCAATGCCGGTGACCTGTGGACGGCCAGCGCGAGTGGGGGCACGGCCACCCGCCTCACCACCCACTCCGGCCAGGAGCTTTTTCCGAAATTCTCGCCAGACGGCCAGTGGGTGGCGTTCACAGGCCAGTATGACGGTGACGAGCAGGTCTACGTCATCCCGACGGCGGGCGGCGTGCCCACGCAGTTGACTTTTTATCCCGCCAGGGGTCCCCTGCCTCCTCGCTGGGGATTCGACAACCAGGTCTACGGCTGGAACCGGGACGGCTCTGCGGTGCTTTTTCGCTCGATGCGTTATGGGTGGGACCTCACCGACACGCGTCTCTACACGGTCAAGACGTCGGGCGGACTCCCCGAACCACTCCCCATGCCGGTCTCCGGCGGCGGTGATTTCTCGCCGGACGGCGACCGGGTGGTCTACTCACCGCTCATTCGCGATTTCCGTACGTGGAAACGGTACCAGGGCGGCTGGGCCCAGGATCTCTACATTTTCGATCTGAAAACCTACGAGGCAACCCAGGTAACCGATCACCCGCGCAGCGACCGCGACCCGATGTGGATCGGCGACAAGGTTTACTTTTCCTCTGACCGCGACGGCACCCTGAACCTCTATTCCTACGACCCCGCCTCGGGAGCGACCGAGCAGCTCACGCGCAGCAACAAGTACGATGTGCGCTGGCCGAGCGCCGATGCGGCCGGCCGCATCGTTTACGAGCTTAGCGGCGAACTGCAGGTCTTTGACACGGCTACCGGGAAATCCCAGGCCATCTCCATCCGGGTTCCCAACGACGGCGTCGCCATGCGGCCGTCGCACGTCTCCGCCTCCGACAACATCGAAGCCTTCGGACTCAGCCCAAAGGGGAAACGCGCCGTCTTCGCCGCACGCGGCGACATCTTCACCGCACCGATCGAGAAAGGGCCGACACGCAATCTCACCAACTCCTCGGGTGCGCATGACAAGTGGCCGCGGTGGTCACCTGACGGCAAGAAGATCGTTTTCATTTCGGACATGGACGGCGAGGAGGAACTCCACCTGGTCAACCAGGACGGTTCGGGCAAGGTCGAACAGCTGACCGACAACGGCGGCGAGATGCGCTACCTCCCCGTCTGGTCACCGGACGGCAAACGCATCGCGTTTAGCGACAAGAACGGTCGCCTGTTCGTCGTGGAGGTCAAGAGCAAAGCTGTCACCCAGGTGGCTGACGACAAGGTGGGCACCGTCACCGACTACACGTGGTCGCCGAACGGTGGTCACCTCTCCTTCAGCCTGGGCGACGAGACATCCTTCAACTCGATATACATCTGGAGCGTCAAGGGTTCGAAGCTCCGCCGCATTACCGGTTCCTATTTCAACGAATTCGAGCCGGTGTGGGATCCGTCGGGAGATTATCTCTATTATATCAGCGATCGCCAGTTCGCCCCGCAGATAGGCTCTTTCGAGTGGAATTACCTGATCGATCGCGAATCGGGCATCTATGCGCTGGCACTCCGCAAGGACGTCAAGCACCCCTTCCCGCCCGAGAGCGACGAAGTGTCCACTGAAGACGAAAGCAAGGACGACGATAAAGATGACAAGGAGAAGAAAGACAAGGACAAAGACGAGAAAGAAGAGAAAGAAAAGGAAGTCATCAAGGTTGATTTCGACGGCCTCACCGATCGGGTCGTGCGCGTGCCGGTGAGCGATGACAATTACTCCAACCTGAACGCCATCGAAGGGCATCTACTCTACACGCGCGGCGGGCCGTTCTACTACGGACGCTCCAGTGACGTCAAGGCGTCGCTTCGCATCTTCGACATCAAAGAGCGCAAGGAGAGCACCCTCGCAGAGGACATCTCCGGCTATACGCTCTCGCACGACGCCAAGAAGATCCTCGTCCGGCAGTCGGACAAGTATAACCTCTACGACGCCAAGCCCAAACCCGGTGACAAGAAGACCGTGTCCACCGACGGGCTCATGGTGGATCGGGTTCCCGCCAAGGAATGGGCGGAGATTTTCGATGAGGTATGGCGGCGTTTTCGCGACTTCTTCTATGTCGAGAACATGCATGGCTACGACTGGAAGGAGATCGGTGCTCGCTACCGTCCGTTACTCGAGCATGTCGCACACCGCGCCGACCTCAATTATGTACTCGGCGAGATGATCGCCGAACTCAGCGTCTCCCACGCCTACATTTCGGGGGGCGACTACGAAACCCCCGACCGCCCGCAGGCCGCCCTGCCGGGGGCGCGCTTCGAGCTGGACGAGAAGGCGGGCCGTTACCGTATCTCCCGGATCCTCCGCGGCCAGAACGAGGAGGATCGCTACCGCGCACCGCTCACCGAGATCGGCATGGACGTTCGGGAAGGCGACTATGTGTTGGCGATCGACGGTGAGGACCTCACCGCGGACAAGAACCCGTACCAGCTGCTACTGAACAAAGCGGACCGGCCCGTGGAGCTCACGCTCAGCGACAAACCATCTGCGAAAGACACCCGCAAGATCAGCTACAAGCCCATCACCCAGGAGCGCAGCCTCGTATACTTGAACTGGGTGCAGAAGAATCGGGCGAAGGTCGAGGAGGCCACAAAAGGGCGTGTGGGTTACCTGCACATCCCGGACATGGGCTCGAACGGCATCCGTGAGTTCATCAAGTGGTTCTACGGGCAGATTCGCAAGGAAGGCCTCGTCATCGACGTGCGCGGCAACGGCGGAGGCAATGTGTCACAGATGCTGATCGAGCGCCTGCGGCGGGAGCTTTTGAGCCTCGATTACTCGCGCAACAACGAGTACGCCTGGCCGTACCCGGCCACGGTGTTTCACGGACACCTCGTGTGCATCCTGAATCAGACCTCTGCCTCGGACGGCGATATCTTTCCCGCCATGTTCCGCCAGGCCGGCCTGGGGCCGCTCATCGGCAAGCGCTCGTGGGGCGGCGTTATCGGCATCTCCAGCCACGGGCCGCTGCTCGACGGCGGGTCGGTGTACGTGCCGGAGTACGGATTTCTGAACGCGGACGGCGAATGGGCCATCGAGAACTACGGGGTGGACCCGGACATCGTGGTGGAAAACGATCCCAAGTCGGTGATCGAGGGGCGCGACCGGCAGCTCGAGCGCGCTATCGAGGAAGTGATGGAAGCGATGCGCCGTGAACCGAAGAAGATGCCGAAGCGCCCGCGCGACCCGGTGCGCACACAGGCGAAGAGGTAGGCGGCGCGCGGTTGGGTTGTTTCCGTCACCTCGCTCCTGGGGGCGGTGACGGTTGGATTGTCTCCGTCACCAACCCAACCACGCACCGCCTACTTTCTCCGACAGGTGCACCGACAATCCAACCGTCCACCGCGCTCTGAGTCCCGCGAGTGACTGACCACCAAAGATCTGCTATAATTGCTACGTTAGGTTCGGTTGAGGGAACTGATCATGAAGCGGTATTCGGCATCTGCCGGCAGGAATTCGATCCCACCAAAAAAACTCCGCGTGGGCTTGTGCGGCCTCGGTTGTTTGAGGAATAACCTTCTCGCATTGCTGGGTTGTGCGCTGGTCGCGGGCACAACGACCGCACAGACGCTCGACGGCACGATCAGCCTTTATTCAGATTCTCTTTTCACAACTTCTGAGGCGTCGGATACCGCACCGGGGATTCTTACCGTCTACGTTGTCCATGACAAGATGACGACAGGCCACGTGTCAGTCGAATTCATGGTCAGTGGCGGCGGCGGGTTTACCGGAACATGGCTGGACGAAACGGTCCAGCAGCCAGTCTTTGTAGGCTCGAGCCCGAACGGGATAAGGATCGCGTATAATTTTTGTCTGTCACCACCAAACCATGTGCTGACCATACGATACTTTCTATCAGGCACATCCGCGACCAACAGTTATTTGCAAGTCCTACCGCATCCTGAGGAGCCTACGCAGCAAATCATAGTCCAGGACTGCAGTTTTTGGTTGAGTCCCGCCGCCGGTGGCACGCTGCGGGTCAACCCAAGCGTTGTGCCCACGGAGGCCACGACATGGGGACGAATCAAAGCACTGTATCGGTGAGTGCATCCGACGCGACCCGTCGCAGAAACGAATTGCGGGGGTGCCTGTTGGATTGTTGACAGAGCCGTCGAGGGAGCGGGTCGTGGTGCGCAGATGGGTTGTCGACGGAACCATCGCGGGTACAGGGGGCGGTGCGTTGTTGGGTTGTCGACGGAACCATCGCGGGCACAGGGGGCGGTGCGCAGTTGGGTTGTCGACGGAACCGTCGCGGGAGCGAGCGAGGATCACCCGCAGCAGGCGGGTAGCCGAGCGAAGCGGAGCGCGGTGACGGAGACAATCCAACTGCGCACCGCCCCGCTCTGGAAGTGGAGCACGGCGACGGAAGTAATCCAACAACGCACCGCCGACCAACGGCCAGACGTCTACGGATGCTGCGCCTGCAACTGCTCCAGTCGCGAGAACGCCTCCGAGAACTGCTCCTCCGCCTTTTCCATAAACTTGTTCACTTCGTCGATGTAACCGTCCGTCGACGCCGACCACACCCGGTTGATGTAACGTTCTCCCGCCGCGAAATGGCTCATGATGTCGGCGTAATGCTGCAGGCCGTACTTGTGGCCGATCGCCTCGCGTGAGTCGGCGAAGGTTTCGAGGTCGTCCACCAGCAGCTCGTCGATGCGGTGGCGCATGTCGTAGGTGTTAATGTTCGATTTCTCCAGGTTGAGCTGGGTGACTTTCTTCACCACCGAGTGCAGGCTCTCATGGATGGTGCTGATGTTCGCCGCCACTTCCTCGACGGCCTGTGACTTTTGCCGGATCGCCATGCGAACCAGCACCACGCCGGCCACTCCCGCCAGGATCAGCGGGACAAACCAGACCCACTGGATCTCGATCGTCTGATGGACCGCGGCCAGCGAGCTTGCCAGGAACGATAGTGCGATTAGAATATATCCGAGCGTTCTCATTTCTTCTCCTTTTCCGGATCGCCAGCCGTTTTACAACCCCGTGATCACATAATAGATGGCCGCTCCAACACCCACCAGCGCCTCGCCCACGATCAGGCCCGCCGCGATCGGCACGCCGACGTCGTGGCTCCACCGGTGACCCTTCTTGGCATCGGTGCTGACGCGTACAACGCTACCGATGGTGTAGGTCAGTACGATGTTGAACGGCAGATAAAACCCGAGTCCGACCAGCACCCCGAGACCGCCGATACCGCTGGCGCTGAGGACCGCTCCGATCGCCGCGCCGCCGATATACTTTTGCACGGGCACGCTGCCACCGAGGATACTACTCACCATGCTCGCCAGCGCCTGGCCCTGCGGCGCGGGCAAGCGCTCGCTACCCAGCGTGTAAGCCTTGTGCAGCACGAAGATGAGCACCATGACGACAATCGGGCCGAGCCACGTTCCCATGAACTGCGCCATCTGCTGCCGCCTCGGCGTCGCACCGACCAGGTACCCGGTCTTGAGGTCCATCATGAGATCCGTCGCCTGCGACATCGCGACACACATCGCCGCCCCCACCATGATCGACGCGATGATCGCGCCGCGGTCGCCGATACCGCTGGCTACGAAGATCAAAACGGTAATACCGATGAGCGTCATACCGCTCAGCGGCGACCAGTTCGTGCGCCCGATACACTCGGACAGGATGACCCCCGCTATCCAGATCCACAATGTACCCAGGATCGCCATCGTCCCTCCACGGACGATCCCCACCTCCATAGTTGAGCGAATCGCGATGATAAAAAGGAGCACGAACGCCCCCGCGATCGCCATGAAAAGCAGCTTGATCGGCATTTCATCCTGCGCGATGCCGCCCTTCAGCCTGGCCGCCGTCTGCATGCTGCGGATGGCGCTGACCACCAGCGGAAACGCGAGGAAGATACCCATAAAGGCGCCGCCGATCAGCATGCCGATTCCCACGGGCCTGAACAGGGTGCCCCGCAGGTACTCCGGTATCGATTGGCCGCCCAACTCGGCGACCGGCGGGATCAGTCCCATGCCGTTCAAGATCGGCGCGAGAATCCAGTAACAAACGTAGCCCCCGACGACGAAGTACACACCGCCTCTCCCGGCCAGGTAGCCGGTGCCGACGGTCAGCAGCGAGATGAACCAGAAGCCGTTCATGTACGCGGGCATTCCTATCCAGCCGCCCAGTGGAATGTTGCCGACGCCCGAGATTTGTACGTACAGCTGCACCGCCGCGCTTACCCCCGCGGCGATCAGCAGCATCTGCGCCTTTTTCATCCCCGCCCCGGGGGATTTCAGAATCGCCGCCACTGCGATGCCGCCCGGGAACGCCAGCCGGTTGTAGTCGATCATCTGTTTGCGCAGCGGAATGATGAAGGCCACACCGAGGACGCCGCCGGCGATGGCCCCCAGCACCATGAAGTAGGGGTTGAAATTCGTCAGCCCGAGGCCGGTGAAACCGTAGCTGGGGTCCGAGTCGAGGATAAAGATCGCCGGTACGGAAAACATCATACCCGCCGATGCGCCGTTGACCGCGCTGGCTATGGTCTGGTTGATGTTGTTTTCGATGATACTCGTCCGGCGCATGAGGCCGCGCAGGATACCGAAGCCGAGAATTGCGGCGAGTTCGGATCCCTCGATCGAAAAACCGAGAATCAGTGCCGCGTACCCGATGCTGATCGCGATCAAAACACCGAGAAAGTACCCGACCACGAGACCGGGTACGGTCAGCTCCGGATAAGGGCCCCTGCGGATTACCCTGTCTAATTGAGCGCTATCTTCAGCCAAGGTGGACTCCTCTCTGGAATTCAACTGCGGGGTTCAGGGAGCGCCGCGACGGCACGATGCTTGGGACGGCGGCGTGTGCGCACGTCAGGACGCAGTGTCCCGGGCCGTACCGGCAAACAATAATGTGGAGATTCCGCCACTCGGAATGGCATAATTGCCAATGACTTTAGCGGATGCGGTGCCCTTGCCACAAGTCAAAAGTTTCCGGGGGCGCACGCGGCCGCGCCATGCCGCAGCCGTGGCCGCCAGGCGGCAAAGCGGCCTTTCCTTTTCAGGCTAAAACGGTTAGAATGCCCGCCATGAAACCGACACCGCGTATACTTTCCGGCATCCAGCCGACGGGCAAGCTACACCTCGGCAACTACCTCGGCGCCCTCAAGAACTGGGTGGCAATGCAGGACGAGTTTCCGAACGAGTGCTACTACTGCATTGTCGACCTGCACGCGGTGACCGCGCCCTACAAGCCGGCGCAACTCAAGCAGAAGATCTTTGATACGGCACTCGACTTTCTCGCCGCCGGCCTGGATCCCGCCAGGTCGACGATATTCATCCAGTCGCAGGTGACCGATCACGTGCGGCTCATGTGGCTCTTGAACACACTGGCGCCCCTCGGGCTGCTCGAGCGCATGACCCAGTTCAAGGACAAGAAGCAAAAACAGCTAGAAAACATAAACGCGGGGCTCTTGACGTACCCCGTGCTGATGGCCGCCGACATACTGGTGTACAAGGCGACTCGGGTGCCGGTCGGTGACGACCAACTCCAGCACCTTGAGCTGACCCGTGAGCTGGCCCGCAAGTTCAACCACACCTTTGGCCAGACCTTTCCGGAACCGGAAGCGCATCTCACAAAGGGAGCGCGCATCATGTCGCTCACCAACCCGGAGAGCAAGATGAGCAAGAGCGACAGCGAGCGGAGTTTCATAACGCTCGACGAGGAACCCGCGGGCATCGCCGCCCGGCTGAAGAAGGCGGTTACCGATACCGGAGCCGCGGGCGAAATCGGACCCGGGGCCAGGAACCTCCTGACGATTCTCAGTGTGGTGGATCCGACCGGGCATGCCGAATTCAAGAAACACGCGGAGGCAGGCACCATCCGTTATTCCGACCTCAAGTCACACTTGTCGGAGAAGCTTGCCGAATACCTCGCGCCTTTCCGCGAACGGCGCGCCGAGCTCGCCTCCAGGCCGAAGGAAGTATGGGATGTGTTGGAAACAGGGCGGGGGCAGGCCGAAAAGATTACATCCGCGACACTCGCCGAAGTTACGGAGAGAATGGGTTTCGTCTCCTGAAGTGCCGGCGGCGGGTTTTCGTCGCAACCACCACGACGACAAAAGACCACATCGCAAACGCCGCTATGAAAATGACAGCATGCTGTCACAGTGACAGCATACTACCATGATGACAGTATGCTGTCATTACGACAGTATGCTGTCAAAAGCCGATGGCGCGCTGTTTGCAAGGCGGTCTGACCGCGGGTTGTTATGCCAATCTCAGTTCCCGTTTCGCCTTCTTGAGAAAACCTTCTACCTCCTCAATACGCCGTCGCAACGTGGAGGGCTCTTCATGTCTTCTCACCCCGGCCATCGAGTGCTGCAACGCGGCGTCTGCGGCGCTTAGCATTTTGAGTGACGCTTGATACTCACCGGCCTTGAGCTCGACCATTTTCGAACCTTCCTTGTGTGGGAGTGGATGGGGTGGGCGACGGGACTTGAACCCGCGACCACTGGCACCACAAGCCAGGGCTCTACCAACTGAGCTACGCCCACCGTCCTTGGACACTCGTTATTGGGAAGCGGCCGAACGCGGTTGTCATTTGATTGGCATTGCCGCACTGCCGCGAGGCCAGCGTCCGAATGATAATGCGTACCGGGGCCATTGTAAAGTGGGATGCCTGGTTCGGTCTGGAATCGGCCCCACGGTACGCCCTCCACTATAGAGGGCACTCGGGATGCCGAAGAGGGGTGGCAGGAGCGGTACCGGCATGATATCATACCGGCGGGGGCAATCCATGAAAAAGCGCTTGCTGGTCCTGGTGGTGGTTGTGGTGGCCGGGTGCGGGTTCGATCCCGCACCGCAGGTGCACCGGGTGCTGGTGCGGTCATCGACGTCGTGGCGTGCCGTGATGAGCTCCGGGGAGACGGTACGCGGGCAGGGGACCATGGTGCTCGTGGTCGGCGAAGAGCGCCCCTGGTGTGTGGACGTCGAACGGACGAGCCCCACCGATTCGAGCCGCCTTTTCCTCAGGCTCTACGCCCAAGTGGGCGGGTTCACGGCTCCCACGGTCGAGATAGACATCTCGGAATCGAACCAACCAGGTGTCGGGGCCCGCGTGTGCATCCCGCGCCAGCCGTAGGGCGAGACGACCGTGGTCAAACCATCATCTCGACCGCCCGTCGTCGTTGTATCGACCTCCTTGACGTTCTGGGATGGCCTCTCCACGTACCCCAGGCAAGCCTTGAAGCGCACCCCGAAACATGGTAAAATATAGTGGGAAAGCGGCTTTGCGAAGCCCGACGGCCATTGGCCGGGCAGCCGTTGATGTGATGTGAGTGGGGTCTTTTTTTGTTGCCGCTCGCTTCTACCCGCTAACGGGAAAGGGACACCGGTGGTCAGGCTCCAGTTCCCCAGTGCAAGACCGTCGCTCGTAGTATTGCTGTGCCTCCTATCGGTGCAGCACGCCCCTGCGATTGCAAAGCAACCGGCGGGTCTCGACCGAACCCACCGCGCGGTTTCCTTATCCAATTCCACCAGCCACGCCACGCTTTTCAGCGACGTCACGAGCGTCTCCGAAATCAGCTTCGTACACACCGGCCTGGGCGACAACGACATGCAGATCGGCACCGGGGCCGCCTGGTTCGACTACGACAGGGACGGAGACCTCGATCTCTACGTCACCCGCCGCGTTGGCGCTAACGCTCTCTTCAAGAACAACGGAGACGGAACGTTCACCGAGGTTGCGGGACCCA
>JAZGDW010000210.1:0-25652 GCA_036478295.1 Candidatus Krumholzibacteriia bacterium
GGAGACTGCACCCCCGGACTCTGAACCCCTGGCTGCGGAAACCGAAGACACGTGGGCGCGCGTCCGCATCACGGATGACCTCGAGATCCATTTCCGCCCGGGTACCGGCGGGGGTTTTCACAAAAAACTCCGCAGGCTGCTCGCGATGGCGCGGAAGAGCTTCGGCAAATAGAACATTCGATTCATTAACCCACAGGGTTGGAGCTGTCCCCCACAGGCGGGCGTTCAGTTACCAATCCACCAAGGAGGAGAAAGATGCTAAACCGTAACCACAGTCCACAACCGGACTCGCCTGCGGGCCCCTACCGCTGGCCGGAGGTCCGGCTCGGGGCGCCGTGCACCAGCGTGGGACTGACCGTTTTTCCCATCGTGAACGGGCAGGGCGGCGGTGGAGACTACATACTGCTCGCCGATGCCGTCGAAAAGAACATCGCAACGGTCACCGAGGTCAACAGGGGCGGCGACATTCCCGTCATTCTGATCGAGAACCGGACGAAAACGCCGCTCCTCGGCATCCAGGGCGAGGAGTACATCGGCGCCAAGCAGAACCGAACGCTGAATATCTCGGTCCTTGCCGGCCCGGGCAAGACCCGCATCCCGGTCACCTGCGCCGAGCAGGGACGCTGGGCTCCCGGCGCCAGCAATTTCTCCGCCGGAACCTACGAGACCATGGCCGTCCGCATGGCGAAAAACATTTCGATTGCCGACACCAAGAAGTCGGTGAAAGACGGCTTCGCCAAGTTCTTCGCCGACCAGGGCCTGGTGTGGAATTCGATACGGCGGGACAGTGCACGCTACGGAGCCTCGTCACCTACGATGGCGATGAACGAGATGTACGAATCCGCACAGGTAAAGGACCCACTGGCGGAAATCGTCGACGGCATCGAAGTGCCCGCGGACACGCGGGGCGTGGTGGTGGCCATCGGCGGCCGGCTGGTCGCAGCGGATATCTTCGAGCACCCCAACGTTTTTGGCTGTATCTGGCCCCGAATTCTCCGCAGTTACGGGTTGAGCGCGCTGCACGTGAAGAAGGGCGTGCCACCGTCGGTGGAGGTTGCGGAGGCGTTCGTTTCGCGGCCGGGGGCGACGGCGTGGAGCGCGACGCCGTCCGTCGGCATGGGCGAAGACGTTCGCTGGGAGAGCAAGGATATTCTGGCCTCGGCTCTCGTGTGGCAGGAGCGTTTTCTTCATGCTACGATGTTTTCTCGCGACGCGGCCTAGTCCCGCGCGCGGACGAACCAGCACGCAACGCCACGCGAACGACACACGGGTGCGTCAAGACGCACCGGCACACACGACCGTTCGCGGAGCGCAAGGACTCGAGAACCCAACCGGCACACCACCGCAGAACCGGTGTAAGCAGCGACTGCGCCTATGCCCAAGATCTTAATGTTCACCGGCCACACGTCCCTCAAGATTGGCGGCCTCGAGGAGTTCTTCGCGCGGTTGGGTTCCGAGAGTGCGGATGACTTAGTCCTGGTCGAGAACGACTACGAGCGGATTCCCGACTCGGTGCGGACTTTTTTCGACGAGCGCAACCTGCACGTGCACCGCGGGAGCGTCGGCAAGACGCTCCTGCGAGCGGCACGGGACATCGCTGCACTGCTCCGCGAGCACAAACCCGATATCGTTCACGTCAACTTTCAGCCGGTGTCCTACGTTGCCATCGTCCTCGCCCGGTTGCTGGGCGCCCGCAGAATCTACTGGACCAAGCACAGCCTCCTCACGACAAAGCGTTTCTCCAGGACGTGGTGGTACCACTGGTTCTGCATGCATTTCGTCGACAAGGTGGTCTGTATCTCCGCCTCGATCGACCGCGAGCTGGAGGATCTGAGATTGGCCCGTGGCAAGAGGATGGTCCTGCCGCTGGGCATCAACCTGGTCAGGTTCGACCGCAGACGGATCAGCGGAGAGCGCATGCGCCGTATCCGAAGTGAACTCGCGATCGAGGAGGATGATTTCGTGGTGACGGTGGTCGCCCAGGTGCGGCCGGTGAAACGGTTGGACACCTTTTTGGAGGCGGTCCGGATCCTCGTGCGTGATTCCGACATTAAGAAATTGAGAGCCCTCATCGTCGGCGGCACGTGCGACAACGAAGAGTCCGCCGTGCTCGCCCGCCGCTACGCGGAGTTCGTGGAAGAGAAAAATCTTGCGGCGCACGTGAGCTTTCTCGGGGTGAGAGACGACATCGCCACGATCTACGCGGTATCCGACCTCGCCGGCCTGACCTCCGAGTCGGAAGGCCTGGGACTGTCGCTGGTAGAAGCGGCGGCAATGGGAATGCCCCTGTTCGGAAGCCGCGTCGGCGGGATTCCCGAGATCGTAGTCGACGGGCAGAACGGGCACACCTTCGAGGTGGCTGATCCCGCCGGACTGGCAGAGATCATAGGCCGCCTCATTAACTCCAAAGCCACACGCGAAGAACTGGGAGCGCGATCACGACGGATCGCCGAGGAGCGTTACGACGTGGCGGCCAATACGAGAACGCTCGCGCAACTTTACGGCGAAGCGTCCCGCTAGACCGCGATTTCTTCCAGACTCCACAACGCCAGGCTCTTGCCATTCCCCTCGCCTTCATCGATCACCATGAGCGGCGCAGGAAAATTGAACGGCGCACGTTCGAGGTTCGCCGGTCTGAAATGGCCGATGGCCTCGAGGTCCGAGTTGGTCTCGAGATTGGTGAAGGTGGTGGTCAGAAGGTATCGCGATCCGCTCTCCTTCATGTTCCGGACCGCGCGGTGCACGTGACTGTTCGGATAGTGGAGCAGACAGTCGCGGCAGATAATCAGGTCGGCCCGCGGCAGGCTGTCCTTCATCAGGTCTCGGCGCCCGAACTTGATGTTGTCCGCTGAGTACTGCGATCGGTTGGCCTCAACCAGTTCCGGCACGATGTCGTAGCCTTCGTAGAGTACGCCGCCAAGATCAACTTCGCTCATCCAGTTGAAATCCCCGCAGGGGATATCGACAACGGTCCGGATGTGGAACTTGTCAAAGAGCCCAGGAAGATGCTGTCTTACAACGCGCGTCGCATCTAGCGTCGACCCGGGGCCCGAGGTAGTCTCCGGATTGTTCCAGCCGCCGTCCAGATAATAGGCCCGAAACTTGGCGGGGTACGGCTTGAACCGGTAGAGGTATCGCTGGACTCCGCCAAGGAATGGAAAGGTGCGTATTAGTTTTTGCTTTATTCGGGTGAATGTTCGCATGCTCGGTTGGATACCGGCCCGCGCGTTTTGCGGCGGCTCGGACTACAGAATACACGCCCGATCGGCGTAGGGCAACACGCTTGTACAAAAGAGGGACGCCAGCGCAAAGGGCGCCGGCGTCCGGAAAGAAGACGTTATTTTTCGGGCGCTACTACTTAAAAGTAGAACTCGTACTCGAGGATCCACTTCAGCGTGCCGTTCGGCGACGCGCTCGAAATACCAAACAGATACCCCACGTCATATTTCATCTTGCCAAGTTTCCCGTAAAAGACCGGTCCGAGCAGATGCGTCTGGTCGCGGTAGGGGCCGATATCCTTCAGCTCACCGAAGTTGCTGTGGAGCTCCACACCCGGCTCGAAGTTGCGCCGCAGCCGGTAGCGCGTGCTCCACGCCAGGCCCGCCTCCGTCGCCTCGGTCGCGTGCGAGCCGACCTGCTGCTCCAGTATCAGGTTCGTAATGTGGAGGAGCCTGCCCTGTTCTTTCTGCAGCAGTACTTTGGCCTCGAACTTGTCCGCGTGGCCGCCCTGCAGGGACCACTCGTACGCGGCATAGAGACCGACATCGAGCCATTTCTCACCGGGCTCAAAGAGCCGCAGCCGGTGTTCCCACTCGATAGCGGTGAACTCGAAGTCGTCTCCCGGTGACTTCTCGATCTCGCCGTAAATCTCGGTAAACCAGCGTTCGGTAAAACCGTATCCGACCGCGTACTTCTGTTTCTGTTTTCCATCCCTCAGTGCGTTGTCATCGACGTCGTAGCTGCCGCGCGCTTCGACTTCGAGCTCGCGGTATTCCGCGTTCGGCGAGTAGACCTTCTTGGTCGCCACCGCATCGACGGGCAGAACCAGGCCCGCCATCCCGGCGATCAACACGCCGATGACTGCGGCCCGGGCCCCGCGGCCTTTCCCAACGCCAGCGGTGCCGGGCACCCCGACTGCCTGTGAGGTGCCGCGGACGCGCGCGACGGCGGCACCACCGAACGACTTGAGCAGCAGGCCAATGACACCCAGGGTCGCCAGATAGGCGGCGAGCTGAATGCCCGTCGGCTGCGCACTGTAGCCTACCAGTGTCTGAAGAACACTCCCCACCATTCCCCGCTCGGAGAGCAGCCACGAACTATCCCAAAGCGGCGAAGTCATGACCGGAATGAAACCGGCGCTCCCGAGTATCTGCACCGCCTGCGACACCATGGCGGCCGCGAGGAACGTGAGCAGCACGCCGGTGACCGAAAAGAAGTAACGCGTCGCCATTTTGATCAGTCCGAAATAAATACCCGCGCCGATCAGCGCCCCGGCGACCAGCCCCAGCAGGCCACCGGTGACGACACTAAGAACCGTCTGGCCGGACAGAAGAACACCGTAGGTCAGGAGAACGATCTCCGAGCCCTCGCGCAGAATGGCGAGCATCATGACGACGGCAATGATGTAGAGGGGACGCTTGCCCTCGGCGACCGCTTCGCCGACCGCCTTCAGCCGCTGGGCGAGGTACATCGCGTGGCGTTTCATCCACACGACCGTCCAGCCGATGAGCACCGCGGCCAACAGGAGAACCGACGCGTTGAAAACCTCCTGGCCCATGCCGGAGATGGCGTCGGAGATGGCACCGGCGCTCAGGGCAACAATGCACGACCCGGCCACTCCTGCCACCAGTCCCGCGGTGAGCCAGCGCCCACGCCCGACGAGTCCGCGCGTGGCCACGAGGACCACGCCGAGAATCAGTGACATTTCCAGAACTTCACGAAAAACGATGATGGTTGTGGATAACATGACAGCCTGTGCTCCGTTCTACGGTGTTTGCTTGACGTCGCGTGACGCTAACGGGCGATGATGACGCCCTGCGCCGTCTTTGGGTTGAATTCGCCGAAATATTTGTACGTGCCCGGCTTGAGCGGGCCGATGAAGACGATGATCTTGCGTCCTCCGGAGACGACCTTCTCACGGTTGAGGTCGTAGCTCTCGAATTCCTCCGGTGTCCGATCGAGATTCTCGATGCGCAGCTTGATTTTCTTGTTCGCGGGTACGACCAGTTCCGCCGGGATGAACTTGTGGTCCTTGATCTGGATCACGTAGACATCTTTGAGCACCGGTTTGACATCCTTGACGTCGATCTCTTTCTTCGTCGTTTCGGCAGACGTTGCGTCGCCGTCTTTCTTCGCCTTGCCGGTGTCCTTGTCTGCCGCCAGTCCCGACCCCATAAAGAGAAAACAAACGAGTCCCGCGGCCAGAACGGCTCTGGCCATCGTCTGTTTCCGTCCGGCGTGGTCCCCGGGAATCTTCCCTCCGCTCTTGTCTACCTTTATCATGCCTGCTCCTCCATGCCTGGATAGTTAGGGTTGCCTAAGAATACGACCAAAAAAATTAGGAATGCCTAACAATCCGCCCAAAAAAATATTGGGAAAGATTTCGCCTGGTTAGGCATGCCTAAGTAATACCTCCAAAAAAAACTGATACCGTTCATTTTTAAGCCTTTAGCGGCGCTCTGGTGTGAAACACCTGACCGAGTACCTGATTACTCCCGCATCATAGTTAGGAACCGCTAACTTGTCAACGCAAAAAAACTTGATTATTGTCAATTACCGGGGTTCCGCTCCCGCCCTGCGGGCACCTGGGATCACCGGACGAATACGATCTTCCGGGTCCGCTTCTCGCCGCTTATATAGCACAGATTGCCGGCCGGGCGCACTTGTGGACAAAGATAACGGGCTGCTCCCCGGAGAGAAAACAGCCCGTATATTGTATTACCACGAACCCGCCGCCAATTACTTCAAAGCGTGCTGAGGGGCGTGCTACCGTCGCCCGAACCTGTCAAAACTCCAGGTCGTCGCAATATCGAACGTCTTCGCGTCGTGTGTGTTCTCCCCTGACACAGTAGACCCGAATGACACCGAGACGTCGAAGTTGGGAAACAGTCCATACGCCACAGCGCCCCCGAACCGAGTGTAGCTCGTGGCTGCCAGACGATCGTGGGCGTGACCAGTTTCGCTAGTGATTTGGAGCCAGTCGATCCCGTCGTGCGCGAATTGCAGGTTCGTAAAGCCGCTGACCGTAATCCTTTCGGTCAGGAAATACCCTGCGGCAAAATCGAGGTTACTCCGATCGACTCCGATGTCTCCGATTTCTTCCGTGAGTGTGTACGCGTATCGTCCCTGCACGTAGACATCACTGAGGAACGGGTACAGGACCCTGCCCGCGCTCAAGCCCAGCTGTAGTTCGGTGAGATTCCTTCCAACGGCCGCATGACCCAGGGTTTCGTACCCATGGGTTGGTACGACGACCCCGATGAAGGGCGTCGCTACAAACGGCTTGTTGAACGCCATGTAACGCACGCGCAGCGAGAAGTCCTGCAACTCACCGTGGTAGATGCCGTTGTCGATCCCGGATTCCGCAAAACCCGACGGTCCACCGAACTTCGCCGCCACCGCCGCAAGGTTGGCGTCCACCGCCAGGTTTCTCAAAATTCCGTACTGCAGACTGATTACCCCGGTGCTCGAGAAGATTTCGCCGAAATCGAATTCGGTACCATCCGAAAATAAATGATTATCGACCGAAAGGTACTGGTAACCAATGGTAGCCGATCCCTGGCCCCTGGCGGGCAGCCACGCCTGGGCCAAGACCACCGAAGGAATGACAAGCGTCATCACCAGGGCGAGAGATAGTACTATTCGCACCGATTCTGCGAACCGCATGAGAGCCTCCTGATAATTGTGGTTGCCAACCGTGATTAGGCCTTGGCAGCTTTCTTGGCCTTGTCCACCATGTCGTTCACAAGCAGGATTATCGTGCTCGATCGGTGTGACGCCTTCAGCACCCTGCCGTACTGCCCCTCGGCCTTCTTGATATCCTCTTTGGATACCTTGCCCATAACGGGCATCAGGAGCGGTTTCACGGCGAGCGATTGCAGCGCAGTCTCGAGTGCGCCGACATCTGCAATATCCCCGATCACGACGTCGAAGGTCCCGTACTCCAGGGCTTCGCTGAGCTCGGTGGCACTTCCTACCACGTGCACCTCGTGGCCCGCCCGCATCAGGTCACGCTGCAGCTCCTCGTTCAATAAGGACTTGGCCAGCTTGGAGTCGGCGTTCCGGAAAAGAAGCACGGACCCGGGATGTGGCGCAGCATAAACGAGCGACTGCTTGACGCCTCGACTGTTTACCAGAAACTTGTCCCCGCATGCGTAGAGAGGTGAGAAGGCGGTAGATGCAAGACACAGGACGATGAGGAGAGCAAGTAGACCTCTAGACATGGTAGATCCTCCTTGCTGAGTTGAGAGGGCGGTTCCCACAGTTTATCTTATAGCAGAGGTTCCGGTCGTTTGTCAACACGGTACTAGACAGCATGATAATCATTTCACAAAATCGTTGGGTGAATCGTTGGGGGGATCGTTAGGGGCTTGGGGTGATTGTCACTCTTTGTAAGGTTCGAGAATACAATAAAGAACAAAAAACCTTCTGCTGTTGGCTGATCTCAGTACTGCGATCGCAGGCGGTCGTGCAGTTTCTTGAGTTCCGCCACGCACTGCTCGTAACCGGGTAGCTCGCTAATAGTCACGCCCTTAGGGCCAAACATAATCCTGTTTCCCTCTACAGCAAACATATTATCGCTGCCCTTCTGCGCGGCGATCTTCAGCAACTCGAACGCTCGTTCGGGTTGGTCCACATAGAAGTGTGACATCGCTACAAAAAACAACTCTTCACCCTGGAATGGCTCGCTCAAAAGTCTCATTTCCTCCTGCCAGAGCTTTTCTCTGTCTCCAGACACGCCATACATGGCAGCGAGCCCCGCACGCATCCGGAAATTGTCCGGGTACGCAGCCAGACTCTTTCTCAAGTTTTCAATTTCCTTCGCATACGCTTCCCTTGCTTTTTCCTTCTCGCCAATGGAGTCGTACAAGTGGCCAAGGTGTGCCGTGGCCACTTCGCCCCCTGGCAGCTCTAGCGCTCGCTCGTAGTGGACCCGTGCCGCATCGAGGTCCCCCAGGTGATGGTATGAATCCCCCACCCATCTGTGAATTTCTCCGTCCTCACCGAATTTTGTAAAGAATTCCTCTCCGGTCTCGAGGGTCTTTTCGTGTTGATTTGCCCAATTGTGCGCCATCACAAGAAACCAGTGGGCCCCACGGTTGGCCGGGTCGCGCTCGATAATCCTCTCCAACAGCACGACCGCTTTGTCTGGTTGCCCACCCATGAAATAGGCCTGTGCACGAACAAACAGAGCCTCGATATCATCCCGTCCTTCGAGAACCGATGCGTGACCCTGTTTCAGAACTTCCTCACTCTGACCCTTCTCCCAGTAGACCCGTACCAATCCCGCACGTGCATTCGTGGACTTCGAATCCGATTCGAGCGCACGCCGGTAATTCGCCTCGGCGATTTCCAGGTTTTTGGCACCACCTTCCCATCCATAATAGAACCGGTTTGAATGGATGGCGCCAATACCAACGTAGGCTTCCGCCAGGTTTGGATCGAGCTGAATAGCCTTTTCGAAAAAAATCAACGCTCGAGCGTCCGCGTCGTAGGTCTCCTCCTGCATGGCCAATGCGCCTTTGTAATAGTGCTCGAGGGCCGCTACGCTCTCTGCGGCGGGCCTGGCCAGTTCGACCTCTTCTTCTCCCGTGATCTTCCCTTTAAGACTCTGTGCTACCCCGGTTGCTATCTTACGCTGCACGGCGAAAAGATCATCGACCGATTCCTCGAACTCATCCGCCCAGTACTGCGTTTCCCTTTTCGCCTCGACGAGCGATATGGTCCCCTGGATGCGACCCCCAACAACCCTGAAAGAGCCTACGATCAGTGCATCGACGTGCAATTCGTCGGCAATCTCTCCGAGTGACACTGCTGCATCCGAATATCGTCGCGAGGTCCTCCAGGGCGTGATTCGCAGGTCGGGTATTCCTAGCTGCGTGAGCTTGGCTGTCAGCGTTTCGCTGATTGCCTGGGCAACCCAGTCGCTCTCGCTCGGCGATTGGCTGTCGTTGACCAGCGGCAGTACAGCGACGGACGCAAAGGGATGCGGGCTGCCAAAGTGCAACCCACCGGTTTTCCACAAGATGCCCATGACGAGCCCAAGAACCGCAGCCCAGATCAACCACC
Source organism: Candidatus Krumholzibacteriia bacterium (assembly GCA_036478295.1). Lineage (GTDB taxonomy): Bacteria > Krumholzibacteriota > Krumholzibacteriia > WVZY01 > WVZY01 > JAZGDW01. The sequence goes on from JAZGDW010000210.1 coordinate 9,289, forward strand.
CCACGGGGCGCCGTGGAACCAACACCCCCGAAATCCGTGTGACCAGTTTGCGGCGCCTGCCTCTTTTACTCACCAGCGCGGCGGTTTCCGCATCCGTTTCCGGCCGCGGCGGCTCGCCCCGAAATTCCCGAAGTTCCGCCTCGAATTCCTGCGCCGTCTGGTAACGCTCCCCAGGATCTTTCGCCAGCGCCTTCAACACCATCCGGTCCAATGCGGGATCGATTTCAGGATTGTGCTCGCTCGGCGGCCTCGCATCCTCGTTCACTGCAAGATAAGAAAGCGCCTCCTGTCGCTCAGCTTCGAACGGCAGTTTTCCGGTCAGCATCTCGTAGAGCACAACGCCCAACCCGTAGATATCTGAGCGATGATCCGATTGTTCACCCTTCAGTACCTCGGGGGCCAGGTACGCTGTCGTCCCCATGGCCACTCCCGTTCGGGTGAGCCGAGATGCTCCCTCCGGAAGCGCCAGGCCGAAATCTACGACCACTACGTGGCCGTCCTTGGTGGTCATGATGTTGCGTGCGGTCACATCCCGGTGCAGCACTCCCCGGGAGTGTGCATGCCCCAGGGCCTCACACGCTTCGCGGCCAATACGGGTGGCTTCACTGAGCGGCATCGGCCCCTGCCTGATGCGGTCCGCCACCGTTTCACCGTCGACGAAGAGCATGGCAAGGTAGATCTGCCCATCCGCCTCACCGGCATCGTAAACGGTAGCAATCCCGGGGTGGTTCAGGGTGGAGGCAGAGCGCGCTTCGCGCAGCAGGCGGCGTCGGGCGTCCGCAGAGGAGGAGACGGATTCCGGAAGGAACTTGAGCGCGACGGTGCGCGCGAGCAGCGGGTCTTCGGCTTTCCACACCGTACCCATGCCGCCTTCACCGATCTTGGCGACAATTCTGTAGCGGCTTATTGTTCGACCGATCATAGCTCTCGTAGGCCATACCAAGGGTTGCACTGATTACTAAGAGCGGGATACAATTAAGGCGGCGCGATATTCCGCTCCCCACGCTAGTACTGCGACCGCAGGCGGTTATTGAGCTTCTCGAGTACCTTCACGCAATCCTCGTATCCGGGTGCTTCACGAAGCGCGTCGTCCCAGAGCACGTTCATCAAATGGGACAAATTATCCGCCCCGGTTCCGGAAGCTATCTTAAGCAACTCGAAGGCTCTATTCGATTCGCCTAGATGAGCGTACGCGATTGCTACATTAAAAAGCTCCTCACTCACATCTGATCTGTCCAGAATCCGGGTCTCCGTCCGCTGCAGCATCTCTTTGTCTCCGAGAAACCCGTATGTCGCCGCCAGCATCGCCTCGACCCTGAAGTTGTCCGGATACGCTGCCAGGCTTTCCTCCAGACGACGGACTTGCCTCGCAAAGATTTCTCTCGCTTTTGCCTCTTCTCCTGTCTGCCCGTAAAGGGTTCCCAAATGCATACTTAAGTACCAATCATAGTACGAAGATTCACTCTCCGTCGCAAGATGCAAGGACCGTTCGCAATGGATCAGCGCCGCTTCCAAATCTCCGACTGCATGATACGAGTCCCCGGCGAGCATGTGGATTGTTGCATCCTCGCCGAACTTCACAAAAAATTCCTCGCCGGTAGCAAGAGCATCCTCATGGTGGCCGGCAAAGGTCTGGGCCCAGCAGAGAAACCAGTGGGCGCCAAGGTTCGCCGGGTCGAGCGCGATGATCCTTTTGAACAACGGGATCGCCCTGTCGGATTGCCCAGCCAAATGATATGCCTGCCCACGGGCGAACAGGCCCTCTATGTCGTCAGGATCCTGAGACACGGCCTGGCCCTGTTTCAGGCATTCCTCGCTCATCCCTCGTGCCCAGTAAACATGTGTCAGCCCGGCTCTTGCGTTCGCTGAACTCGGATCCAGTTCGAGCGCACGGCGAAAGTTAGCTTCTGCGCTGTCGAGGCTCTTCGCGCCGCCCTCCCAACCGTTACCGAAACGATCCGAGTGGATGGCGCCAATGCCGACGTACGCCTCTGAGAGCGCCGGGTCGGTCTGCACCGCCTTCTCAAACAATGTCAATGCACGGTTGTTGGCCTCCCGTGTGCTCGCCTGCATCTCGAGCGACCCTTTCATATAGTATTCGTATGCAGCCACACTCGCGGCGGCCGGCGCTTTGAGCTGTTTCTCCTCGGCCCCTGACAATTTCCCCTTCAAACTCGCCGCCACCCCGACGGCAATCCGGCCCTGCGCAGCGAACAAATCGCCGACCGGTTCCTCGAAATCATCCGCCCACGATTGCATCCCACTCTTCGCTTCAACGAGCGAAATTGTTATCTGTATCCGGTCGCCGACTCGCCGCACAGATCCCGTGACGAGAGCATCGGCATGCAGCTCCCTTGCAATCTCCTGCAACGGTCGGGAAGGATCCGAGAACCGGCTGGAGGTCCTCCACGGGATAATTTTCAGACCGGGTAACTGGGTCAACTGTGTGGCCAGGCGCTCGCTGATCCCCTCGGCGAGCCAATCGCTTTCGCTGGCAAACTCGCTGTAGTTCAAGAGCGGGAGTACCGCGATCGACTTGAGCCCCTGCGAACCACCGAACGGGAACGTTCCGGTTCTCCACAGCACACCGGCGACGGCGAGGATAGTCACCCCCAGGATTACCCACGACAGGGGACGCAGCTTCTTTTTTCTCCGCTGCCGCAAGACGGCGGCCTGGAGTGCCTCATCCGTATCGACCCGCGGTGGCTCCCCCCGAAACACACGCAGCGCCGCTTCGAACTCCTGCGCCGATTGGAAACGCTCTTCCGGGTCCTTCGCCATCGCCTTGAGGACGATGCGGTCCAACTCGGTATCTATTTCGTCACTGTGAGCGCTTGGGGCTTTGGCATCCTCGTGCACCGCCAGGTAAGAGAGCGCCTCCTGACGCTCGGCTAAAAAGGGGAGCTTCCCGGTCAGCATTTCATAGAGCACGACGCCCAGCCCGTAAATGTCCGAGCGTTGATCCGACTTTTCTCCTCGCAAGACTTCGGGCGCCAGGTAGGCTGTCGTTCCGACCGCGACACCGGACCGCGTCAGCCGGGACGCCCCTTCGGGCAGGGCCAAACCGAAATCCACGATCACGACGTGGCCGTCTGCAGCGGTCATTATGTTGCGCGACGTCACATCACGGTGCAGGACACCACCCACGTGCGCGTGCCCGAGGGCCTCGCACGCTTCACGCGCGATCCGCGTGGCCTCGCTGATCGGTAGCGGCCCCTGTGCGATGCGGCTCGCCACCGTATCACCGTCCACAAACAGCATCGCGATATAGACCCGATCGTCCGCCTCACCGGCGTCGTACACCGTTGCGATACCGGAGTGGTTCAGGGCCGAGGCCGCCCGTGCCTCACGCAGCAAGCGCTTGCGCGCGGAGGCGGAGGCGGAAAGGGATTCTGGTAGAAATTTAAGGGCAATCGTTCGATCGAGCAGTGGGTCCTCGGCTTTCCACACCGTGCCCATGCCGCCCTCGCCGATCTTCTCGACGATCTTGTAACGATTGATAGTCCGACCGATCATTCTTTTCTTCCGGAAAGTGGGCGATGAAAACAATCAAACAAACGGGAGCTCTTGGGCGCAGGTTCCAGGACGGGAGCTAGTACTCCGCCCGAAGCCGGTCGTTCAGTTTTCTTAACTCCTTCATACAGTCCTCGTAACCCGGTTGCTGCTTGATGTCGACAGGGCCGTCGATCCATAAATCAGGGTGAGCGACCATCCACAAACTGTCCTCCCCCTTTTGCGCAGCCAGTCTGAGCAATTCGAATGTTCTCTCCGGTTCGTTGACCACCAGGTGCGCCAGTGCTACTTCGGCCCCTACCGTTTCTGTCAGATCGAGCAGCTTCTGCTCTTCCTGCCACATAAGTTCCTTGTTTCCCAGCCCAGCATACGCCACGATCAGCCGGTTGCGCATTCCGAAGTTGTCGGGGTGCAATTCTAATCTCTTTCGTGCCGTTTCGATCTCGTTCAGGAAAAGCTCCCTCGCTTTTTCTTTAGCCCCAATCTTGACATATACGTGGGCCAAGAAACCACCGCCTCTCTCGCCGGAAAGACTAAGAGATCGTTCGTGGTGAACTCGAGCGGCATCCAGGTCTCCCAGTTGCTCGTAGCAGGCTCCCACCCAGTTGTGGATCTCGGCGTCCTCACCAAATTTCTCAAAAAACGTTTCGCCCGCTGTGACTCCTCGCTCGAATTGCCCGGCCCACGTGCGTGCAATGACGAGAAACCAATGCGCGTCATCGTTCTCAGGATCCATTTCGATGATCCGTTCGTAAAGCGGCACTGCCCGATCGGGCTGGCCGCCCGAGAAGTAAGCGTCCGCCCGAACCAGGAGTCCCTCAATGTCCTCCCGACCCTCTAGGGCCACCGCCTTGCCCTGCTTCAGAGCCTCCTCGCCTCCGAAGACGCGGATCAGCCCTCTCCTGGCATCTGTGGATTCCGGGCGCAGCATAAGGGCGGTCCTGTAGTTTGCCTTGGCTGTTTCCAGACTCTCGAGACCTCCCCAACCATAGAAATTGCGATCCGTGTGTATGGCACCGATGCCAACGTAGGCCGGCGCGAGTTTCGGATCGAGTTCCACCGCTTTTTCAAAAAACGCCAGGGCGCGGTTGCTTGCTTCCTCATTTTCCTCCTGCATGGCGTCTGCGCCTTTCAGATAGTACTTGTAGGCTTCCCAGTTCTCGGCCGGCGGCTTGGCCATTTCGGCTTCCTCGCTGCCCGAGAGGTTGCCCTTGATACTGTTCGCCAGCCCCAGCGCGATCTTGGTCTGGACGGCGAACAGGTCTTCGACCGCCTCTTCGAACTCACCGGCCCAGTACTGCGACTGGCCACTGGCATCCACCAGCGAGACACTGCCCCGAACCCGATCACCAAGCTGCCGCATGCTGCCTACAATGAGCGCATCTACACGCAACGCTTTGGCAATCTCCGGAATCGACATGGAGGCGTCCGAGAATCGCCGCGATGTCTGCCACGGTATGACCCGCAAGTCCGAGAGCTCGGTTAGTTTGATGACCAGCGTTTGGCTGATTCCTGTCGCGAGCCAGGCGTTTTCTCCCGGCGAGTCGCTTTCGTTTACGAGTGGAAGCACGGCGACTGACGCAAACCGCTGCGAACCGCCGAATCTCAGGACGCCGGTTTTCCACAGAGCGCCTGCCGCTGCGACCAGGATCAGCGTAAGAACCAGCCACGACACGGGACGTTGCGGGACCAATAACCGGGAAACCTGGGTAACCAGCTTGTGGCGCCTGCTCCGGGCGCCCACCCGCGCGGCGGTTTCTTCCTCCAGCTCTGCCCTGGCCGGCTCGCCCCGGAATGCTCGCAGATCGGCCTCGAACTCGCCTGCGGTTTGATAGCGCTCCTCCGGGTCCTTGGCGAGAGTCTTCAACACCATCCGGTCCAACCCCGGATCGATCCCGGCATTGTGCTCGCTCGGTGGCTTCGCATCCTCGTGCACCGCCAGGTAAGAGAGCGCTTCCTGCCGCTCGGCCTCAAACGGAAGTCGCCCGGTCAGCATCTCGTATAGAACGACTCCCAGACCATAAATGTCCGAGCGCTGATCCGACTTCTCTCCTCTCAACACTTCGGGCGCCAGGTAGGCTGTCGTTCCAACTGCTACACCGGACCGCGTCAGCCGCGATGCCCCCTCCGGCAGTGCGAGCCCGAAATCCACCACCACCACATGACCGTCTTCCGCCGTCATGATGTTGCGAGCGGTAATATCCCGGTGCAGAACGCCCTGTGAATGCGCATGCCCCAGGGCTTCACAGGATTCGCGGGCGATACGGGTGGCTTCGCTTATCCGCACCGGCCCCTGGGCAATACGCTCGGCTACCGTCGCGCCATCGACAAAGAGCATGGCGATATAAACCTGCCCGTCCTCCTCACCGGCATCATAGACAGTGGCGATCCCCGGGTGGTTCAGGGCGGAGGCCGAGCGGGCTTCACGCAGCAGGCGGCGGCGTGCATCGGCCGAGGTGGAGAGGGATTCGGGGAGGAATTTGAGGGCGATCGTGCGCTCAAGCAGCGGGTCTTCGGCTTTCCACACCGTGCCCATGCCGCCCTCGCCGATCTTCTCGACGATCTTGTAACGATTGATAGTGCGACCGATCATGGTCTTCTTCCGTAAAGTGGGCGATGAAAACGATCCAACAAACGGGAGCTTTTGGGACCCGGCCCCAAAACGGGAGCTAGTACTGCGCCCGGAGCCGGTCGTTCAGTTTTTTCAGCTCCTTCATACAGTCCTCGTAACCCGGTTGCTGCTCGATGTCGACGGGATTGGCACCACCCCATGGACCAAGATGCGCGACTGCAAAGAGATTGTCCGTCCCTTTTTGTGCGGCGAGCCCGAGCAATTCGAAGGCTCTCTCCGCTTCGTCGATTTCCAGGTGCGCCAGGGCTACTTCACCCAACGGGCCTGTCTCGGTCAAATCGAGCAGCTTCTGCTCCTCACGCCACAGCATTTCGTGGTCCCTCAGCCGCGCGTACGATAGAATCAGCCGCGTGAGCATTCTGAAGTTGTCCGGGTGCAGTTCTAGTTTCTTTCGGGTGGTTTCGATCTTGTCCAGCAAGACCTTTCTCGCTTTTTCTTCAGCTCCAATCTTGATATATAGAGAGGCCAGAAAAAGGCCACCCCGCTCGCCGGAAAAAACGAGAGACCGTTCGGCATGAATTCGAGCGGCATCGAGGTCGCCCATTCGCTCGTAGCACACTCCTACCCAGTTGTGGATCTCGGCTTCCTCACCAAATTTCTCAAAAAACGCTTCACCCGCTGTGATCCCCCGCTCGAATTGCCCGGCCCACGTGTGCGCAATGACGAGAAACCAGTGGGCTGCACGGTTCTCGGGATCCATGTCGATGATCCGTTCGTAAAACGGAATGGCTCGATCGGGTTGACCGCTCATGAAGTAAGCGTCCGCCCGAACCAGGAGTCCCTCAATGTCCTCCCGACCCTCGAGGGCGACCGCCTTGCCCTGCTTCAGAGATTCCTCGTCCAGGCCCTTTTCCCAGAACACGCGGATCAGCCCTCTCCTGGCATCGGTGGATCCCGGGCTCAGCATAAGGGCGGTCCTGTAGTTTGCCTCGGCTGTTTCCAGACTCTCGAGACCGCCCCAACCATAGAAAAAGCGATCCGAGTGGATGGCGCCAATGCCAACGTAGGCGGGCGCCAGTTTCGGATCGCGCTCCACCGCTTTTTCGAAGAGCGCCAGGGCTTGGTTGCTCGTTTCCTCGCCTTCTATTTGTAGGGCCTTCGATCCCTTCAGATAGTATTCGTAGGCGTCCCAGTTTTCGGCCGGCGCCCTGGCCATTTCGGTCTCCTCGCTTCCCGAGAGGTTGCCCTTGATACTGTTCGCCAGTCCCAGCGCGATCTTGGTCTGGACGGCGAACATGTCTTCGACCAACTCTTCGAATTCATCCGCCCAGTACTGGGACTGGCCGCTCGCATCCACCAGTGAGACACTGCCCCGAACCCGATCCCCAAGCTGCCGCATGCTGCCCACAATTAGCGCATCTACGCGCAACGCTTTGGCAATTTCCGGAATCGACATGGAGGCGTCCGAGAATCCCTGTGATGTCCGCCACGGTATGACCCGCAAGTCCGAGAGCTGGGTCAGTTTGGTGACCAGCGTTTGGCTGATTCCTGTCGCGAGCCACGCGCTTTCTCCGGGCGAGTCGCTTTCGTTTACAAGTGGAAGAACGGCGACCGAAGCAAACCGCTGGGAACCGCCGAATCTCAGGACGCCGGTTTTCCACAGAGCGCCTGCCGCTGCGATCAGGATCAGCGTAAGAACCAGCCACGACATGGGGCGTTGCGGGACCAATACGCGGGAAACCTGGCTCACCAGCCTGCGGCGCCTGCTCCGGGCGCCCACCCGCGCGGCGGTTTCTTCCTCCATCTCTGCCCTCGGCGGCTCTCCCCGGAACGCCCGCAGGTCCGCCTCGAACTCACGCGCGGTTTGATAGCGTTCCTTCGGATCCTTCGCAAGCGCTTTCAACACCACCCGGTCGAGTTCCAGATCGATCCCGGCGTTGTGCTCGCTGGGGGCTTTGGCATCCTCGTGCACCGCCAGGTAAGAGAGCGCTTCCTGACGCTCCGCCTCAAACGGAAGTCGCCCGGTCAGCATTTCATATAGAACGACTCCCAGACCATAAATGTCCGAGCGCTGGTCCGACGCGTTGCCGGTCAGCACCTCGGGGGCAAGGTACGCCGTGGTTCCCACCGCCAATCCCGAGCGGGTTAGCCGTGATGCGCCTTCGGGAAGCGCCAGCCCGAAATCCACCACGACCACATGGCCATCTTCTGCCGTCATGATGTTGCGAGCCGTGATATCCCGGTGCAGGACGCCTTGTGAATGCGCGTGCCCCAGGGCTTCGCAGGACTCTCGGGCAATGCGTGTGGCTTCGCTTATCGGCACCGGCCCCCGGGCGATGCGCTCGGCCACCGTTCCCCCATCGACAAAGAGCATGGCGAGATAGACCTGCCCGTCCTCCTCCCCGGCATCATAGACGGTGGCGATCCCCGGGTGGTTCAACGTGGAAGCCGAGCGGGCTTCACGCAGCAGGCGGCGGCGGGCATCGGCTGAGGTGGAGAGGGATTCGGGAAGGAACTTGAGGGCGATGGTGCGCTCGAGCAGCGGATCCTCGGCCTTCCACACCGTACCCATGCCGCCTTCACCGATCTTGGCGACGATTTTGTAGCGGTTGACTGTGCGACCGATCATAGAGTTTCCTTCGAGCGGGTGGGCGATACATCATTGTTCGAACATGTACAAGACTCCGGCAGCGCGGCCGACAAGCACCTAGTACTGGGCCCGGAGTCGCTTATCCAGTTTTCTGAGTTCGTCGATGCACTCTTCCCATCCCGGAAATTCGGACAAGTTCGCCAAACCTTCAGCCGCATTGGCTCCCTCGAAGATCCACAATATATTTTGGCCACCTCGTCCGCATTGACGAAGCAGTTCACACCAACGATCTCGTTCACCGACAGCAAGGTAGCCCGATGCGATATAAGAAAAAGCGTAGCTTCTATGGCCTGCGGCAAAAAACGCTTGTGCGTGTTTCAAGAACAGTTCCTTATCTCCCAGGCCACCATAAAGGCCCGCGATTATATCGCGCACCCTGTGGTTATCGGGATAAGCGGCCAGCTTTTTTTTTGATATTTCCACACCGGCGGAAAAGATTTCTCTTGCCCTTTCCGGGTCGCCCATTTGCTTGTGGAGAATTCCGGCGTAGATGAAAACATACATGTTCGACTCGTCCCCAAAGAGTGCTATCGCTCGGTCATAATGAACCGCAGCCGCGTCCCATTCCCCAAGGTTGTGGTATGAAACGGCGATCCAGGTGTGCACTTCCGGATCCTCGCCGAATTTGCTAATAAAGGTTTGACCAGCTTCCAGAGCCTCGTCATTTTGTCCTGCCCATACGTGGGTAAAGACCAGATACCAGTGGGCACCCTGGTTCTCGGGATCGAGTTCGATGATTCGCTGGAATAATGGCACCGCTTTGTCGGGCAGTCCGCCCAATACGTACGCCTCTCCGCGTACGGAGAGGGCGTCAATATCTTCACGGTCTGCCTGCAGCATCGCCTGCCCCTGTTTCAAGCACTCTTCGCTTTTCCCCCACTCCATGAAGACGCGCACGAGCCCTCTTCTGGCGGCGGCGGATTGCGGATCCCGCTCCAGCGCCTTCCGAAAATTGGTTTCGGCCACTTCCAGACTCTTTACCCCTCCCCCTCTGCCGTAGAAGAAACGGTTTTGGTACACGACACCGATTCCCACGTACGCTTCGGCCAGGTTGGGATCGATGTCGACTGCCTTCTCGAAGAACGCCAGCGCCCGGTTGTCTCCCTCTGTCGTATCCTCCTGCAGCCCCAGCCCCCCTCTTAGATAGTGCTCGTAGGCTTCGACACTTTGCGCGGCCGGCCTGGCGAGCTGCGTTTGTTCCTGTCCGGTTATCCGACCCTTCAAACTCGACGCCGCAGCGATGGCGATCTTTTTCTGCACTTGAAAGAGATCGGTGTAAGGCTCCTCGAATTCCTCTACCACGTGCTGCGCATCGCTCTTTACATCGACCAGCATCACGCGGCCCTGTATCCGATCGCCCAACCGTCTCAGGGTGCCGACAATAATCACGTCTACCCGCAAGGCCTTGGCGATATCCCGCAAATCCATCGACGCATCGGAAAAACGCCGGGAGGTCGACCACGGTGTGACGCGCAAGCCGGACAGCTCGCTCAGTCGCGCGGCGAGTGTTTCGCTTATTCCTTCTGCGAGATAGTTATTCTCGCTTGGAGAAACGTCGTAGTTAACCAGCGGAAGCACGGCGACTTTTGTAAGTCGCTGCGCACCATCCAACCCTATCAGACCTGCTTTCCAGACGACCGCCCCTGCAACAACAATGATGAGCGCCATGATCGCCCACGGCAGGGGACGCCGCAGCAGGCGTGACACACGTTCCACGACGCCGCTTCGCCTTATCGTCACGGGCGCGTCCGTGTCCACCCTGGGCGATTCCCCCCGGATTGCCCGGAGGTCCGCTTCGAACTCCTGCGACGTCTGGTAGCGCTCCGCCGGGTCTTTTGCGAGCGCCTTGAGCACCATGCGGTCCAGCTCGGTGTCGATCTCAACCCTGTGTTGACTGGGCGGCTTTGCATCTTCGTGAACCGCCATGTAAGAGACGGCCTCGTGACGCTCCGCTATAAAGGGCAGCTTCCCGGTCAGCATTTCATAGAGCACGACGCCCAGCCCGTAGATGTCCGAGCGCTGATCGGACTTCTCTCCTCTCAAGACTTCGGGCGCCAGGTAGGCTGTCGTCCCGATCGCCACACCGGACCTCGTCAGCCGCGACGCCCCTTCGGGCAGCGCCAGCCCAAAGTCCACGATCACGACGTGGCCGTCCTCGGCCGTCATGATATTGCGCGCCGTCACATCGCGGTGCAGAACTCCACCCGAGTGGGCGTGCCCGAGCGCCTCACAGGCCTCACGCGCGATGCGCGTGGCTTCGCTGATGGACACCGTTCCCTCGCCGATGCGCGCGGCCACCGTCTTGCCATCGATAAACTGCATCGCGATATAGACCCGGTCGTCCTCCTCGCCGGCGTCGTACACCGTCGCGATACCGGAGTGATGCAGATCCGAGGCCGAGCGGGCTTCACGGAGCAGGCGCTTGCGCGCGTCGGTGGAGGTGGAGAGAGATTCGGGGAGGAACTTGAGGGCGACCGACCGATCGAGCAATGGGTCTTCGGCTTTCCACACCGTGCCCATGCCGCCTTCGCCGATCTTGGCGACGATCTTGTAACGACCAATGGTCCGACCGATCACCGGTGCACTCCGTTAGGGTTCAGAGAACAGTAGAGGGGCGAATACAAACAGGATAGACGAAACGGCATGCGTATTCCAAGCGCATTCTACCTGGCATAACCTGCCGTCCCCCTTGGAGTGCTTCTTGCAACTAATTCCCATACGAAAGGCACAACTCGCCCGTCTGCGCAACCATGAGGAAGGTGCTCGTGAATCGGTTTCAGCTTCTCATTGTCCTGACAGCCTCCATATTCCTTGTCTCCGGTTCAGCGCTCGGCGAACACGCTCCCCGCAACTGCGTCGCGTGTGGCGATCCGATTACGGGCGCGAGTTACGAAACGGATGGCTCATTTTACCATCCCGAGCACTTCGCCTGTGCACATTGCGGCCTGCCGATCAAAGGCGCGTACACAGTCTACCGCGAGCGAAACTATCACGGTGACTGCTTTCAGACACACGTCGCCCTTCACTGCAGCGTCTGCGACCAAACCATCCAGGGCGAATACCTCATCGATTTCTGGGGCAATACCTCGCACCTGCGCCACCGCGGTGACGTGGTGCGCTGTGATTTCTGCAACCGCTTCATCGTCGGGCACCTGGGCGATAACATGATGCGCTTGCAAGACAAGCGCCACCTGTGCGGCATTTGCAGCCCAACGTCGATCACGAACCTGGTCGAAGCCCGGTCCCTCATGAGCGAGGTCGCCCAGCACATGCAGCGTTTCGGTCTCGGCGTCGACCCCAATCAGATCGAGTTTCATCTGGTCGGCGTGAAGAAACTCCAAAAGCTCGCGCGCAAACGTTCCGACAGTGTAACGGGCTTTACCGACTGCGAAGCGCGCAAGAGCCTTTTCGGACGGACCGAGCACCAGTCGATCAAGGTCTACCTGCTAAACGGCATGCCCCGCACGCAGATGGTCAGCACCCTCGCACACGAGCTCACGCACGTGTGGCTGTTCGTGCAAGGCCGCCTGCGTCACGACAAAGCGCTCGCCGAGGGCAGCTGCAACTACGCCTCGTACCTCGTGCTGCAAAACATGGGTGGCGATGAGGCCGCCTACATCATCCATAATATGGAACGCGACAAGGACCGCATCTACGGCGGTGGTTATCGCCGCGTCAAACGCTATGTCGAAAAACACGGCATGGCCGAATGGATCGCGCTGCTCAAGAAGCGCGACACCATGGTATCCAGCTTCTAGCCCCTTAAAAAACCGCTCTGTACTGAGAAGCCGCGCACCCAACGGGGGGCGCTCCGGCTCAAAAGATCATCACGTGCAGGCGCCGGGCTCGCGCGCCCGCAGCTCTTGTGTACACTCCCGCCCGTCGTACCGCAGTGCACAGCGCTCCCGCAGACCGTTCTGCAGCACCCACTCTCCTTGAGTTTCCACGTGACTTGTTGACAAAAATCAAGTAACAATAGCGATAACAGGGGTTTATATTATTATCACAACCGCAAGGAGGACGTCGCCATGAAGACGTCAGCAAAGAATATTCTGACCGTGACGACACTCGGGGTGATGTTCGCGAGCGTGCTGTACAGTGCGCCACCGGCATCCGCGCAAGAATCGCAGCGAAGCACGACCCAGGCGAGCATGCGGGGTATCTTTCAATCACTGACCGCCGCGTATAACTATAGCCTCGACCCGCCCGCGTTCGAAGATCCGGCGAACCATGAAAGCGTCCTCACCGCACTCCGCGCGCTCGCGGCGGACGCCGCCGCGCTGGAGGAACACGGCGGTGGGCTCGACCCGAGCTTCGATTACCTGCGCCGCTCGCTGACCAAGGACGCCCAGGATGCGCTCCAGCGTTTCAAGGACGGCCACTACATGGGCGCGCGGTTCATGCTAACCAAGCTTACCGAGAACTGCGTGACCTGCCACTCGAGGATTCCACGCAAGGAAGCCTTCGACGTGGGAGGTCACTTTCTTAAAAAGGCCAAGATCAAGAACCTGCCGCCGGTCGAACGCGTGAACATCGAGATCGCGACGCGCCAGTTCGACACCGCGCTCGATACGTACGAGGAAATGTTCCGTGCCGCCGACATGACACCGGAACGGCTCACGCTGGTCGGCGCGTTCGAGGGGTACCTGAAAGTCTGCGTGGGAGTGCTGAACGACACCGGCCGTCCCGTCGCTACCTTCAAGAAATTCAACAAACGGGTGGACATGCCGTCTAATCTGAAGGAACTCGTAGCCGGCTGGTCCGATTCGCTGAAGAAACTGAAGCTCGAAGAGGCAAAGGGCAAGGAGCTCGTGGTGGCGAGAACTCTGATCGGGGATGCGAAGATCCAGCGGCGGTTCCCAACGGATCGCCGCGGACTGGTTGATTTCATCGCGGCCACGGCGCTCCTTCACCGCTACCTGAGGTCGTCGCCGTCCAACAAGGCCGATATATCCGAAACGTATTACCTGCTCGCGGTGGCCGAGTCGATTATCACGCGCTCGTTCTGGATCTCGGAAACGGATTTTCTGCTGGAACGTGCCATCCGCGAGGCACCCAAGTCACCTTTTGCAAGCAAGGCGTATGATTTTCTGGAGGAATACACGCTCGCCGGGCACATGGGACGATCGCGGCAGGTACCGGCGGACGTGCGCGCGAACCTCGCCAAGCTCCGCGAAATGATCGAGAATTGAGCGACGCGTGTCGCAAGGTGTTACACCCTTCGGCTCATGTCCTCGCGCGCGTCTAAAGGTCAGAGCGCGCTGCGCACTGCCGCAGCATTTCGCGCATTGTAAGAAGTGGCGGAGCTCAAGAAATCGCCTCACGGCGCAACACCTTGCGACACGCTGTCTGACTGTAAAAGGGGGCGGGGCGTTGGATTGTTGACAGAGCCTTCGCGGGAACAAGTCAGGGGGGCGCCTGTTCCCGCAGCGCGTTCTCTCGTCACTAACATGAGCGAAGGCGTGTCGAGATGGGGGTTCTCAGGCGAGTTCCGCAGGCGCGCTACCAAGTGTCTATGAGCATGAGACTCGCGCGCCGAGGACTGTCTGAGCATGAGAACCCCCATCTCGACACGCCTACCGCGGAAAGATCTCGTTCAGCCGACGAACGGCGAGCTCGAGCCGGTCGGGCGCTTCGCCGGTGAAGCAGATGCGGATGTAGTCGCCGAAGTCCTTTCCAAAGTCCTCCCCGGGCGCGACCGAGACACCGTTGCCCAGGCAGGCGTCGATGACCTCCCAGTAATCCCTCCCGTCCAGATAATCCTTTATGGGAAAAAACAGGAAGTACGTGCCCTCAGGGACCTGCGGCGAGATCTCGAGACCCTGGATGAACATGTCGCGGAGTTCGCGGCTGTGGTCGACGAACGCCGCACTCCACTGCGACCGCGTCTCAACCGCACTCACCATCATCTGCTGCGATAGTGTGGACGGGCCGTAGAGCTGGTGAACCATGATTTTGTTCAGGTTGCGCAGCACCGTCTCGGGCGCCACCACGTAACCCAGGCGAAGACCCGAGAACATGTACACCTTGGAGAAGGTAAATATCGACAGCGTGCGCTCGAACATTCCCGGCAGGGCGCCGATGGAGAAATGTTCGTGCTCGTCGTAGACCATCCCGTCGTACGCCTCATCGGACACGAGCCACAGGTCGTGCTCGCGCACAAAATCGGCCACTTGTTGCAGCTGACGCTTGCTTAGCACCTTGCCACTGGGATTGTTCGGCGTGTTGAGATACAGCGCGACCGTGCGCGGGGTAAGATGCGGTTCGAGGTGCGCCTTTATATGGAGACCCGGATCGTCGTATAGCGGTGTATAAAACGGGATTTCGACCGCCGTTCCACCCACCACCCGGACCATGCCGCGAAAGAACGGCCAGTAGGGGCTGAGCACCAGCACCTCATCACCCGGGTTCAGCAATGCCTGCATGCTGACCGAGAGCGCGTTGCAGGCGCCGGCTGTCATCATGATCCGGCTGGGTGTCGCGTCCAGGGCGTTGTCGGTCTTCACCTTTTCGGCGAGTACCTCACGCAGCGGGGCGATGCCGAAGGTGTCGCAGTAACGATTGAACCCGGGATGCTCCTTCAAGAAACCCGCATCGACGGGCATCTCGTACGGCGGCGGTATGTACGAGTCGCCGATGTGCAGTCTGACGAGATTCTCGCCTTGCTCTTGCATCTTCGCCCGGAACTTTTCGAAAACAGAACCGGTAATGAGTTGGGTTCGCTCTGCGAATTCGGGAAATCTCGGCATTCGTGCTCACTCGTTTTCAACTGGGAAGCGGGGGACAGGTCTGTCGTTGGCGGAACTCTACCAGATACAACGAAGAATTAAAAGCATTTGGGAAGTGCTCAGAACACGCGGCTGGATTCCATCTATGTCCGGAATCGCCCGCTCATGCGCTTGACCCATCGCTCGTGGTCACGATGGCGGCGAACGCCGTGCGAATACTCATAATAATCCGGCGGTACGACCGCGCCGGTTCTGTAACGTCCTTCAGAGTGAACGCGGTAATGGCAGTGATCGCGATTTGTCCCTTTTGTTCCCGTGCACAGAACGACACAATTATCCGGCCGTGCATCGCCACCCGCGCTGCGAGGGATAACGTGGTGAAAGTTCATGGCGTCCATCGCCGTCTCTTCGAGAAGCTGATTGAGATCGTAGCCGCAAACCGCACACTTACCTTGCTGACGAACAAAAACCTCTCGCATGGTTTCTTGTGAGAACCGTGAGCTATCAGACATTACAAACCTCTCCGTTCAAATACGATCGCCTTTCGCGGGCGCCCTCGACGGGTGCGGCTCTCGTCACCCCCCGAATGACTGCATCGTTTTCTCTGATGCGAGCGCTTGCCGCTACAGCTTCAGGTAATCCGCTTGGGTGCCAGTTTCACCGGGATTGCCCAAACCAGAGCCTCCGATGCCTGGGGTACCAGGCGTAAATGTATTGCCAGATCTTGTGGCACTGCTCGCCGGGCTTTCGACGATACCGATAGCTGGCCCTCCTCCACCACCGCCGCCGTTCCCACCCCTGCCTGCGCTACCGCCCGCCCCTCCTCCACCACCTGCCGAGGTTACGCCCCCGCCGGTCCTACCGGCCCCACCCGCTCCCCCATTTCCGCCAGGACCGCCCA
>JAZGDW010000211.1:0-11844 GCA_036478295.1 Candidatus Krumholzibacteriia bacterium
GGGGATCACGCCGTCCGCGCGGCACCGTGACCACGTCATCCGGACCGTCAAGCAAAACGGGATCAAGGTCCTGTTGCTGTCGAGTTTCTACAACCGGTCGGCATCGGACTACATTGCCGGCGAGACCGGGGCGGCGGTCGTTGCAGTTCCTATCGACCTGCACGCGGTCGAAGGTGTCGACACGTACTTCGAACTCATAGACTACCTCATCTCACGGATGAGCGCACCACTCGATGGGAGAACGTAATGGAACAGCTAGTCGGCTCGATGATCTACCCGCTCCTCGTGTGCCTGGTGCTCGCCGGCATCCACGTCTACCTCGGCATCCACGTAATCGCGAGAAAAGTCATCTTCGTCGATCTCGCACTCGCCCAGATCGCGGCCCTCGGTGCGGTCTACGGTGTACTCCTGGGGTATGAGTTGCACGACGATCCGTGGGCAATCAAGGGTTTCTCCATGGCATTCGCGTTCGTCGGCGCGGCCGTCTTTTCGTTCACGCGCGCACGCCACGAGCGCGTGCCCCAGGAGGCGATTATCGGGGTAACCTACGCCGTTGCGCTGGCCGCGACCATTCTCGCCAGCGCGCACCTGCCGCACGGGGCCGACGAAGTGCGAGAGATGCTGTCGGGTAGCATCCTGTGGGTTCGGGGGAGTACGATTCTCCACACGGCGCTTCTGTACGCGGGCGTGGGGGCGTTTCATTTCGTTTACCGTCGCCGCTTCCTGTTGATTTCGGAAAGCGCGGATAAGGCGGAAGCGCTGGGGATCAATGTCCGGCTGTGGGATTTTCTCTTCTACGTGTCCTTCGGAGTCGTCGTAACGAACGCCGTCGCCATCGCCGGCGTGCTGCTCGTGTTCTGCTACCTGATTATTCCCGCCGTGGTGGCGGTGCTGTTCGCCGAGAGTCTCAGATCGCGACTCATCATCGGTTGGAGCGTGGGTACTGTGGTGAGTTTCTTCGGTGTCATCGTTTCTTACGCGAAGGACCTGCCCTCCGGACCCACTATCGTCGTGGGTTTCGGTGTGGCCCTCGTGGTTGCGGCGGCTTTTCATTTCGTTATGGCGTTCCCGTCCCGCGGGCGCCAGCTCGCGAAGGTCCTGAGCGTGGCGACGGTGCTGGTTCTTCTTGCGCTTGGCAGCCGCCTGCTCGAGAAGAGCGAGGCACGTGATCCACTGGATATGATGACCAGCCGGATCAAGAACGAGCGTCTCGCGGCCGTGCGCATGCTCGAGTCGGATTCCGGACTGTGGGAAAGGGCGGTGCCGCTCATACCCCAACTTCTCGAGGACCCGGAGCCGGAAGTCCGGGCGTCTGTGTGCGACCTCATCGCTTCGGGCGGGCGGGCGGATCAGCTGGCCGGCGTCCACGCGCTGCTCGTCGACCCCGACGACATCGTGCGCGAGGCGGCGCTGCGGTGTGTAAAGGCGATCGGTGACCGCTCGAGCGTGGCACCGCTGCTCGCCGCCGTCGAATCCGAAGATGACGAATACCTCAAGGTCGAGATGGCGGAAGAACTGCTGGAGCTGGGAGAACCCGGTGGCATCCCGATCTTGATAGGCCTCATGGACGAGGCCGGGACGTCGCGCGTGCGCAAGGACGCGCACGAACACCTGTCCGCCCATATTCCCATCGCGTTTCGCTTCAGCGCTGGTGAAGACGCCGGTGGGAACGATCACGAGATCGAGCCCATCCGCCTGTGGTGGGAAAGCCAGCGGGATAACCTGCGGTGGCACCCGAAAACAAAGATCTTCGTATCAGGAGAGTGACTCGGCGCGGTGCGGACCGGCCGACCGTGACGTGAGCAGACTCACCAGCACCGTGCAGGCGAGCGATATAACAAACGTCGCGAGCTTGATGTCGAGACCTTCATTCAAGACCGACGTGCCTTTCCACACGATATTACTGATGGTCCCCGACAGCATGCCGGCCAGGACGCCCCACGCGGTCGTTCGTTTCCAACGCAGCGACAAGAGAAGCGGCGGGCCGAAGGAGGACCCCAGACCCGACCACGCGTAGGCCACCATGTCGAAGATGAGATCCTCGTTACCGAATGCCAGCAGCAGGGCGACGCCCGATGCCACTACCGTGGCGACCCGTGAGAGAAAGATCAGCCGGTGTGAAGGCGCGTCGGGCTTGAAGAGTCTTACGTAGATGTCTTCGACGAGCGAAGAGGTCACGACGATCAGCTGCGAATCCGCCGTCGACATCATGGCTGCGACCGCCCCGGCAATCATCAGCCCCGCGATCCAACCCGGTACGAGTTCCCGCGCCAGGAGCGGCATGACCATTTCCGGGTCGGAGATCCCGGAGCCGAATATGGCGGCGGCGACGATACCGATGAGCGGCGCCCCCCAGTAGGCGATGAGGGTCCACGCCATCGCGATGAACGCGCCGCGTTTCACGTCGACGGCCCGCTTGATGGCCATGTAGCGGCTGAGAAGGTGGGGCTGTCCCAGATACCCGAAACCCCAGGCGAGGCTCCCCAGCATTACACCGAAGATGAACGCGGAGCCCGTCTTGCCGGCGCTCATACTGAGGAAATTCTCACCCATGGGGGCGAGCTTATCGAGCATCCCCTGCGGTCCGCCGAGCTTGACAATGCCGATGATGGGCAGCAGCAGGGCGACCGCCGCCATCATCAGTCCCTGGATCACGTCCGTCCATACCACGGCCAGGAACCCGCCCAGCATGGTGTAGAGCATGACCACCACCGCGCCGATCACCATGCCCCAGCTCGCATCGATACCGAAGGTGGCGTTGAGAAGCTTGCCGCCGCCGACGAACTGCGCGGCCACGTACCCCATGTAGAACAGGATGATGATCAGCATTGAGATGATGCGCAGCGAACGGCGCAGTGCGAACGGCGCGCCGGCGAAGCGCATCTCGAAGTAATCGGGCAGGGTGAGGGCGCCGAGCTTCTCCGTCTGCTTGCGGAGATGAAAGGCAATGAACGACCACGAGGCGAGGATGCCGAGGGCAATACCGATTACCGACCAGAACTCGGTGAAACCGGCGGCGTAGGCCGCACCCGGCAGGCCGAGCAAAAACCAGGCGCTCTCACCGCTGGCGCGTTCTGAAATTGCGGCCGACAGCGGTCCGAGCCTTCTCCCGGCCAGCAGAAAATCGTCCAGCCCTTTCATCAGGGTGGAGGCGGTGAGCCCGCAGATGAGGAGAACGATGAGGTAGGCGCCGAAGCCTATGAAGAGCGACCAGTCGGTGCCGGCGGCAGGGTCCACTACTCGTCACCCCCGTCCTTCCATGTGGCGATTCGCCACAGGGTGAGGAGCAGGATGAGAACCCAGCTACCACCTACGATGAGCAGTGTGTGAAGCGGCATTCGGGCCTCCCGCATCGCGGCGCGGCCGGGCGCGCCCAGCGTGGCGCAACGGGATGGGTGTTCTCATGCTCAGACAGTCCTCGGCGCACGAGCTTCACGCTCGTAGGCAATTGGTTGCGCGCCTGCGCACTGCAGCAGCATTTCGCGCATTATAGCTGACTGTCGGTGCTCAAGAACTCGCTCGAGAACACCCATCCCGCTGCGCCACTTATATACCATTCGGCCGCGACCTGCGAATGGGGTGGTGGGCGGTCAAATCGGTGACGGCCCATTCGCGGCAGCGAGCGAGGATCATCCGCCGCAGGCGGATAGCCGAGCGAAGCGGAGCGTGGGGCGGAAGCGATTTGACCGCCCACCACCCCAAGCCAGGTCTAAAGCATCTTCGCGAATACCGGCGCGAAGACCAGTGACACCACGGCCATCAGTTTGATCAGGATGTTCATCGCCGGGCCGGACGTGTCCTTGAACGGATCGCCGACGGTATCTCCCACGACAGCCGCTTTGTGCGCGTCTGATCCCTTGCCCCCATGCGCGCCCTCTTCGATATACTTCTTCGCATTATCCCACGCGCCGCCGGCATTGGACATGAAGACACCGATGAGAACGCCGGTCGCGGTGGCGCCCGCCAGGAAGCCACCCAGCGCCTCGGGGCCCATCATGAAACCGACAATCAGCGGTGCGGTGACGGCTATCAGTCCGGGGGCGATCATTTCACGCAGGGCCCCCTTGGTCACGATATCGATACAAGTTTCCACGTCGGGTTCGGCGTTGCCGTCGAGCAGGCCTTTGATCTCGCGAAATTGCCTGCGGATCTCGATCACCATCTTGTTCGCGGTACGGCCGACCGCTTCCATGGTGAACGCCGCGATGAGAAAGGGCATCATCGAGCCGAGCAGCAGGCCGATGACCGTTTTGGGGTTGGTGAGATTGATCGATTCGAGACCGACCGTATTCTGGTAAGCGGCGAAGAGAGCGAGCGCCGTAAGCGCCGCGCTGCCGATGGCAAACCCCTTGCCGATCGCCGCGGTGGTGTTGCCGATCGAGTCCAGCTTGTCGGTAATCTTGCGGATCTCCGGCCCGGCCTTGCTCATCTCGGCCACCCCGCCGGCGTTGTCGGCGATGGGTCCGTAGGAGTCGGTCGACATGATGATACCGATGGTGGCCAGCATACCCACTCCGGCGATGCCGATACCGTAGAGACCGTTGAGTTCGAAAGCGACGTAGATTGCGGCGGCGATGGTGAGCACGGGAGGAATGGCACTCTTGAAGCCCACGGCCAGCCCCGTGATAATGTTGGTGGCGACGCCTCCTGATTCGCTCGACAGCGCGATCTCGCGAATCGGTTTGCCAGCGGTGAAATACTCCGTCTCCCGCGCGATCAACAGGCCGCATGCCAGGCCGGTAAGCACCGCCCAGAACGTGTTGACGTCTCCGACCAGCTTGTCCACCAGGAAGTAGGCGCCGATCAGGAACAGGATGCCGGCGGTATAGGTGGAATAGTTGAGGGCGGACATCGGGTCCATCCTCTTGAAGATTCCCATCGAGAGGATACCCAGGATGGAAGCAACAAGGCCCACGGCGATCAAGGCCAGGGGAACGGTCATTCGAGCGAGCGGCTCGGAATAGGCGACGGCGGCAATGGCCATGGTGGCAATCACCGAACCCACGTAGGATTCGAAAAGGTCGGCGCCCATGCCGGCTGTGTCGCCCACGTTATCGCCCACGTTATCCGCGATGACTCCCGGGTTGCGCGGGTCGTCCTCGGGGATTCCCGCCTCGACCTTGCCCACGAGGTCGGCGCCGACGTCGGCGCTCTTGGTATAGATGCCCCCACCCACACGCGCGAAGAGTGCGATGCTCGAAGCCCCCATGGCGAACCCGTTGATGACCAGGGGGGCGTTCTGCGGGTCATGTCTCAGAAAGATAAGGAAAAAACCGAGTCCGATGACACCGAGTGACGCGACGGTGAGGCCCATGACCGATCCGCCCTGAAAGGCAATGGCCAGCGCGGCCGGAGCACCGCCCTCCTTGGCTGCCTGGCAGGTGCGGGTGGCGCTGCGCGTGGACGCCTCCATTCCAAACCAGCCGGCGAACATCGACGACAGGGCGCCCACCAGGTAGGCGACACCGGTCCAGATGCTGAGCATGATCGCGAGGGCGGCAAACACGACGACCATAAAAACCGCGATGATGGAGTACTCACGCTTCAGAAACACCATGGCGCCGGCATGAACCCGCTCCCCGATTTGCTGCATGACTTCGTTACCGGGTGAATGCCGCAAAACCATGAAAAAAGTGATCGTGGCGATGATCATACCGATGACACCGACCCACGGGATTCCCAGAATAAGGGCGGAATCCATATACACGTCCTCCTTGAGTGCTCAGAGATTCATGTGGAATTACCGGACCACGAATGAATCACGGCTTGTTTCCAACGGTAAAAAGGTATGTGTCTTTTAAAGAGGAAATCGATACGATCTGACGCTAAAACGGGGGGATTTTAAAGAATAATCCAGGGAGGGTCAAGCGAAATCAGTTCCGCCACCGGGCAGCTCGGTTTCGTAGAAATCATAACGCCCCGGCGTCATTCCGAGCCGCTCGTAGACGCTCTTGGCGCGCGTGTTCTCCCGGTCGACGTATAGGCGAATCCCGCACACGTCGCCCGCCGTCGCCGCGAGCTCCTCGACGTGCCGGTGCAGCCGCGCGTAGACGCCGCGCCCGCGGTACTCCGGCCGCACGAACACGCTCTGTATCCACCAAAAATAGGCGTTGCGCCAGTCGCTCCACTCGACGGTGACCAGGAGGCCGCCGGCCGCCGTGCCCTCCGTATCGGCGAGAAGGTAGAACCCCTTTGCCGGGTCCTCGAACACGGCCCGCACGCCCCGGGTCAGCCTGTCCCGCGACAGCTGCTTGGCTTCAGTTTCTTCCGCCAACGCCGAATTGAAATAGACGAGTGCTTCGAGGTCGTCGACGGTGGCCCTGCGGATGGTTATTTCCATGGGCGGATTACTCAAGAATCACCAGCTTTCGGGTCTGGCTAAGCGACGCGGAACTATAGCATACGAGCGCCTTTCCTTCAACGCGAGCGGCACCCGCGTGAGGGCTGCCGTAATGGTCCCGTTTTTTGACCTTGCGGGGAGTTTTCAGGTTGGATTAATCTAGCCCCTGGAGTTGGAGGGCGGCACAGGGTCTTTGGACGACGAAGAACGACGAAGGACGATGAGGGCGCAATGCCTATTCCCACGCCTTTTCACGAACGAACACTGCAGTGTTGTATAAGTCTCCTCTACAAGGACTGGGCCGGCTACTATGCGGTCAAGTCGTACGACACCTATCCCGAGCGTGAGTACTTTGCCTTCCGCCACACGGCGGGACTCGTCGACGTCACCCCGCTTTTCAAATACGAGGTCTATGGCAAGGACGCGGCAGCGCTGCTGTCCCGCATCATGGTGCGGAACATCGCCAAACTGAAGCGGGGACGCGTGGCCTACACCTGCTGGTGCGACGACGCCGGCAAGGTGATCGACGACGGCACCGTGTCACGGCTCGACGAAGACTATTACCGTGTTACTTCCACCGAACCCAATCTATCCTGGTTTCATCGCTTCGCGCGGGGGTACCAGGTGACTATCGAGGACAGCAGCCGGCGGCTGGGTGTACTGGCGCTGCAGGGGCCGAAGTCCAGGGAGATTCTCGACGAGGTCACCGACGACGGCCTCGGCGATCTCAAGTACTTCGCGGTAAAACAGGCGCAGATCGACCGGTGCCGGGTTTACGTGTCGAGGACGGGTTACACCGGTGACCTCGGTTACGAGGTGTGGGTGGAGAACGAGAACGCGACCAAAATATGGGATGCGTTGAACGCGGTGGGCCAGAAGTACGGGATGCTGCCGGCCGGTCTGGACGCGATGGACATTACGCGTATAGAAGCGGGCTTCGTCTTGAACGGCATCGACTACTTCAACGCGAACCACTGCATGATCAAGGAGAGAAAGTCGACTCCGTACGAACTCGGCTTCGACTGGATGGTCAAGTTGAAGAGAGGACCGTTCAACGGTCGCGAAGCGCTGGTGCTGGAGAAGTTGCGGGGACCGGATCGCATGCTCGTCGGTCTCGAGCTCGACTGGGACGAGCACGAGGCGTTGTTCGCGGCGAGGGGGCTGCCGCCGGAGATCGGGGCCGAAGCGTGGAGAAGCTCTGTTCCGGTTTACGACGACGCCGGCCGGCAGGTGGGTTACGCGACCAGTGGCGCGTGGTCGCCGACGCTCAAGAAAAACCTCGCGCTGGCGACGGTGCAGCGTGGTTTCGAGTCCATCGGCAAGGTTCTGAGGTTCGAGGTGACGGTGGAGTACGAGCGCAAGACCGTGGCGGCGACGGTCGCCAAGAAGCCATTCTTCGACCCCGAGCGCAAGCGGCGCTGATCATGGGGGAAGGGATGCGACGGAGCACGATTACGGTAACAAGGCCTCGGTGTTATCCCCCGGGGAGTGCGCTATTTGAGCCCGATCATCGCGCCGACCAGGAGCTTGAAGTCTGGGATGTCGCCAAATCCGAAACGGGCCTCCACGTTGTAGTAATTGAGGGGGCTGAACGGCATCTTCAATCCGGCGACCAGGCTGAATCCGATCTCGGTATCGGAGCCCCGGCCCTCCGGGGAGAGGATGCTGAGGGTCGGTCCCGCGCCGCCGTAGATCGACGTGGACGAGCCGGGAAAACTGAGGAGCGATGCCTGTACGTCGAGGTTGAAAGCCGTGACGGTGAGGTCGTTCCCAAAACCAAA
Source organism: Candidatus Krumholzibacteriia bacterium (assembly GCA_036478295.1). Taxonomy (GTDB): domain Bacteria; phylum Krumholzibacteriota; class Krumholzibacteriia; order WVZY01; family WVZY01; genus JAZGDW01. The sequence continues at coordinate 8,122 of JAZGDW010000211.1, forward strand.
ATCCACGCTCGGCGCGAAGCGGCCGATGGAAAACGAGCCCAACTGCGACTGGATGCCGATGGTGAACTGGTCGGGGTCGACACTGAATCCGGTACGGGCGCCGATCGCGGGTCTTAGCCCCTGGGCATTTGCGGTTGTGACGGAAATTGCCGCCAGAAACAATGCGAGACACAGCGAGATCGAGCGCGCGATGCGTTTATCCATGTCGTTCTCCTCGATTGGAAAGTGGTCCTGAATTCTTTTCCGGTACGCGAATAAAGGTAGATGCGGCTCTCTGTATGCGTCAAGCGTTTTTGCCGGTCGCCATGGGCGTCGGCGAGCCTTTGGAGGGCGGGTTGTGTGTGTCCTGGACTACCCGACCATCGACCAATCAGGAACCGATGAGGTGAGATGGCAAAGAAATACGACGCAATAATAGTCGGGGGCGGCCATAACGGCCTGGTGTGCGCGGCGTACCTGGCCAGGGCCGGCCGCAAGGTGCTGGTACTCGAGCGGCGCCACGTCCTGGGAGGGGCGGCTGCCACGGAAGAGCTTTACCCCGGTTTCAAGTTCTCGGTGTTTTCCTACGTCGTCAGCCTCTTCCGGCCGCACATCATCCGCGAGCTCAACCTCGCTGGGCACGGGCTGGAAATCATTCCGCTGGAAGCGTCTCTTCTGCCGTTGCCGGACGGCGATTCGCTTTGCCGTTGGGCGGATCCCAACCTGACCCGCCGTGAGATCGCGCGCTTCAGCGCGAAGGACGCGGAGAGTTATTCGGAGTTCGGGCTGGCAATGAAAAAGATGTCCTTCTTTATAAAGCAGCTTATCGACAGCCCCGCACCGGACCCGTTTTCCCGCCGTCCGCGGGAACTCCTGAAGCTCCTGCGCATGGGGAATCTCATGCGGTCGGTCGGGTCCGACCTCATGTACCTGCACACCAAGCTGCTCACGATGAGCGCGACCGATTTTCTCGACATGTGGTTCGAGTCCGAAACGCTCAAGTCACCGATGTCGGTCAGCGGTATCATCGGCACCTTTCTCGGTGTGCGCTCGCCGGGCACGGCGTATGTGCTCCTCCACCATTACATGGGTGAAATAGACGGCGCCTACCGCGCGTGGGGATTCTCCAAGGGCGGCACCGGGCAGTTGAGCCGCGCGATCGCCTCGGCCGCCAGGCGATTCGGGGCGGAGATACGAACGCGCACCCCGGTCGAGAAGTTTCTGGTCAAACGCGGGCGGTGCCGGGGCGTCGTGCTCGAGGGTGGGGAGGAAGTGCGCGCGAAGCAGGTGTTCTCGAGTCTCGATCCGCGCCGCACCTTCCTCGGCATGGTCGGCGAGAAGCACTTCGACGGGGACTTCGTGCATTCCATAAAGCGCTACAAGCTGCGCGGCAGCTCGGGCAAGGTCAACCTCGCCGTGGATCGTTGTCCCGAGTTCACGTGCCGCCCGGGTGCCGGGCCGCACCTGAGGGGCGATATCGCGATTGCGCCGAGCTTCGACTATCTCGAGAAGGCGTACGACCAGGCGAAATATGGTGACTTCTCGGAACGGCCGTACCTGAATGTCGTAATTCCATCGCTCGTCGATTCAACGGTCGCGCCGCCCGGCAAGCATGTCGTGTCGATCTTTGTGCAGTACGCCCCGTATCACATCAAGGAAGGCGCCAGCTTCTGGCCCAAGCGCAGGGAAGCGTTCGGCGACGCCGTCGTCGATACGCTCGCCGAGTACTGTCCGACACTCAAGGAATCGATTCTCTACCGCCAGGTACTGACGCCGCTGGACATGGAAGAACAGCTGGGGTTGACCGAAGGGAATATTTTCCAGGGTGAGCTGAGTCTCGAGCAACTCATGTTCTTGCGACCCGCCCCGGGGTGGTCGCGTTACAAGACCCCGATAAACAATCTGTGGATGTGCGGGTCGGGGGCGCACCCGGGTGGTGGCGTCATGGGCGCGCCGGGCGAGCTCGCGGCCAAGACGTTTCTGGGAACGGTGGGGAGATAGATCTATGAGCGTGCAGAAGCGGAACGAATACGACGTCATCGTCATCGGCGCGGGCCACAACGGACTCACGGCCGCGGCCCTGCTCGCAAAGGGCGGACGCAAGGTGGTCGTTCTCGAGAAACGCGAGTTTACCGGGGGCCTAGGTGCCTGCGAGGAGTTTCACTCCGGTTACCGCACGGCCGGCGTCCTGCACGATACAACCGGTGTCCGCCACCGGCTGATAAACACGCTCGACCTGAAGCGCTACGGATTCGAGCTGGAAAAGAAGCCGCCCGCCATTTTTGTGCCCCAGAAGAAGGGGAAAGGGCTCCTGCTTCACGACGATCCGGCAGCGGCGGCCGGCGAGATCGCGGCCTTTTCCAAGAAGGACGTGGAACGGTACTGGGAGTACCGGCGTTTCATCCATCGGGTTCGCGGGGTCATCACGGAGCTGCTCGATAACGTTCCGCTGGATATCACGCGCATCGAGAAGCGGGCGGACCTGTGGGCACTTTTCAAGAAAAGCCGCGGTATGCGCAAACTGGCGAGGCGCGACGCGGTCGAGCTCCTGCGCATCGGTCCCATGAGCGTGGCCGACTGGCTGGACGATTGGTTCGAGACCGATTTGTTAAAAGCGCTCCTGGCCGGTCCCGCCATTCACGGCGCGTTCATGGGACCGCGTTCGCCGGGAAGCGCGATCAATCTGCTCCTGTGGGAATGCCGCAAGGGGCCTTCGATAAAAGGCGGCGCTGGGTTCCTGGTGACGGCGCTCGAGGGCGCGGCGCGGGACGCCGGCGTCGAGATCCGCACCTCCGCCGAGGTCAGCCGCGTCGTCGTCTCCGGCGGCCGGGTCGAGGGCGCACTGCTCGGCAAGAACGAACACATATCCGCGCCGGTCGTCGCCGCTTCCTGCCACCCCAAGCAGACGTTTCTCGAACTGCTCGCCGGCGAGATGACGACGGAAAAGTTCGAGCGGCGCATCACGCATTTTCGGTCGCAGGGAACCACCGCCAAAGTCGATCTCGCCCTCGACGCCCGTATCGAAATGGCGGGCCGCCCCGGCGAGCGGGTCGAGTTCGTGCGCACGGGTGAGAACCTGGACCAGCTGGAGAAGGCCTTCGACGCCGTCAAGTATGGAAGGTGCTCGGAGACTCCCGTACTGGATATCTACATGCCTGCGTTTTCGAACCCAGGATTCGCGCCGAAGGGCCACAGCGTGCTTTCCATCCTCGTGCACTACGCGCCCTACGAGTTGAGAAGCAAGTGGAGCGACCAGGAACGGCGCAAGCTGGGCGAGCGCGTCGTCGATACGTTGTGCGAGTACGCACCCTCGCTACGCGACGCCGTCGTCTCTTGCAGGGTGCAGTCGCCGGTGGACCTGGAGGAACGGTACCGGCTCGCCGGCGGCCACATCTACCACGGCGAGCACGCGCTGGATCAGCTCTTGATCCGGCCGGTACCGGAGTGCGTCGGATACGGGTCGCCGGTGCCGGGTCTCTTCATTTGCGGAAGCGGCAGCCACCCCGGCGGCGGCATCACCTGCGCACCCGGCGCGCTGGCGGCGGGTGCGATCCTGGAGAATTCCTGAGGCTTGGTGGCGGCGTAGCAGGTTCGAGTCCTGCCCGGGGAGTGAGAAGACACCCACGCTTCGGCGGGTTGTAGTTTTGCCGATTTGCTTGCGGAAGGAGGCCCATAATGAGAAGGCTCTTGGTGTTGCTGATCCTGGGACAGGTCGTGGCTACTACCGCGCAGGCGCAACTAGAA
>JAZGDW010000212.1:0-22304 GCA_036478295.1 Candidatus Krumholzibacteriia bacterium
GACCGGCTCTCGCTCGGGCGCGAAGGGGGGCACTCGGTAAACCGTATCGTGCATAGCAGCGATCTGACCGGCCAGGAGATGCAGAGCATTCTGCTCGAGCGGGTCAGGGAACAACGCAATGTAGCGCTGTACGAAAACCACATGGCCGTTGGACTGGTGACAGCGCGCCACCTGTGTGATCCGGCCACCGATGCGCAGGCGGTCTTCGGCGCGTACATCCTGGATGTGGACAACGAGGAGGTCGAGGCCTTCGCCGCCAAAAGGACCATCCTGTCGACGGGCGGAGCGGGCAAGGTGTATCTCTACACATCCAACCCCGACATCGCCACCGGCGACGGCATCGCGATGGCGTATCGAGCCGGTGCCCGCATCGCGAACCTCGAGTTCGTCCAGTTTCACCCCACCTGTCTTTACCACCCGCAGTCGAAGTCATTTCTCCTGAGCGAGGCCCTTCGCGGTGAAGGGGGTCTCTTGAAACGGGAAGACGGGTACGCGTTCATGAAGGACTATCATCCCAAGAAGGACCTGGCTCCACGGGACGTTGTGGCGCGGGCGATCGACAGGGAGATGAAGACGACGGGCGCCAAGTGCGCCTATTTGGATCTGACCCATGTGGACGCTGGACATCTGCGGCGTCGTTTTCCAAACATCTCGCGGCGGTGCCTGGAACTCGGCATCGACATCACGCGCGATCCCATTCCCGTCGTCCCGGCCACCCATTACTTCTGTGGCGGCGTAGACGTGGACATGGCCGGACGAACGTCGCTGCCGAACCTGCTCGCGCTGGGCGAAGTGAGCCACACGGGGCTTCACGGCGCCAACCGGCTCGCGAGCAACTCGCTGCTGGAGGCGGTGGTCTACGTCGACCGCGCGGTGAAGATGCTGCAGGAGGATGAGGGCCTCGTGCAGGAGACGGTCCGCGAGCCGATGCCGTGGCAGGAGGATCACACTGAAACGCTCAAGGAGCCAGTGATCCTCGACCACGACTGGGACGAGGCCCGCCGGGTCATGTGGGACTACGTGGGGATTGTGCGCAACGACGAGCGGCTGGACCTGGCCCGCCGGCGCATGCGCGAGCTGGAGTCAACCGTCGAGTCGCTGTACTGGAAATGCCGTCTGACTCAGGATCTTCTCGAGCTGAGGAATGTCGTCCTCGTCGGGCAGCTGGTCATCCGCTGCGCGCTGAAACGAAAGGAAAGCAGGGGATTGCACTATACGGAAAGCTATCCACAACGTGATGACGATGCGTTCGGGGGCGACACGGTCGTGACGCGCTCACAGGACGGCGAGGCGTTCTAGGAAACCGCATGGAGTGGTACGAAGCCGCTTTTGACCGTTTGTACCCGGTCCTGTACAGCCACCGCGACTGTGCCGCGGCCGAGGCAGCGCTGGATTCGTTCGGCCACTATTTCGACGGGAGGTCCCCGGTTCTCGACCTTGCCTCGGGGGACGGCCGCTACCTGGAGGCGTTGCTGCGGCGGGAGGTCGAAGTCTACGGTCTCGATCTTTCGCACTACCTTCTCAGCCGGTCGGTCCGGGAGTGGGGGCACGGGGGCAGGGTGGTGCAGGGGGACATGCGCTATTTGCCGTTTCGGGACGGATCGTTTGGCGGTGCACTCAATATGTTCACGAGTTTCGGCTATTTCTCCGTCGATACGGACAACCTGCTCGTTTTCAGAGAGGTCCATCGCGTACTACGGAAGAACGGCGTGTTTCTATTTGATTTTATCAACGCAGAAAAAATAGCGTCCGAACTGCTGGAGGAATCACACCGCGAGTCGGGCAGCTACGAGATTCACGAGAAGAGACGAATCGAAGAGCACGGGAAATACCTGGTAAAGCGCGCCGAAGTCACAAACAGGGACACGAACCACAAAGAAACGATTACGGAGCGCCTGCGACTCTACACGCGGGCCGACCTGGTGATGATGTTCGAGAGCACGGGTCTGTCGCCACGCGACCTCTACGGAGACTACGCGGGAAACGAATTCGTGGATGGCGTCTCCGAGCGCGTAATCATCCTGTCGGTGAAGCGGTAAGCGCCGGCAAGAACAGGCAGGAACTCAACATGCCCGCGATAATTGCAAGAGCGGACTGGGCCACAGTAGGGGACCCGTCGAGACTGTTTCTCGATTACATCGCGTCCCCGGGTGAGGGTCTCCCCACGTTCATCGGCGGCGTGAGCTCCAACGGGACATTTTGGGAGAGGGCGCTCGCCGGAGGCGAGAGCGCCGGGCGCGAGCGAGATGGCGCCGCATGGGAGCGGGTCGTCGACTCGGTCGCGAGTCTTAGCCTGCGGCTCGGCACACAAAAGGCCGTCGTCGACAAGCTACGCAAAGCAGGCACGGGTGACACGGCTTTTGTGATCACCGGCCAGCAACCGGGCACGCTGGGGGGACCACTCCATACCGTCTACAAGGCCGCCACGGCGGTTGCGTTGGCGTCTTTCCTCGAGGGTGTGATCGGCCGCCCCGTGGTGCCGCTCTACTGGTGTGGGTCGGACGATACCGATTTCGGGGAAATCCGCCAGCTGCGGATGCTCACCGATACCTACGACCCCGTGTCGGCGGCGATCGCGCAGAGCGCGCACCGCAGCGGCATGCCGGTCGGGGATATCTCGTTGTCACCCCTCACGACCCTGTGGCACGTTGTGCGCGGGTTCACCGACAGGTTCGATCACGGTGCGTACGTGGCGGCGCGCGTCGGTGCTGCGCTCGAAGCCGCCGAAGACCACGGAGAATCGGCGGCGGCGATCCTCGTCGGGTTTTTCAACGGCGCCTTGGCAGTGGTCGACGGGCGCATGGGCTGCGTGCGAAAGTGCGCACAGTCTGTGCTGTCGGACTATGCGCGCGAAGAGGAAGAGGTCAACCAACTGGTGCGCCGGGAAGGCGAGCGCCTGGAGCACGGGGGGTACCACGCCCAGATTACGCCCGGTGGGGACTCCGGCGTCTTTCTGCTGGAGGGAGGGCTTCGCAAAAGCGTCTCTGCCGAAAACCGCGGTCTTCTTCTGGCCGCGATCGAGAACGACATCGAGAAGTGTTCGCCGGGAGTCGTGGCGCGCAACCTGGTGCAGGACCACGTCTTCAGACCGCTCGCCGTGGTGCTGGGGCCGGCCGAACTGGCCTACCGCGCCCAGATCGGGGCGCTGTACGACAAGTTCGGTGTCCCGCGTCCGGTAGAGCTTCCGCGCATGGGTGCGACTTTTCTGCCGCCGCCCCTGGCAGCTCTCGCCGCGGATCGTGGGGAGGTCTCCGGGTTGGTGGAGAACCCCGTGGCGTACGCGAAGACCGTTTACCAGCGGAGCGTTCCCTCCGATCTCGTCGCGGCGGTCGCCGAGCTCAAGACCGGTCTCTCCGACCTGTTGGAGAGATTCGCCGAGCGGGCCCTCGGCGATCTGCCTGAAAAATCGCAGCAGAAGATTCGTGCGCGCCTGGGCGAACTGGAGGACCGCCAGGAAAAGCTCGCCCAGACGGCGGCAGGTGCGGGCAAGGTGATGGCGCTCGAGCAATGGCCGTTTCTGGGACATATCCAACAACTGATCAAACCCGACGGCAAACCGCAGGAGCGATGGCTCGCCGGCTTGTTTCCGTTTCTCTACAGCGGTGACGGGACGGGCGATCGTCTGGTCGTGCTCGCGAGGACGCACGTAGACGAACTGATGGACGGGCATGCGCAGCATATAGTATATTCATGCGGGCCATGAACATTCTCGCCTTCGGCATCCATCCCGACGACGTCGAGCTCGGCTGCGGCGGCACCGTCGTGCTGGCCGCCCGCCAGGGGCACGGCGTCGTTGTTGTCGACCTGTCCGACGGAGCCGCCGCGAGCAATGGCACGCCAGAAATCCGCGCGAAGGAGGCCGCCCGTGCAGCCGAGATCATGGGGATCGGCCGCAGGGTGAACCTCGGTTTGCCCGATGGAGCGATTCAGAGTGAGAACACGGACTATTTAAAAGCCGTTGTGCGTGCGATCCGCGAGGCGAGGCCGGATCTGGTGCTCGCGCCTTCCGGAGACGATCCCCACCCTGACCATGCCGCGGGCGCAACGCTGGTCGAGAGGGCGCTGTACCTGGCCGGCGTGCACGGTTACGAAGCACAACAAGAAGCGTGGTCAGTCAGGAATGTCCTCGTCTACCCCGGCCGCAACGAGCTCGAGCCGAACGTCGTCGTGGACATTTCGTCGTGCTGGGACACAAAGGTCGAAGCGATTCGCGCCCACGAATCGCAGTTCGTCGCGGGGCCCGGTCGCAAGCCGACGCCGCTGAACGCGCCGGACTTTCTGGCGGTTATGGAGGCTCGCAGCCGGGTTTTCGGCCAAAAAATCCGGGTTCCCCACGGGGAGCCCTTCCGGTCACCGCGTCCGATCGCGCTGCAGGACCTGGCGGTTTTCGGAGCCTGAGTTCTCGCCCATCTCCATGGAAACCCAATGAAGAAAGCGAATATTGGCATCGTGTGCTATCCGACTCCCGGCGGCAGCGGTGTGGTGGCGACCGAGTTGGGCAAGTCGCTCGCCGGCCTCGGCCACAAAGTGCATTTCATTACCTACGGGCTGCCCGCGCGGCTGAATCACTTCGACGAAAACCTCTACTTTCACAAAGTCGCCCCGGGAGATTACCCCCTATTCCAGCAATTCACACCGTACTCGCTAAGCCTTGCCGCCAAGATCCGCGAGGTGGCGGTGAAGTACTCCCTGGACGTTGTGCATTCGCACTACGCCGTCCCGTACGCGACTTGTGCGTACCTCGCTAAGGAAATGCTGCGGAGTTGCGGTCAGGATTTGAAGACTATCACCACACTGCACGGCACCGATATCACGCTGGTTGGGGTGATGCCGTCGTTCTACGAGATAACGCGCTTCAGCATCACCAAGAGTGACGCGATCACCGCCGTGTCCGATTTTCTGAGACAGGAGACCGTCCGCGCGTTCAAGACGGACAAGCCGATCCACGTGATCCATAATTTTGTCGACTGCAATGAATTCCGGCCCAATGCGAACAGTGCCATCCGTGAGCAGTACGCGCGGCCGGAAGAGAAGCTGATCGTTCATGTGTCGAACTTTCGTAAAGTCAAGAACATACCAACGATAATTGATGTATTGTCTGAAGTGAAAAACCATGTGCCCTGTCGCCTGCTCCTCATCGGCGACGGCCCGGAGTTCGAGGTGGTCGAGCGCATCGTGGTCGAACGCGGGCTGCAGGCGCACGTGAGCTTTCTCGGTGATCAGGAGTTCATCGCGGACCTTCTGCCTGTGGGGGACGTGTTTTTGCTGCCCAGCGAACATGAGAGCTTCGGCCTGGCGGCGCTCGAGGCGATGAGCTGTGGCGTGCCTGCCGTGACATCGAACATCGGCGGTCTGGGAGAAGTGATCCAGGACGGCGAGACGGGTTTTCTGCTCGATCCGCACGACGTGGCGGGAATGAGCTCGATCATCGTACGGTTGTTCCAGGACGACGACTGGCGTCAGAGTATAGGTCTCAAGGCCCGTGAGCGAGCGAGAAAGGACTTTGGCAGGGACAAGATCGTGGGGGACTATCTGCGACTCTACGAGGACGTCATCTGAGGAAGCGACATGGATCGAGAAGCCAATTTCTGGGAAGTCGTAGACAATATTCGCGCCAAGGACCCGCGGCTCAAACCCCAGGTGTATCCATTCGTCATGGAGACTCTGGATTTTACGATGCAGGCTCTCGGCAAGCGGCGGCACGTCAGCGCGGAGGAGCTGCTCGACGGCTTCTGCGGGTACGCGCGCCATCGATTCGGACTGCTCGCCGGGACCGTGCTGACGAGCTGGGGGGTTTCGTCGAGTCGTGACGTGGGCCGCGCCGTCTTCCAGCTCGTCGACGCGCAGATCCTTTCCAAACGTGACAGTGATCAGCCGGAGGATTTCGAGATTGACTACGACCTCACCGCGCGGCTGGAGGATACTTACCTCGAGTGACCCGCGAGCCCCCTAGCCGGGCGGCCACTGAAACATCCGACCCCCAAGCAGGTGTGCGTGGATATGAAAAACGGACTGGCCGGCTCCCGCCATGCAGTTCATGACCGTCCGGTAACCCTCGTCGGCGATTTTGCGCCGGGCCGCCAGTACCTTCGCGCAAACCAGCATCTTGCCCAGCAACGCCTCGTCGGCCGATGACACATCGTTGAGTGTCGCGATATGTTTTTTGGGTACGATCAGAATGTGGACCGGCGCCACGGGATTGATGTCGTCGAACGCGAGCAGATCGTCGTTTTCGTAGACTTTCTCCGTGGGGATTTCGCCATCGACAATCTTGCAGAAGATACAATCCGGCATTTTCGACCCCCTCCTCGCTATGTGGAATTCGTGCAGTATACCAGACCGTAGTTCCCCGGTGGAAAGCATAAAACCCGTGCCGGCGAATGCCGCCGCCGGGGGCCCGCGCACCCGCGCGGGAGATTTTTTGCCAGCGAATACGGGCGGGCAAAAAAAGTGAAAGTTTTTGTTGACGGGCACAGTCCCTAGACGGTGAAATCATTGGAGTTACCCGCCCTGGCGGTGGGCTACCCTTGGTATGTTTTTTGCGAGATTGGCAAGGGCGGTCCGGCACCGGCAAGTGTTCGTCCGATGCGCTAACACTGGCGTGGGCAGAGGGGAAACACTATATTTTTTAGTGGGGAAGACGGTAACCAAACGTTACTTTCACACCACCCTGTTGAGGAGGATACATGTTAGGGGCCAAGGATATAATTTCCCTCATCGAGAGCAAACAGGACGTCGCGGAGTTCCAGGAACTGAACTGGAAAGGATCGTTTGAAGAATACCTGAATATCGTCATCTCCGAACCCCGTGTGGTCCGTTCGGCGTTCCAGAGGATCTACGACATGATTCTTTCCCACGGCATCGAAGAGTACACAGAACACAAGCGAAAGATTATCAAATACAAGTTCTTTGGGGATATTGGGACGGGGGGGGTCGATGCCGTCTACGGTCTGGAGATATCGCTGATGAAGATGGTGAACATCTTCAAGGCGGCCGCCCAGCGCTACGGCACCGAGAAACGAATCCTGCTGCTCCATGGCCCGGTGGGCAGCGCCAAGAGCACCGTCGTTCGCCTGCTGAAAAAAGGAATCGAGCAATACTCGAGAACACCGGAGGGGAGGCTCTTCACCTTCGGCTGGCGGGATGAGAAGTCGGAGGACGGCGAGTTCGCAATTTGCCCGATGCACGAGGATCCGCTCCACCTGATACCGGAAGATTTCCGGATAGAGGTGGCGGCCAAGATCAACGGGGCCATCGGGGAGGAGGGCCCCGAAGTCCGCATCGAAGGTGAGTTGTGCCCGTCGTGCCGCTTCCAGTTTTCGGAACTGCTGCGGGGCTATGACGGCAACTGGCTGCAGGTGATGGACCACGTGCAGGTGCGGCGGTTCGTGTTGTCGGAGAAAGACCGCGTCGGGATCGGGACCTTTCAGCCGAAGGACGAGAAGAACCAGGATTCGACGGAGCTGACCGGTGACCTGAACTACCGGAAGATCGCGGAATACGGGAGCGATTCCGACCCCCGGGCGTTCAACTTCGACGGCGAGTTCAACATCGCCAACCGTGGATTGATCGAGTTCATCGAGGTTCTGAAGCTCGACGTAGCGTTTCTCTACGACCTGCTGGGTGCCTCGCAGGAACACAAAATAAAACCCAAGAAGTTCTCGCAAACGGATATCGACGAGGTCATCATCGGGCACACCAACGAACCGGAGTACCGCAAGCTGCAGAACAACGAATTCATGGAGGCCCTGAGGGACCGGACGGTCAAGATCGATATTCCCTACAACACGCGGCTCAAAGACGAAGTCAAGATCTACGAGCGTGATTTCAACCCCTCGCGTATCACCGGCAAGCACATCGCTCCACACACCCTCGAGATGGCGGCGATGTGGGCTGTGCTAACGCGCCTGGAGGAGCCCAAGAAGGCGTCGCTCAATATCATGCAGAAGATGAAGCTGTACAACGGCCAGACGCTGCCCGGTTTTACCGAGGACAACATCAAAGAACTCCGCAACGAGGCGGTCCGGGAGGGGATGGAGGGTATCTCTCCCCGCTACATTCAGGACAAAATATCGAACGCGCTGGTGGATGAGGAAGCGGAGGGGTGCATCAACCCCTTCATGGTGATGCACGAACTCGAGGCGGGGCTCAAGCATCACTCGCTTGTTACCTCGGAAGATGTGCGCAAGCGTTACCGGGAGCTCCTGAGCTTTGCCAAGGACGAGTACGAAGACCTCGTCAAGAATGAAGTGCAAAGGGCCATCTCGGCAGACGAAGAGTTGATCAAGAAACTCTGCGCGAACTACGTCGACAATATCAAGGCCTACACGCAGAAGGAAAAAGTAAAGAACAAATATACCGGCGAGGACGAGGAACCGGATGAAAGATTGATGCGCTCGATCGAAGAAAAGATCGGCATCCCGGAGAATCGCAAGGACGACTTCAGAAGGGAAATCATGAATTATATCGGCGCCCTCGCCGTCGAGGGCAAAACCTTCGATTACCGGACGAACTCCCGCCTGCAGAAGGCTCTGGAGTTGAAACTGTTCGAGGATCAGAAGGACTCAATCAAGCTCACCAATCTGGTGTCGAGCGTGATCGACAAGGATACGCAGGAGAAGATCGATGTAGTGAAACAGCGCCTCATCCGAAACCAGGGTTACTGCGACGTGTGCGCCACTGACGTCCTGAATTTCGTGGCGAGCATCTTCGCGCGCGGCGATACAAAACAGGCGTAGCGCCGTTCCAAGGAGGCACCAGCATGGTGCAGCGCATAGAGCAAGACCTGAACAGGTTTCGGCAGATCGTCCGGGGCGTGGTCAAGAAAGAACTCAAGAAGTTCGTGACGACGGGTGAGCTGATCGGCAAGAAGGGCAAGGATCTGGTCAGCATCCCCATCAACCAGATCGAGATCCCCAATTTCAGATACGAGACCCGCAAGCTCGGCGGCGTAGGTCAGGGCGACGGCGACCTGGGCACTCCCATTGCGGTGGGCGAAGATGGCCAGGAGGGGGCCGGCGCAGCCGGCAACGCGCCGGGCCGCCACATTCTCGAGGTCGATATCACCCTCGAGGAACTGGCCGACATCCTGGGCGAGGAACTCGAACTCCCCAAGATCCAGCCCAAGAACAAGAACTCCATCGCCGCCGAGAAGGACCGTTACACAAGCATCGCCCGCACCGGCCCGGAGTCCCTGCGCCATTTCAAACGCACGTTCCGCGAGGCCCTGAAGCGTGAGATCGCCTCGGGCAACTACGACCCCAAACGGCCCATGGTGATACCGGTGAAGGAGGACAGGCGCTACCGTTCCTGGCGGACCACGAAATCTCCGGAGACCAACGCCGTCATCATCTACGTGATGGACGTGTCGGGGTCGATGGGGGACGAGCAAAAAGAGGTGGTGCGTATCGAGTCTTTCTGGATAGACACCTGGCTCAAGCGCCAGTACAAGGGTCTGAAGACGAAGTACATCATCCACGATGCGGCCGCACAACTCGTCGACGAGGACACGTTTTTTCACACGCGGGAAAGCGGCGGAACGAGAATCTCTTCCGCCTACGAACTGTGCCGCAGCCTCATTCAGCAGGAACTCTCGCCGAACGACTGGAATATTTACGTGTTCCATTTCTCCGACGGCGACAACTGGGGTGGGGGCGACACGGAACTCTGCCTCGAGATGCTCCGCAAGGACATCCTGCCGGCGGTCAACCTCTTCTGCTACGGGCAGGTGGCCAGCCCCTACGGCAGCGGCGCATTTATCACCGATCTGGCGAAAGCGTTCTCTGATGAGGAAAATCTTGTCCTGTCGGAGATCAATCGGCGCGAGGACATTTACAAATCAATCAAGGAATTTCTGGGAAAAGGAAAATGATCGACCTCGACGAACTCAGACGCTGGATAAAGAAAATCGAAGGCCACGCGCGCAGCTACGGCCTGGATTTCTATCCAGTGATCTTTGAGATGGTGGCGTTCAAGCAGATGAACGAAGTCGCTAGTTTCGGCGGGTTTCCCGTGCGCTATCCGCACTGGCGCTTCGGCATGCAATACCAGTACATGGAGAGAAGTTACAAGTACGGGCTGCACAAGATCTACGAGATGGTGATCAACAACAACCCGTGCTACGCGTATCTGCTCGACAACAACAAGATGATCGATCAAAAGATGGTAGTCGCGCACGTCTACGCGCATTGCGATTTTTTCAAGAATAACGCGTACTTTTCGGTGACGAACCGAAAGATGATGGACGAGATGGCCAATCACGGCATGAGAATCCGTCGGTACGGCATGAAGTACGGCTACGAGGTGGTAGAGGATTTTCTGGACACCTGCTTCTCGCTGGAGAATCTCATAGACCCCGAGTCTGCGTTCCTGCCTTCCGGCGGCAGCGCGTACGACCGACAGGCGTTGAACGACGAGGACGACGCGATCACGGTTCCCAAGCTCAAGAGCAAGGGCTATATGGACTCGTACATCAACCCTCCAGATTACCTGCAGCGCAGGAAGGAAGAAATGGAAGAAGCGCGAAAGAGGGAGGGCGGGTTTCCCCCCAAGCCGGAGAAAGACATCCTGATGTTTCTCATCCAGTACGCCCCGATTCCGACGTGGCAGCGCGACATCCTGTCGATGATTCGAGAGGAGAGCTACTATTTTGCGCCTCAGGCCCAGACCAAGATCATGAACGAGGGATGGGCCACGTACTGGCACACGAAAATCATGACGCGGAAGTGCCTGGACGATTCGGAGCTGATCGACTATGCGGACCATCAATCGGGCACGCTGGGCGTGCAGCCGGGTCAGATCAACCCCTACAAGCTGGGACTGGAGCTGTTCAAGGACATCGAATACCGCTGGGACAAAGGCCGCTTCGGCAAGGAGTACGACGAGTGTGATGACCTGGAAACGCGCACGACATGGGATCTTGACCTGGGGCAGGGTCTCGAGAAGATCTTCCAGGTGCGGGCCATTTACAACGACATGAATTTTATTGATGATTTTCTCACCGATGAGTTTTGCCGCGAACACAAGTTGTTTTCATACCGGTTGAACGAAAAAACCGGGATGTATGAAATCGATGACCGCAGCCTGGAAAAGATAAAGGAGAATCTCCTCTTCTCGCTCACTAATTCGGGGTATCCGTATGTTACCGTTGTCGACGGCAACTACGAGAACCGGGGTGAGCTGTACCTCAAGCACCGGCATGACGGTGTCGACCTGCGCGTGGACTACGCCAACGCGACGCTCGAGCGTCTCTTCAAGATCTGGACCCGCCCGGTGCACATCCAGACCTGCGTGGGTGAGACTGTACACGTCCGGTCCTTCGACGGATCCTCGCACAAGGAACGTACCATCACCGAAAAAACCGCGGCTTGATTCAATAGGCTCGCTAATGGGAACGATACTTGCATTGCACTACGCCGGTGGTGTAATTATGGTATCCAGCGACAAACTGATACAGGCGCTCGAGGACGAGAAGGCGCGCGAAAAGCAACTGGCCTTCGGTTTTGCCGACCGCAAGGGGAAACGCCCTTATCGTCTGGACGTTCAGGAGAACGGTGTGCAGCTGCATCTCGAGGTGGAGGATTGCGACCGCCTGGGGATCCTGCTGAACACGGTTGAGGTTCGCTGCACCGACGGCGCACCGGAGTTCGAGGCGCACGTCTCTATTGAAAATCAGATTGACCGGATTACAAATGACATTCGCTGCCTTTCGGGGAATTTCCAGCTGATCGAGAAAGATACGACGTCTCCGGTAGCGATCCTCCGTACACCCCCGCCGAGCGACAATTCGTCGCACTATTTCGAGTTGGTTGTGCGAAGAGGTTCAGAACTGACCCTGCGGCACTTCACCGTAGGCGACACGGGCGTCCCGGCGTGCGTCGTCGGCCAACATCAGCATGGAGTCATTTCGCACGCTCATGGCGCACCTGGTCGAGGCAGTTTCTTCCACGGGGCGCGAGTAAACAACCGGTCGGTGAACCTACTCCGAGAAGACCTGGGCGCTGAAGACGTAGATACGGGTACGGTCGTCCTTCCAGGCGTCCCTTGGCAGGGCGCCCTTCTGACAGGTGTGCTCGAGAAAAGTGGTCGCGTCCCAGCCGTACTCCCCAGCCACCTGCGGCAACAGCAGGCCGCGGTTGACCCCGTCATCGATGACCAGCCCGTGGTGCCCAACGCGGATGTCACCCACGTCCGTGATCTGTCGCAGCGGCGTCAGCACCGATATCTCGATTCTCAAATCCTGTATCTCTGATTGTGTGACGCGCGGAAAGCGCGGGTCGTGAAAGGCGGCCGCCCTGGCCATTTCATCCACGACCTGGCGCAGCGGGCGGTCGGCTTCCAGGTTCCCGATACACCCCCTCAGGCGACTTCCACTCTTGAGAGTCACGAAGACACCGCGAGGTTCTTGCAAGATGGGCCATTCGCCAGCCGGCGGTTGTTCCACCGGCATGTCGAGGGCGCTCTCGATAGCGCCTCTGGCGTGCCGCAGCAACCAGGTTTGAACGCCCTCGTCGAGCGCCGTTTGCTCCGCCGGTGGACCGGGAGTAGAGGCACCCTCTTGCGCCGTGACAACCGCGGCGGCGTATCCCACGACGCGATCGAGTTCACCGGTGATGTCACCGGAGTTGGCGACCGAGAGCACGGCGCACCGCACCGCGCCCAGGCTTCTGGCGGCGATAAGCGACGCGATGACGGGACCGGCCCCGCAGGCCTCACACTCGCCCTCCGCCACCGAGTCGTACAGGCGTCGCGGATCCATGCCCTCGAGCAGCTCGCAGAAAATAGCGTCTTTGCGCCGGGCGACTTCATACGAGTAGAAATGCGAAAGGTCGGAACTGGCGACCACCGCGACGTCGGGCCGGGTAAGATGCGGGCCCAGGGCTTCTCCGAGGTCCTGGCAGACGGACCAATCCTGGTCGCCCATCACGATCGGCACGATGCGAAAATCGCCGAGGACCGCCTGGAGAAAGGGCAGTTGTACTTCGAGTGCGTGTTCCTGGTGCGGGAGACCGGTCTGGATGTGTCCCTTTGCCGACCTGCGCACGCGCAGGCCGCCGCCGGCGACGCTGTCGGACAGCTCCTGGTCCACCTCGATACTGCCGAGTGGGGTCTCGTACGTGTCGCCGTCGAAAACCGAGGCGAACGGAAAATGTTCCATGTGTGACGGCGAGATGACGACCACCGTACGAACGGCCGTGCCCTGCAGGAGCCTATAGGCGTGCGCGGCGACCTGGCCGGAATACACGTAGCCGGCGTGCGGCGCCATGATGACGACCGGACGACCACGGGACGGCGTGGACTGCACGTTGTTCAAGAAGCGATCGATGTCACCGCGAAGCGTTTTGTCGTCGCCGGGATAAAAGCTCCCCGCAACAGCGGCCTTGCGGACCCGAGGGGTAGTCACGGTTTCGGTCTCCCATCGATTCCGGAAAAGGGGACTCAGCGCATTATAGGCCGGGCCGACGCGGGCGCGCAAGGGCTACTGCAAGCGAAAGCCCTCGAACTGTGACTGGAGCTCGTCGACGGGTTCCGCATCGACGCGACCCAGGTGTCCCGACGAACGGCTCGTCGCGAACCGGAGCTGACGAATCGGTTCCGTCACGCCGCCGGCGAACCGGTCGACGACGTTGCCTCGCCGGTCGTACAGCGTCAGGCGAAAAGGCGGGGTGTCCAGGCCGTATGCTCCGGGTGAGGAGAGTGTCTCTGCCACAATTTCCCGGAACTTAAAATTCGCCAGGCGCTGGAGAAACAAGCGAACCTCACCCTGGTCGATGGCGCCGAGCCCCGGGTTCACGAACGACCAGTCTCCGTTGGATCGCACGATGGAGGTCGTCCGTCCCCGAATTTCCATCGTGATGCGGGCAAGCGAGTCGGCCACGAAATGCACCACTCTCCGGTCGCGCAGGTCATGGATGGTCTTGGCGAAGATTCCGAGCACCGCGGATTCGACGCGCGCGATGCGCGCGGAACCGTCGTGGACCCAGCAGCCACCCAGCGAATCGCTGCCGAAGACGAACGCCGCCAGGGAGTCGCCGCGCAGGCCGACGGTGACCGATCCCGAGGGAGCACTGAGGAGGCGGACCAGATTCGGGCCATCGGCGGGCAGCAGCCGGTCGGCGCGCATGGCGCGGAGACCGCCCAGGATACCCTCGATCTCGTCGGGTTCTCCGCGAATGGAATCCCGGCCAATGTACGCCGACCACCGACCATTTTCTGCTTTCGACCACCTCAGCCGGCGCACCGGTGACGTAATGTCCAGCTGCGTGACATCTGCCACGCGAA
The DNA here is from genome assembly GCA_036478295.1 of Candidatus Krumholzibacteriia bacterium. Taxonomy (GTDB): domain Bacteria; phylum Krumholzibacteriota; class Krumholzibacteriia; order WVZY01; family WVZY01; genus JAZGDW01. Next base: position 14,281 of record JAZGDW010000212.1, read on the forward strand.
ACCCGACGACTTTCTTGTCACGGTACTCGAATGGGGCTTGATGCGCGTAGCGCCGCAGCCCGGCGGGGACCAACAGCACCTCAGGCTCGTCGTCGCGCATGACGTAGCAGGACGATTTGGTCATGTTGAAATCACCGACCTTGACCAGGAGCGACTCGCGCGGCGTGGCAATACGCACCACCGCGCCGGGCCGGTCCAGGCCGTAGTCGGCGATCCGGGATGGGGAGGGGTTGAGGCGCCTTTCGATGGTGCAGTTCAGCACCGTCCTCAGCATGACGTTCACCGCGGCCAGTTCGACCTTGTCCTGCACCGGTCGGGTCATCCGCCACTCGTCATCGGAGCGGACGAGCTCGATGGTGACGAGCGTCCCCTCGATGACGAGCCGGGTAACGTCACGGGGCTCAATGTCGGTCAGGCGGGTCTCACCTTGACGCCGTTCGACGCTGCGCCGGTGGCGCGGTTGTTCTACGAGAAAATAGTAGAGGAGTCCCGCGGCGCTAACCAACAGCAGAATCCAAGTCGAGCGGAATCTCATAGTAAGGTGAAGCGGGTTACGCGGTTCGTTTTCTTTTCATGAAAACGGTGGTGCCGAAACTGATCACGGCCAGGGGAAGCAACACGACACATAACAAGAAAATGAATCGGCCCTGGCTGGCCGTGAGAAAAAGACGGTCACCGAGGTTCTCTTTTGTGCGGATGGCAATCAGGTCCTTTTCCTCGGCGAGGAAATTGACCGTGTTCAACAGGAGATCACCGTTTCCCAGCAAGCGGAACGAGCTGTTGGCGGCGAAATCCGAATCGCCGAACAACACGATCTTGCTCTCGTCGCTGCCCCCGTCCATTGGCTGTCCGTTCTCGTAGGTCTTGGTAGAGATCATGGCCAGGGCGATGGGTGCTGCAATGTCCTCGTCGTCCATCGAAGCGGTCCCGCGTTTGAAGCTGTCGAGGTCGATCTCACCCCAAGCGGACTTGCTGGCGAGTATCAAGTACTGGGCCCGGACGCCGGCGACGTCCGCTGCCGAAATGTTGACCGATCGCGCCACCGGAAACAGGGTGACCTCGTTCATCGGCAGGGTAATAGGGTGCTCGACATATTCCCGCACGACGGGCACCGTGAAATCGCGTCCGGATACACGGCTGAAGGGATCGATGACCATATCCTGCTCGAGAAGGGCACGGTACCGGGCGAGCACTCCCTCGAGAAGCGGCAGCGTCTCGACCGGGTCCATCATGAAAAGCGCGTTTCCCCCACCGGAGAGGTATTCTTCGATCTTCGTGATCTCTCCCCCCAGATAATCCTTCTTCGGACTGGCGATGATCAGGACCGCACAGTCCTCGGGGACCGACGGCTCTTCGAAGAGCGAAATGGTGCGCGCGATATAATTTTCCTTTTGGATCGCGCTCTTCATGATTGAGTAGCCGAAGGCCTCCTTGCTGGAGATGTCCCTTTCGCCGTGACCCCACACGAAATAGACCGCCTTTGCCTCTTCGCGCGTGAGCTTCAATATGGTGTTGGTAAGAATCTCCTCGGAAATGCGCGACAGGTGCTCGGACTTCTTGCCGTAACGCACGACGGTGGTGCCGGGAGTCTTCACCTCGAACTCTCGGGCCCGGGCCGGCCTCTGGTCCGGGTCGATTAACTCGTAGCGGATTCGCGAGGAATGGTGCCCGTATTGATCGAGCAGGCTTTCTGCATAGTCCCTCTCCACGGTGCCAGCGGCGAAGAACGCGAACAGCTCCAGGTCGCGCTCGAGACCGGCCAGTACGTTGAGGGTCTGCCCGGCGAGGCTGAAGCGTTTGTTGCGGGTCATATCGTAGCGGACGGCATGCCTCGCGGCCAGCGCCTGGATGATGACGACGATGCAACTGAAGAGGATGATAGCCGCGGCCATGTTGGCGCCGTGGCGGGAGGAGCGCCTGTTGAGGTAGCCGACGATCACTGTCAAATTGAGGCCGGCGAACGCGAGCAGCAGCACCAGGCCCGATGCCACGGCGGCGTATGTCAGGTTGCGCTGCGGAGAATTCACCGCGTACAGCCCTGCGCCGACAACGAGCAAAGCCAGCCCCGCGTAACCCAGCACCTGTGATACTTGCCGCCGGCTCATCCCTATCCCCTCCACCGGTTGGACTCGAGTACTCTCGAGCAGAGAAACAAGAAGAACACGGACACGTTGACATAGTAGATCAAGTCGTTGCTGTCGACGACACCCCTGGCAAAGCTGTCCAAATGCCGCAGGATTGAGAGTTCGGTGACGATGCGTCCGGTGCTCTGTGAGACGAACGGGGTGATCCACCCGATGATGAGGAAGAAGAGCGCGCAGCCGAATGTCAGTATGCCGGCGACGATCTGGTTTTCGTTGAGCGATGAGAAGAACAGTCCCATGGCGATGAACGCCATTCCCAGGAGCAGGAGACCCAGGTAGCCGGTGGCGATCGGGCCCCACTCGGGGTCCGCGTACCTCGACAACAGGGCGGGGAAGACCAGCGTCAGACCCAGCATCACCACGAAGACGGTGACGGTGGCGAAATACTTCCCGAGGATCACGTCCCAGTCGGAAATGGGAAACGTGAACAGCAATTCGGCGGTGCCGCTCTTGCGCTCTTCGGACAGCAGGCGCATGGTCAGCATCGGCATGGTCAACAGCATGACGATGCTCAGGTTGCCGAACAGGGGCTGGAATATTGCCTGGGTCATGTTCATCTGCTGGGCGAGCAGCGGGTTCTGCATGACTTGCATGGAGGCGAGATTGAAGAATGCGACGAGGTTGTAAAAGAAATACCCGCCAAGCCACACGAACATCATGATAACGACGTACGCCACGATGGAGTTAAAAAAATAGGAGAGCTCCCGTTGGTATATGGTGAGCATTCGCGACATTATTGTTCGTCCTCCCCGGTCACCAGCTGCACGAAGATGTCTTCCAGGCTGAGGTCGGCGGCGGCGAGCGACAGTAGACCGAAACCGTTGTCCGCCAGCGCCCGTGAAACCGCCTCGCGGATGTCCTTCCCAAGGTTCGATTCCACGCGCAGGCGGTGAATGTCCGTACCGCTCGTGCCGAGGTGCTCCACCGTCTGCGCGTCGGGCAGCGACCGCAAGCAGCGCATGACGCCCTCTCTGTCACCACGCGCCTCCAGTTCGACAACCAAAGCCCGGCGGAGGCGGGACTTGAGATTCTCGGGCCGGTCCACGGCTACGAGCCGGCCCCGGTCAATAATGATGACTCGATCGCACAACAGGCTGACTTCCGGCAAGATATGGGTGCTGAGAATGATGGTACGGTCACCGGCCAGTTTGCGGATCAGCTCGCGGATCTCGATTATCTGGCGGGGATCGAGGCCCACGGTTGGCTCGTCGAGAATCAGCACCTCGGGGTCGTTGATGAGCGCCTGCGCCAGGCCGACCCGCTGCCGGTATCCCCTGGACAGGTTGCCCACCTGACGATGGCTGACCTCGGAGACACCGCACTGCTGCATTACCCGCTCGATGCTGGCCGCTCGGGTCTTGCGCGGCATTCCCTTGAGCTTGCCGACAAAGTCCAGGTAGTTCGTTACACGCAGATCACCGTACAGCGGAACGTTCTCCGGCAGATAACCGATGCGCCGCCTCACCTCGAGGGACTGCTCGAGGATGTCGAACCCGGCCACCCGGGCCGAGCCTTCCGTCGGCGGCAGGTAGCAGGTCAGCATCCGCATCGTCGTCGTTTTGCCGGCGCCGTTCGGCCCGAGAAATCCGAGGATCTCTCCCTTTTCGGCCCGGAAATTGATCTGCGACACGACCCGGTTGGAGCCGTAGTGTTTGCTGAGATTGTGGACTTCAATCATGGTGGTTTAGTAAGGTTCTTAAAAGATAATCATCCGCGCGAATCGCTGTCAATCGGCAAAACCCCGGTGGCACCCTGACACACTACGCGCCCGGCGGCGCAGCGACCGCCGCGAGCATGCGCGTGCCCTGCCGGCGCGCGACGGTCGAAAATAAGATTGCACGGCGCGCGAAAGAAGCGTAACATTCTGCCTGCTTGACTCGTAACAGTAACAGAACACATGAGAAATTCATTTCAAAAGACACTTGGTTGGGCTACGAAGCGGCGACCGGCACGATGGCAGCCGGTCGTGCTGGTCTCGCTGTGCGCCTTGTTGCCGGCGCAGGCACTGGCTCTGGACGGGGCCTTCTACCGCTCGCTGGCGATTCCAGGTACGGGGCAGGCGCATCAGGGTCATATGGCCAAGGCAGCCGTGTTCGCCGGTGCGGCGGTCCTTTCCGGTGTGGGACTGACCGTGAGCGCCGTGCAGTACAATCAGGCGGTGGATCGTTTTCGCAGAGAGAAGCGAGCGCTGGCCGCACTGCTGGACGGTCTGAATTCGGGGCAGGTGGCGTCGATAGAGGAGATCAACACGCGTGACGCCGCCATGCGCGCGGCTCTCGACGACGCGGACACGCGCCTGGTGTGGCGCAACGCGTTTCTTATCTCACTCGTATCCGTCTACACACTCAATATCGTTGATGTGATAAGAAATCAACCGCACGATCCCGACGTTGCGCTCCGTTACTCGATAGACGCCAACCGGGAGAGGGTGCTTGTCACTAGGAGCTTTCGGTTCTGACATGCGTTGCCTGCGAGTGATGATAATGGTTGGTCTGGCCGGTACCGTCCTGCTCGCGGCGTGCTCGCGGCACGGGGACGATGACCTGGTCGCAATACCGGTACTGGTACTAGCGCCGGCGCCGGACAGTGTCGTGGTCACAACCATCAGCGCCACGGAATTCGATCTGACGTGGTTCGTGAGCGACCCGTCGAACGTGCTGTTCTACCGCGTATATGGTTCAGACTTCTTCGGTAACCTCTTCTTCGCCGACTCCACGGCCCAGAATAGCGCGACAGCGGTCGGCGTTCTTGTGCCTATTTTCGGCGTGTCATCGGTGAGCACGGACTACGTCGAGAGCAGCGTTACCCTGGGAGTGGCGACTATCCCGTAGATCGCGCTGCCCACCGCTCCCCCAGCGTCAATATTGTATCCCATTTACATACAATAAGATATATAGTGTATCTAAAGTTTCGTATGAACGGCCGACCATGGGTGGTACGTTCCATGCTAGACCCTTGGGCATGAGCGAAATCGACGAAAAACTGTCTGTACACAGCAGAAAGTTCTACCGCGTGATCCTCGAGTCGATTGATGAAGAGCAGGAGACGTCGGAGAGCTTCGCCATCAAGTTGTCCATGCGGCTGCGGACGCCTTTTCCCCGCGTGCGCCAGGTCATACGTAACCTGCCCCACACCATCAAGAGCAACCTGACAGCGGCGCAGGCGAATCGCCTCAAAGCCATGATCGAAGAGGTGGGTGGCCGGGTGAAACTCGAGACGCATTTTGCCACTCCCGGAGAGACCCTGCTCCCGGACACGGACCGGGACCCGTTTGAAGAGGGTGCGGAGGACATACCGCCGATTGTCAAAGACGGGAGAATCAAGTGTCCCTCGTGCGGGTGGGAATCGGAGGAGGGCGCCCAGTATTGCACGATCTGCCTTAGGCGGTTCCGGGATTCCTCACGGCGCGGCGCCGGCCTGGGCTCGAAGATCCCGCACGACAACCCGCTCGAAGAAAAGTCCTTCCGTGACCAGGCTCAAGCGGAGCGGGAGCCGTCCCAGGGTGTCGATCTGGCGGCGATATGGGCCCGATACAAGTTACAGATAGTCATCGGCGGGGCGGTCATCCTGCTGCTCTTCATCCTGGCCCTCAAATAGACTCCCCTGCGTGTCGTTGCCGGTCGCTGGTGGGCGGCGGTGTTGCTCGGGTCGCAGTACGTCCACGAGCCGTGGGTAGCGCGCGAGTAATTGCGGCGGGTCCGGCACTTTCTTCCCCTGCAGCATCGCTTTGAGCTGCAGTGCGTTGGCCACCGCCTGACCACGAAAATGATTGTTGAGCACGACGTGCATTCTTGTGGGGGCGGCGGCTCGTTTGATTCGTTCGTGGATGTCAGACAGCTCCGCTTCATCGTAGAGGTAGTCGTAGCGGGCGTCACGGTTCGCGTTTGCGTCGAACCAGCTGGCGCGGTTGCGGCCGTGGAGCCGAAAATAGCATCCCGCTGACCCTGGGGAGAAGACATCCGGTTGGAGCGAGGCGCCGATAATCGGCTGGTCTATACCGCAAAGTGTGATGTCGTGCTCACGAAAGAAATCAAGCGACGCATCGGCGCTCCAGCTCGCATGGCGAACCTCGACTGTCACCGGGACCGGTGACAGTCGGCGTGTCAGGGTGTGAACATAGTCGCGCGCATCCGAGGAGAACTTGAAGGACCAGGGAAACTGGATGAGCACCGTGTTCAACACACCCGCTTCCGACAGGGGAGCGATCGCGGTTGTGAAAGCCCTCACGTCGTGGTCGTGGAGTGGACCTCGCTTGTGCGTGAATTCCCGAAACGCCTTTACGCTGAATGCGAAACCCTCCTGATCCGCGACGCGCCTCGCCCAACTCCTGCACGTGGCCACCGTTGGAATGCGGTAGAATGTGCTGTTGATTTCGATAAGATTAAAGTATGATGACAGGTACACCAGCGGGTCGAACGAACGCGGTTTTGGCCGCGGGTATACGACACCTTCCCAGTCTGGATAGGACCAGCCTGCTGGACCGATGTAGACTTCCGATCTTGAGATGATGCTCTCCCCTAGGTCCATTCTGAGTAAATGAAGAAGAAAGATCTAACTTTTCTTCTCTGGCTCCTCGCCGTTGCCCTGCTTCTGAGACTCTTCAGGATAGGCTCTCAGAGCCTCTGGGTGGACGAGCTGCTCACGCTCAAAGTCAGTGTTCCAGGACCCGGCCTGAACATATGGGACTATTTGAAGTATAACATCCATGGGCCGCTGCATTCATTCGTGATCTGGATGATTCACTTCGTCAGTATGCACGACGGGTGGCTGCGGTTGCCCAGCGCAGTGGCTGGCGTGGGCGGCGTCTACTATTTTTATCGTTGGGTGTGTGTTTGGCTGAACCACAGCGTGGCCCGTCGGGCGAGCGTATTGCTCGCCATTCACCCTTTGCATATCTACTATTCGCAGGAATGCCGCAACTACAGCCTGCTTTTTTTCTTCGCGATGCTTGCGAGCTATGTTCTTCACCGGCTGCTCAAAGACGAGAGCGTCAAGAATTACGGAGCGTACCTTCTGGGCATAAGCGGAGCCGCCCTTTGTAACTTGTCGTCGGCGTTCCTGTACGTGATCCACTCCCTCATATTTCTCTTGCGACGCGCCGGCGTTCGGCGGCGGCTTACGTACTGGGCGGTACTCTCCGTGCTGGTGCTGGTGCTGATTTCGCCGTGGGTCTATCGCGTGTACCAGGTGATCGACGTGTCGAGACTGGTGACGCCGGTGTTGCCCGGCGAGATAGAGGAGAGGGAGCGGCTGCGCGGTGATACGACGGTGAATTTGGCCGTCATCCCCTACACGTTTTACGCGTTCAGCGCGGGTTTCAGCCTCGGGCCGTCGACGCGGGAACTCCACCGGGACGCCTCGTTGAGATCCGTGCTGTCCCGGCACGCACCGGCGGTGCTTTGGGTGTCGCTGTTGTTTGGCCTTCCGGCAGTGCTGGGAATGGTCGCGGCGGTTCGGGGCGGCCGTCCCTGGCGCCAGATCTTGTTGTACTTGCTGCTGCCGATTGTTTTCGTGGTGGCCATCTGCTGGCAGAATGCAAAAGCGTACAACGTTCGCTACGTGCTGCTTGCGCTTCCCGCGTACCTGTGCGTTGTGGCCATCGGACTCCAGTCGCTGCCGGGCAGGTGGTCGCACGTCGTCTCCGCTCTTGTCGGCGTGACGATGCTTTATTCCCTCGGCAATTATTATTTTAAAGGCGCCTACGCCCGTGAGGACGTTCGCGAGGCCGCCCGCTACGTCCAGGCCAACGCGTCGCCGGGTGACTGCGTGCTGGCGCCGACGGTCCTGCATGTGTTTACCCACTACTATGGGGGTGAGGGCGTGTACGCGGTCGGGGCCCCGACGGGCAAACCGCGCGTGAAGGTGGACGAGGAGCTCGAG
>JAZGDW010000213.1:0-14472 GCA_036478295.1 Candidatus Krumholzibacteriia bacterium
GTAAAATAAAGCGGCCGGAGGACTTCGTTTCCGATCTCGACGATTACGACACGCTTGTGCTGGTGTCGGTCGACGAGCAGCTCATCGACGACCGAGTCGCCGCCGCCATCACCCGTTTCGTCCGCGAGCGAGGGAAGGGTTTATTAGTGATGCCGGGCTCGTCATCGCTGTTCGAGAATTCCGCGGCGTGGAACCGCCTGAGCGATCTCCTGCCGGTGAGCAGCCGTCCACCCCACCGGTTCAATCTGCAGTTCACGAGCGTGCATCCCGGGGCGCAGGCCGCTACCAACCCCATCACCTCACAACTGGTGCCGCTCCTCGGCCAGACCGACTGGCAGCAACGCAGCCCCCTGCTGGGATACTACACAGCGCTGGTTCCAAAGAACGGTGTGGAAGTTCTGCTCGAAACGGACCAGGGTCGCTCGCCGGCATTTGTTTACCGCTCGGAGGGCAAGGGGCGGGTCGCTCTGCTCTCGGCCGGGCCGCTGTGGCGCTGGAAGTTTCTGGGCGATGGGAACACGTTGTACGACGAGATGGTCTCGCGCCTGCTCGATGTCCTCTCGCGTGGCGAAGACACCGAGCGCTTTTTGCTGCTCTCCAGGAAAAACGTTTACGATTCTGGTGAAGCGCCGATCATCACGGCGGAGATCTTCAACGAGAAGATGCAGCCTGTCACCGGGGTTCCGGTCAAGGTCGAGGTGACGCGAATCGAGAAGGATGGCTCCGAGGTGCCGCTGAACATCGTTTCCATGCACCGCGACGCCGTGGACGATACACGGTTCAGGGCGGCCCTGGAGCCGCTGGCGCCGGGTACGTACCGTATCAGAGCAGAGGCTGAACTCAAGGGCCGCACGCTCAGGTCGCCGGCCGTGGAGATCGCCGTCTCCGAGGTGTCGGTCGAGTTCCAGAGGGTGACGCAGGACCGCGCCAACCTGGCCGGCATCGCGGGCGAAACCGGTGGGGCGTACTACCCTGCGGAGGATGTTGGCGAGATGGCCGCTCGCATCCCGCTGGAGCCTCGCGTGGTGGAAATCACTTCCGAAAACTCGTTGCGAACCAGTCAGTTCGTATTTTTACTACTGCTCGTTCTCCTCGGCTTCGAGTGGGTGGTTCGCAAGCGGGCTGGCATGGTTTAGAAAAAAAACTCTTTGCAAAAAGGAGCCGTCGTTGTAGCATCCGCTTCGTGGGAGGTGGTGGTGATGCGGCGGTTTATCTTTTCCCTCTGGTTTCTTTGTATTCCCTCTCTTGTACATGCGCAGGTCGTCCTCAATGAGGTGTACTACGATCACCCTGGACGCGACGACGGCCATGAATTCATCGAGCTCGTCAATGTGACTTCCAGGGCCGTGAGGCTCGCCGGGTACTCCCTGGAATTTCACGACGGGAATTCCGCGCTGTGGAAAACCCTGTGGCAGGCGTCGGCGTTGGACAGCATCCCTGCGTCGGCGTTGTTTGTTGTGGGCGGGGACAGCGTGTTTCCGCCGGCGGATGTCGCGGTGACGCTGGCGCTTCAAAACGGACCCGATGCGGTTCGCCTCGTGAAGGACAGTATCGAGCTCGACCGCCTCGGTTACGGGGAACTGGTCGACCCGGCGTACTTCGAGGGGCACAGTGCGCCTGACGTTCCCGCGGGATCCAGTCTGGCGCGCTGGCCGGATGGAGTGGACACGGACGACAACGCGGAGGATTTTCGAGTCCTCGAGCCCTCACCGGCGCGCTTCAACCGGCCGAGGCGCGACATCGCCCTGACGCCGGGTGTGCGGACGTCCCTGCGTGGCGTGCTGCCGCTTGGTGGAGCCGACGAGATAACGTTTCGCGTGCGCAACCGAGGCACGGAAGCCGTAGTGGACACCCTGTCGGTCGAGCTCGTTGATTCCACGCAAGCGTCCGTGCGGGTGCTGGACGTGCGCGAAATACGCGACGGCCTGGCACCCGGTGACAGCGTAGAGGTGAAGTTTACGGTCGCGCTCGTCCCCGGTTATCACACGCTGACCGCGGTTGCCGCATACGCGGCCGATGATCGCCCAGCGAACAACCGCTTGAACATCGTGCGCCGCGTCGGGTCTCCGATGGTGCTCGTCAGCGAAGTGATGAGTCATCCCGCGGCCGGTTGCCCCGAATACGTCGAAATCTACAATGCGGGCCCGATGCCGTACGACATCGGTGATCACTGGATAAAAGACCGGGCGAACTCACCTGCGCTGATAACCTCTTCGCCATCGCCCGTCGCACCAGGCGGCTTCGTGGTGATCACACCAGACAGGGGTGCGCTGCGCGCCTGCTTTCCGTCTCTTACCGCCGGCGACGTCGTCGAGGTGATGGGCGGCTGGCCGTCGCTGAACCACGCCAGCGGGGGCAACGCGGCGGACTCGGTGACGCTGTTCGATCGGTTTCTGCTCGCCGTCGACCGGGTGACGTATCCCGCCCAGCCCGGGGAGAGTCGTGGTAGAAGTCTTGAGCGAGTGGACCTCTATCCGGGGCATCGCGTCCACACGTGGATGTTGTCAACGAGTGCCGGTGGTGGTTCGCCGGCGCGTCCCAACCCTCTGGGAATTCTCGAAGAACCGCGCGGCAGTCGTCTATCGTTGTCATCGAATCCGTTCGATCCGACCGCGGGTGGACCGCTGGTCATTACGCTGCCGCCGGGTGTAGGTGGCGCTATCGTTCATCTTTTTGACATGCGGGGTGGGAGGGTGCGCGATCTCGGTGCGACCTCCCAGTTGCCTTTTGTTTTCACATGGGACGGCACGGACGACCGCGGGCGCGTCGTCACGCCGGGGCTGTACATTGTCGCCTGCGAGTATCTAACCGGGACGGGAGGGAGGAGCCGTGTGGAAAAGGTGGTGTTGGGGTGTGCGCGGGGTTTCCACTAGGTTGCCCGCGTGGACGGGTCTGTTGTTGATGCTGGTCGTTTCTCGAACGGCCGCGATTGGTGATGTGGACTACCGCAATCCCAGCGAGCGCGTGCTCGGTCTGAGTCCGGTGGCGTCGGCGTTCGTCTTTGGGACATCACGCGACGCGCATGAGCGCTCCGTGTGGATGGTTGAATCCGGTGAACGATACCTGTTCGGCATCGCCGGCCTGAAGACGACCTACCTGCGCGTGGCGTGGGATCGGCGGTCGTCGGGGTTGACATTTTCATCGGCGTTCCTTTCCTCGCCGGTCGGTGGGGAAAAATATTTCGCCGTGCAGCCGTTTTATCGGCGTAGTGGCCGCTTCGTACTCAGCGGGACGGCCAGTGTTTCGATCGCATCCTTCGATGGATCCCAAAGCGCCCGCCTCTTCACCGCCGGGGTGGGTTTGGTGGCGGCGCCGTCGAGCGCCGTCGCAGTGGGGTACCGGGTGGAAGGCATCCGCGCGGCCGGCGAGGAGCGGCCGGGGGTCGACATGTCCCTCTATGTCGCCGGTTGGCGCGACCTGCCGGCCAGCGCCGTCGTCGGTCTAAGAATGGACCGCGGTGGAGAACCGGGCCTGGTCGTGGCGTCGCGTCTGCGGCTCGGCCGGTCGCTGGAAGTCGCTCTCGGATTCGATGAGCGGACGGGTACACTCGGATCTTCACTGAGCGTTGGCAGCCGTTCTTTTACCGTCCTCGCCGGGGCTGCTCATCACCCCGTTCTTGGTGTTTCAAAAGCGCTCTTCCTCCGCTGGGGGCGGGGATGGTGACCGCGCGCCGCGGTGTGTGTTTATGCGTGGCCGCCGCGCTCATTCTTCTGGCCTCCTGTGCGTCCCGAGACGGCCGGATCGCCGCAGGAGGGGCGGAACCGAGGGCCACCCCGCCCGGTTCCGAGAATGAAGACTCCCTGGACGCTGCGGACCAGGCATGGTCGGAACTCGATGCCGCCGGCGATCTCGACACGGTGGTGCCGCTTGGCACGGAAAGCACTGCGCGACCCGTCAAAACATTCAGGAGGCGGCTGGTGCGACCCCGCCGGAAGTCCGCGCGGCCGCGGGTCGAGTGGCAGGCCATCGGGGGGCACCGTTCGCAATACGAGACACGTGCCGATCTGCCGGGCGGCTTTTCGTTCGGAATGAAATCGCAGGAGGACACCCGCCTGGGCTTCTTGAATTTCCGCGGTCCCGGCACGATCGAGTCGGTTCATGTGGGCACCGTGGCGATGCACATGGGCGGGCGGCTCGTGCTCGGGCGGCGCGGCCGCTTTCCCCCGACAGCATGGTCACCGGTGAGCGGTGGGGTTCGCGTCGCCCCTTCGCTCTCACGCTGGTTCGGACAGAACGGCGTCGCGGTGGCCGTACGGTCAGGTCGGTGGCGGAGCCAGGGTGTCGCGCTGGCGCGGGAGGAGGGGTCGCTTTCTCCGGGGGCGCTGTGGCTCGCGCTGGACCATTCCGACACAGACCACAGCGTTGGTGTCGCCTACGGTCGGCGTCTCGACCCTGACGGGGAAGCCGCGTTCCGACCGGCCGTCGTTTCTCTGCACGGCTCGTTTCGGCGGCGGCCGCTGGCCGCTTCGGGCGAAGTGGCCCATTTCCCGAACGGCGGGTCATTCGCCGCCGTACGGGTCACACATCCCCGGGCGGCAAAATGGTCACTGCTCGTCTACCGGGCCCCCACCTTCTCCTCGACCGTCAAGCCCGCGCTCGAGCTCCTGCCCGGCGAATCCGTTCGCCGCGGTGCCCAACTCGACGTGCGCGATCGTCACCCCGGTGGAACGGTAACGTTGTCACTCCGGACGGGAAGTGTCGGTTCGGCGAGGAAGCGACGCCGTTTTCGCCGTGCGATCCTCGAGTTCTCGGGTGCACACCGCGGCGGGGTGCTCTCCTGGAGGAGTGCCATCGACTGGGTGCACGAGCACAGCCGGGGCCTCAGCGCTGGTCCGTTTCCCGATCCCTACGAGCGGCGGGGGCAGCGGGGACGTCTGTACGCGGCTTTGCATTTGGACTACGGACAGACCGCTCATGACCTGCGCGCCTACTATCTGCCGCCGACCGATGGCGGCGGCGCCGGGTGGGTGATGATCACTGCAGGAGACGCCGAAGTCGGCAGGCTGCAGACCACGTGGCGCGTCACTGCCTACTCGCTCGCCCCGGGGCAGCGGAGTTTTATCGCGCGACCGGGTGTTGGTCCTTTCGAGTTCTTTTCGACGGTGGCCGGCACCGGTTCCGACGTATCCACCCGCCTGCGCTTGCGGCTCGGGCCGAAAATGCTTTTATTCCTCTATTATGGAGTCCCGTACCTCAAGTCGGCGAGGGTTTACTTCGGTGTGCGCCTGCGGTTGTGAAATGGCGTGAGGCCGGAAGAGCGATTGTTTGACAGAGACCCCCGCTGTTGATAGCCTGAATATAGCCTTCGCGCACCACCTCCTGGAAAGGCGGACACCAGGGGAAGGACCGGCGGAGCCAGTGGGAAGTCGAATTTCCACTCGTTGCAGCCGTCAGGTATGACATTATTCGTCGAGGAGAACGTGTTTGTCGGGACGCGCCTTTGCAAAGCGCCTGCGAGCGCTCGATAAAGAAACGAGTTTTGAGATCCTCGCCCGCGCGCGAGCGTTGGAAGCGCAGGGCCACGAGATTATACACCTCGAAATCGGCGAGCCTGACTTCGACACACCACGCCACATCCGGGCCGCTGCGATAAAAGCGATCGATGACGGGTTCACCCACTACGGACCCTCGCCCGGACTTCCCGAGGCACGGGAGGCGATCGCGGAGCATATTCGCCTCGACCGCGGTGTGAACGTGAGCGGTGAGCAGGTGGTGGTTACGCCCGGTGGCAAGTCGCTGATTTTTTTCTCGCTGATGGCACTCATCGAACCCGGTGACGAGGTGATCTACCCGAATCCTGGATTCCCGAACTACGAGATGACCATCGAGCTCCTCGGCGGGAAACCGGTACCGGTCCCCCTGCAGGAGGAAAAGGGATTCTCGTTCGACCTCGATCGTTTCGAGGAACTCGTGACGGATCGAACCCGGCTGTGCATCGTCAATTCGCCGCACAACCCGACGGGCGGCGTGCTGCCTAGAGAGCTGCTCGAAGGCATCGCCGGATTAGCCGAGAAGCACGATTTCTACGTACTGTCCGACGAGATCTATTCGAAGATTGTGTACGAGGCGAGCCACGCCAGTTTCTACTCGATCCCCGGCGCTTCGGATCGGACGATTCTTCTCGACGGGCACTCGAAGACGTATGCTATGACGGGATGGCGGTTGGGTTACGGGATAATGCCCAAAGACCTTGCCGTGCAGGTGGCGCGCCTTGCCGGAAATTCGACCAGCTGTACGTGCACCTTTACTCAACTGGCGGGGATCGAGGCGCTGCGGGGTCCGCAGGATGCCGTGAAGGAAATGGTCGCGGAATTCCGGGCCCGAAGGGATCTCGTTGTGGACGGGTTGAACCAGATCCCGGGTTTCCGGTGCCACAAACCGGCGGGCGCCTTTTACGTTTTTCCCAATATCGAGGGAACCCGCATGACCTCGAAGGAACTGGCCCGTGTGCTCATGGAAAAGGCCGGGGTCGCCGTCCTGGCCGGCAACACCTTTGGCAGTTTCGGAGAAGGATTTATTCGCATTTCCTACGCGAATTCCCGCGATAACCTCCGCAAAGCGGTGGAGCAAATGGGGGCCGCGCTGGCGTAGGGCGCAAGGGCGCACAGGCTCTGTGTCAGAGGAGTGTCGTTTCATGAAAGACCTGGATGTCGTGGCGTTGGGTGGCAACGCCATCCTGCCCATGAGCAATACAGGAACGATCGGCGAGCAGCAGGCCGTTACGCGATGCGCCATGGAACAGGTATGCTGTTTGCTGGCCGAAGGCCGCCGGGTCATACTGACCCACGGAAACGGTCCGACGGTCGGCAATATCGTCATCCGCAACGAAGCGGTTAAAGACGACATCCCCCCGATGCCGTTGGACGTCTGCGGCGCCGATTCCCAGGGCGGTCTCGGTTACATGATTCAGCAGACTCTCCGCAACGTGTTTCTGAAGGAAGGCGTTGAGAGAGAAGTGGTAGCTATCGTGACACAGGTTCGGGTGGACGAATCCGATCCGGCCTTCGAGAACCCCCACAAGCCGATCGGGCCCTACTACACGAAAGAAGAGGCCGGGAAACTGGCAAAGGAGAGAGGTTGGAGGGTCATAGAAGACAGCGGCCGCGGATTTCGCAGAGCCGTCCCCAGCCCGTATCCGATAGAGATCATCGAGCGGAAGGTGATAAGGACCGTCGTCGAATCCGGCGCGGTGGTGATCACTGCCGGGGGTGGTGGAATCCCCGTAGTCCTTGTAAACGGGCAATATGAGGGAAGAGAAGCTGTGATCGACAAGGACCTCGCCTCGGCCCTGCTGGCACGTGATCTCGGTGCCGAGCGCATGCTGATCTTGACGGATATCGATGCGGTCTACAAGGATTACGGCACCGATAGCGCCGAGCCGTTGCGCGACGTGTCGTTACGCAGGATGACAGTCTTGATGAAAGAGGGGCATTTTCCTTCGGGGAGCATGGGTGCGAAGATCCAGGCGGCGATCGAGTTTCTGGAGTCCGGTGGCGAATCGGTGATCATCTGCCGCCCCGAAGACACAATCGCCGCGACGCAGGGTCGGAGAGGAACCACGATTCACCGCGAGTTTGCTGATGGAAATCAGAGTCCCATACGGTAACACCGAGAAAACGATCCGCGTTCCACCCGAAGTCCAGGTAGATTTTTTCGGGCCCGCGGAAATGCGGCCATATGACAATCTCGAGGAGGCTTTCGTCACCGCCTGTCACGAGCCGGTTGGGAACACGTCCGTGGATGACGTGGTGTCCGCGGACGGTACGGTGGTCGTCGTGGTGTCCGATTTGACCCGGGCCAAGGGTACGGAGGTGCTTTTGCCCCTGTGCATCGATTACATCGAGCGATTGGGTGTCGAGCGGGAATCGATGACGGTGCTGGTTGCCCGCGGCACTCACCGGCAGCTTACGAAAGAGGAGAAGGTGTTCCTGAAGTCCGGCGTGCTCGCCGGTGTTCGCATAGAAGAACACGACTGTGATGATCCGGAACGGCTGGCCGCTCTGATGCTGACCCGTCGCGGGACACCCATTCGCGTGAACAGCACGCTCAAACAAACCGACGCAATTATCCTTCTCTCCCCGGTGTCATTTCACTATTTCGCGGGGTTCGGCGGCGGTCGCAAGCTGGTGCTTCCTGGGTGTGCCGATCGTGCGGCGATCCTGGCCAACCATCGCTTGAGCCTGACCGATGACCAACCCGTCAGGATGCAGGCGGGCTGCTGGCCCGGACAGCTCGAGGGCAATCCCGTGCACGAGGATATGTGCGAGGCCGTCGAAGGCCTGCGCGGGGTCGTCAGTATGAACTTCTTCAGTGATTCCCAGGGAAACATCGTCTTCATCAATACAGGAGATTCGGTCAAGGCCCATCGAGTGGCGTGTGAAACCTTCAAGATGTCCCACCTCAGTCTGGTGGATGAGCCGTACGACCTCATGATACTTAGCGCGGGTGGACATCCGTACGATCTCAATCTCCTGCAGAGTCACAAGGCACTCCGCCACGCGGCGGGTGCGATGCAGGAAGGCGGGACGATTCTATATTACGCCAACTGTGGTGAGGGGGTCGGTTCGGAGAGCCTGGAGGCGGCCGTGCAGCAGAAAAGGGAGGATTTTCTCAGGACGGCGCATGAGAAATACGATTTGAACCACCAGACGGCGGTATCGTTACTCGACTTGACCAACAAACTGGAGATCGGAATGGTGTCGGCGATGAATGTCGACGTTCTCTTGTCGGCGGGCATCAAGCCCTGTGTAAACTCCGAGTCCTTCCTGGTGGAAGCCCTGGAAAAGCACGGGACATCGCGCATCGCGCTGGTTCCGGACGGGACCAATCTCCTGTTGCAGCAGAAAGTGGGGTGAACGATTGATAGTCCTGATCGTTGGGGGTGGTGGAAGGGAGCACGCGCTCGCGTGGGCGGTAACGAAATCTCCCTCGCTGGAGCGGCTCTACGTGGCTCCCGGTAACGGCGGCACTGCGGCATTGGCGGAGAACGTTCCCATTGCCGCCGACGATGTCGACGCGCTGTGCGCGTTCGCCGAGAAGAACAGAGTAGACCTCACCGTTGTGGGACCGGAGGCACCCCTTGTCGCCGGTATCGTGGATCGGTTCGAAGAGGCGGGCATGCAGTGTTTCGGCCCACGGCGCGGCGCCGCCCGGCTCGAGGGCAGCAAAGTGTTCGCCAAGGAATTCATGAAGAAATACGGTATCCCCACGGCCGACTTTGCTGTGTGCGATGAAACCAAGGCCGCCAAACAACAGGTGAGAGCGCTGGGACCGCCCGTGGTGATCAAGGCAGACGGGCTGGCCGCGGGCAAGGGCGTTGTTGTGGCGCGGACCACCGAAGAGGCAGACGCGGCGATAGAGGAAATCATGGTACGGCGCAAGTTCGGCGACAGCGGCCGGCGGGTGATCGTCGAGGAATGCCTGCAGGGGGAGGAAGTTTCCGTGCATTCGATCTGCAGTGGTGGGCGCGCGGTACTGTTTCCCACCTCCCAGGACCACAAGCGCGCGTTCGACGGCGACGAAGGACCGAACACAGGTGGCATGGGGGCCTACGCTCCCGTTCCATTCGTGGACGCGGAGACACGACAGGTAGTATTCGACTCGATAATAATGGCTACGCTCGACGGGATGGAGCGGGAGGGCAACGCTTTTTCCGGCGTTTTGTACGCGGGGTTGATGATGACGCCGGCCGGACCAAAAGTACTCGAGTTCAACGTCCGCTTCGGCGATCCCGAAACACAAGTCCTGCTGCCGCTGCTCAAGAGTGATTTGCTCCTCCTTCTTCACCGGTCGGCGGGTGGGTCACTTCCGCAGGAAATCGAGTTTTACACGGGCCGTTGCGCGGCGACGGTTGTCATGGCAGCAAACGGCTACCCCGGACAGTACGACAGGGGCGGTGTGATCAAAGGTACCGGGGCGTCGAATAGTGAGGACACAGTTGTTTTTCACGCGGGCACCGAGCAGACGGCGGAGGGACTCGTTACCGCCGGCGGCCGGGTGGTCGCCGTGTCGGCCTGGGCCGGCGATCTGAAGCGGGCGATCGCCCGGGCGTACGAGGGCGTGGCAATGATAACCTTCGACGGAGCTCGCTGGCGTGAGGACATTGGTCACAAGGCGCTATAATAAATTGTTGAGACGAACGGATTGTCGCGCCGCCGCTTGCCAGCGGTGCAGCGACCGGCGGTTACAGCGGGTGACGCAAGACACCGCGGCGTGGGCCGCTAGCATCGACGAGGTGATACGACGGAATGAATAAGAAAACCGTGGTCAGCGTGCTGATGGGCAGCAAGAGCGACGACGCGCATCTGAAACCGACCTTCGAACTGCTTGACGAGTTCGGCGTCGATTGGGAAAAACAGGTGCTCTCCGCGCACCGCAATCCCGACAAGCTGCGCGCGTACCTGAACGAGGCGGAAGGCCGGGGAATCCGGGTGTTCATCGCCGCCGCCGGTCTCAGCGCAGCATTGGCCGGTGTAGTTGCCGCCCACAGCCTGCGGCCGGTCATCGGCGTCCCCGTACCGGGCGGGCCGTTGCAGGGGGTGGACGCGCTCCTGTCGATGGTGCAAATGCCGAGCGGCGTGCCGGTGGCAACGGTGGGCGTGGGCTCCCACGGCGCCCGCAACGCGGCGATCCTCGCACTACAGATTCTTTCCCTCTCCGATGACGCGGCGCTACGGACCCTGCGCCAGTACCGTGAACGGATGAATTCCGGCTAAACCGTCCACGGCAACGTGGGGGCATGGATGAAACGAATCCGTAAAGTGCACCGGGACAGCGACCGGCGGGCGGCGGAGGCGCTGGCGGCCGGCGAATTGGTCGTCCTTCCTACCGACACCCTCTATGGTTTCAGCGTGCCTCTTGGCAGCAAAACGGGACGCTCTGGCATTCTCCGATTGAAAGGAGAAGACGAGAGGCGGTTCCTCTACGTTGCCTCGAGTGTGGACATGGTCGAGCACCACATCGCTTCATGGGGATGCAGTTCCAGTGAGGAAATGGGGAGACACTGGCCGGCGCCGCTCAGTGCCATCTTCGAGGCGGCAGAAGTCTGTCCATCCTGGATCGGAGATACAATCGCACTGCGGGTGCCGGATGACGAATGGCTGAGACGGGTGATAGACCGCGTGGGCGAGCCGCTGTTATCCACCAGTGTCAACGTCGCGGGGGCGTTGCCACTCCACGACGCGGACGAAATAGACAGGTTGTTTGGTCCCGATGTGGAGTTGGTGGTCGTTGCAGATCGGCCCCTGCAGGAAAGGTCATCCACCGTCGTAGACCTGACCGGAAGATCGCCGCGGGTGATTCGCCGCGGCGCCTATGCCTGGCCCGCCGGGGAGAATCCCTCGAAGTGACGATCTTTGTAGGCCTCGCACCTCGAGCAGAGCAGGATCTCACTGCGCCGCCCTTCGGCGAGCAGCGAACGAAAGTGGCCATTGATCGCTCCGTTCCAGATATCGAGCACGTGCTGCTTGTTCACGTCGCCTATCACGGCCCGCTCGTGAGAATCCCAGCAACACAGCGTAGCCTTGCCGTTGACGTAGAAGAACATTTCACGCAGCACCTTGACACACGGCAGGGCCACGCAGGTCACGCCGGGTTCCCACGGCCACTTGTAGAACGAGGTGATGATGGGGATGGCACCGGCGTCTTTCCAGAATTTGAGATAGGCATCATGCTCGTGCCGGTTGGCCTCTATGTCGATCATGCGTACTTCGATGCGGGAGGCGCCGCCTTTTTTTCGCGCCATCCGGATGAACTTGAGTGTGCAGTCTACGGTTCGCTCGAAATCGACACCGACGCGGGATACCGAAAAAGATTCCTCGGAAAAACCGTCGATTGAGAAACGAATCACGTCAATGCCGGCGTCGAGAATCTCTTCGGCCATCTGCTCGGACATCAACTCGCCGTTCGTATTGATTTCGATCGTGGCCGTATCATCCTTCCGGATGTAGCGCATGATCTTGCCCATGCGTTTGTCCGACAGAGGCTCGTTGATCAAGAACGGCCGGTAGTTGACGCCCAACCCCCGCGTCTCGTCGACGATCTTCATCCAGATTTCATCCGCCATCCGGTGAGGTGTGCGACGCAGGGACTTTTGCGGGCAAAACGGGCACTCGGCGTTGCACGCCACGTTGGTTTCGATCTGAATGATTTCGGGATGAGAAGCTCTTATCATTATTCAACCTGTCCCGCTGACGCCTGCGCTCCCGCGGTATCGATGAAGTTCGTTATGGTTTCCATGCATCGGTGGGTCGCACCGCACTGGGATTCAACGTACAAGCGGGCGCGGTTGCCCATCGCAATTCTCGCGTCGGGGTTCCGGACCAGCGAGGTGAGAGCGTTACATATTTCCTCGGCGTTGTGAAGCGAGAAGGCGGCTTCGTTCTCCAGAAGCCGGATGGCCTCGAACGAGTTCTTGTGGGCGGGACCGAATAGCACCGGAATCCCCATGACCGCGGGCTCGATTACGCTGTGCACCCCAGTCGAGAAACTGCCGCCGATGTAGGCGATGTCGGCGATCGAATACGCCTCCGCCAGCACCCCCACCGTATCGATGATGAGAGCCTGATTGCGGTCCGCGGCCGGCGACAAGGTGCTCCGCTCATTCCATGTCGCCGTTTGCAGGCCCCGAGACTCCGCCCATTCCCTGAGCCCGGTCACTCGCTCCCGGCTGGGTTCGTGGGGCGCGATTATCAACAACAAGTCTTTTTCCGCGGCGGCCAGCCTCGACAGTGCGGGCAGGAGACGTGACTCGTCTTTCGGCCAGGTGCTACCGGCCAGTACCACGGTGCGGCGGCCCTTTTCCATTGCCGGTCGCCGGTGGTTACGCTTGCGTTCAATGACCCGGTCGAAGCGGGTGTCGCCGGCAATCGAGATGCCGCGGTGGTCAGGTACGCACGCGGAGAAGCGGAGGGCATCCGGCTCGGAGATGGCCAGGATGCGGTCCAGGTCGTTGTACACGGATCGGTAGAAGCGCCTCCCGAGCGTCGTGAGACGATATGAACCCCGACTCAGGGTTGCATCGATGAGAATCGACGGGGTGCCTCGCTCCCGGGCTTCCCAGATCAGATTCGGCCACAGATCGAATTTAACGAAAACCAGCAACCTCGGATCCAGCGTCGCCAGACAAAAACGGGCGTTGCTCCTCGAATCGAGCGGCAGGTAGTCGATGAACTTGACGTTGCCTGTGCGCCGCTCCTTGCCCGTCGCGTAACTGAATCCCGACGGTGACGAAAACGTGAGTACCACCGGAATCTCGGGAAAGCGACTCTCCAGACTACCGATAACCGGGCGGGCCTGCTCGTACTCGCCGACACTCGAAACGTGAAACCATATCGGTCTGCCGTCTATTCGCCGTGCCTGTTCGGACCAGCGTCTGCGGATATTCTTGCGGCCGTCGTGGAAGAGGCGGAGTTTCGGATGCAAGCGGGCCGCCGCCGGGAAAAGGCCGTACACCACCGGCATCACAAACCCGTTGTACACTATTCTCTGCATCGCATGGTGTCGCATGTCGTCACCGCCGCGCTACTGGACAACGTACCGTTGGTTGTTGCGTCCCGCCACCAGATCGGCAAATGCCGCCGCCACCGGCTCGACAGGGATCGCGGTCAGGCATTCCTGTGTGCCTTTGGGGCACCGCCGCGATCCGTTTCGCGAGCAGGGCCGGCACGAAATGTTGCGTTCGATAACCCGGCTCGCCGCCAGCGATGGATAGTATCCGAATGCTTCTACCGTCGGCCCGAACAGCGCGATTACCGGCACACCGACCGCCTCCGCGAGATGCATGAGCCCGGAGTCGTTACCGATGAAGGCCGCCGCCCCCCGGATGACGGCTGCGGCTTCCATGATACTCGTCTTGCCGGCGAGGTTTGTGACCCTGCCCTCCAGCCGCGCGGCGATGCGCTCGATCGACGCGCTGTCCCGCGCGTCGCCCACCAACACGATATGGTAATCGTGTTCATTCGCGATGTTCTCGGCGAGTGTCGCGAATTTTTCTGCGCTCCATTGCTTCATCGGCCACCGGCTGCCGGGGGCGATGATCACGCGTTTCGCCGGCAACTCGTGGCGGTCCATCCGGGCCGCCGCCCCCTCCGGCACCGTGATACCGCCGGCTGTATCTATTCGCTCGGGCAAACCGAACGGCCTTCCCAATTCGCTGTAGCGCTCACTCATGGTCGGAAGCCTCATACGATGCTTGAACCAGATCATTCCGAGGCGCCTGCGGTAGAACTTGCGGATGGTCGCGGCAGCTCCGCCGAGGCCGCGTGCAACGAGGCGGCTCCGCACCGTATTGTGCGCGTCGATCACAGCGTGATCCTCGTGACGGTGGCCGCCGATGAGTTGGCGTACACCCCGCCACCCCGATCTCCGGTCAAGCGCGATCACACTGTCCACGCCGGTGGCCGCGGCAAAGACCTCGACGAACTCCCTGCCGGTGACGACCGACACCTCTGCGGCACCCTGCGCCTTCAGGTG
>JAZGDW010000214.1:0-41474 GCA_036478295.1 Candidatus Krumholzibacteriia bacterium
TAGGTGAGCGGGAAAGCCACGAGCAACACCGGCACCCCGCGCTCCCGGCAGAAGTCGAAAATCCGGCTCAGATTCTCCAACGTTATCTCCCATGCGCGCTCAATATCCGTTGATTCTGGATCATCGATTAATCGCCGGACACTGCGGGATTGTCTTTCTTTTGCCCCTTCTCCGATATCCGCGCCAAACCGGCGCCGAACGAGGAGTCTGTGCACGACTTGCACGGCGGCGCTGTTGTGACTCAGCCGGTTGAGGAGCGAATAGTAAGAATCTGCCAGTTGATGGCCCTCTCCCCGCCCCCCGAACTGCACCAGACCTAACTTCTCTGTCACGTCGTTCAAAACGAAACCGACCACGACCAGGTCCGGATCGTAGCGGATTCCCTCTTTTCTCAGGTAGACCAGCTCCTGCCAGGGTGAATATCCCCCGACCCCCGCATTGATGGTCTCTACATCCGCGCCGAATGCGCGCTGGAGCTTTGGCTCCACCGCATACGGGAACGACTGCGCGTAGTCTTCCAGCCCGAATCCGAAGGTCACTGAATCGCCGAGGTAGAGGATTCTCGTCTTGCCGGCGGGTTTTTCGTACTCGAGCTCCGGCCCGCGAAGACCCTTGCCGTTGATCCGTACCGTGACGCCTTTCCACTCGTCCACCGTGTTGGGTCTGAGCTTCCACCCGAGATCCTCGTCCTTGACGAACACCGTGGTCTGCTTGGGCTGCAGGTGAACCAGTGGCCTCAGGGTGCTCTCTGCGACAAAGGGCGGCAGCACGAGCACCAGTACGGCAATCGTAAATTTCTGCACCACATCGTGGTTGAAAAAGCGGTGCGGAAGCCCCCCGCTCCGCCGCGGCGAAACGAGCCTGGCAAGACCTAAAAAAAACAGACCCGCCAGCACGTAGACCACCTCGACCCGCCGGATGCCGGCAACGGTGTCACGTTCCAGCGGCGGGTTCGGGTCGAAGCGCTCGACCACAAACTCGTTGTAGACGAGCGCCAGCAACAGGAACACCAGTCCCGACAGGAGGAACATGATCGACGGGATGCGTCCACTTTGCGGTTCGTTGTTGGTCACGCTGCCCCTTTTTGTGTCACATGCGTTATGGCTTCAGTCGGCACTGAAGATCTGTGTCACATCCACTCGATACAAACGGCGGGCCGGCTCGACGCGGACAGTCTCCACGGTCGTGAACCCGAGGCTGTCCGGGCGGAACGCGAAGTAGACCTCGTCCGGTTTCTTCTCTCGGATGAGGTTTACCATATAGGCCCTTCTTGGCAGTACGTAGTGAACATCGACTTCCTGCAGCAATCCCGAGACGAGCTTGTGATACAAGAGGACGTTTGCTTCGGCCCACTTGGCGAATATGAGACTGTTCGGCGCCACGGTATTCGCTACACTCTCACCGTATTCTCTACCTTTCGTGCCGCTTGCGATCAAGTGCCAGAAAAAACCTTCGCCCTGTTCGATCTCCAGGATCCCGCCCGGCGAGCGGAGAAACCGGGCAAACGGAGAGGTTCGCCCGTGCCGCAGAACGGGCAACGCCACCAGAAGCACCGCCAGTGCGGCGATCGCCACCACCGATATCCTTTTGTAGCGGGCGACGGATCTGCGGAATCGCGAGACACCGTGCGCCAAGTAGATGGCCAACACGAGGTAAATGGGGATCGAGTAGGTATAGGTTAGCGCTCCGCCCGAAAGATAGTTGAGCGCCAGGCCGGCGTACGCCACGATCAGTACGAGCCAGAAAACTCTCAACTCCCGTTCCGCCCGCCACAGCGACAGGAATCCCGCCACTATTACCAGCGAACCGAGAAACGGATATTCCAGCGATACGAGGTGCCGGACCCAGTACACCGTTTGTCTGGCGAACCCCACCGGAGTTTGCAGGATGTCGCCGTAGCGGGCCGGCCACATCTGAAAGCGCAGTTTCTCCCAGAAATGCGCGAAAGCGGCCGGATCGAAACCCCGGTCCGCGTACAGGTATCGTCCCTGGTTCTCGTACCAGTTGAGGGCGTTCGGATTGCCCGCCACGATGTACGTGTACAGATACAGAGTGAACGGCAGCAGGAAGAGCGCCGCTCCCACTGCCACGTCCCGGCGCGATAAGTACCCGGCCAGTCTCCCCCGCTGCCGGTAGAGAACGAAGGCCAGCGCCGGAAACACGGCGATGTTCAACTGATGATGCGACACCAGAAACCCCACGGTGAGCACGAGCATAAACCATGTCGACCTCGAACCCGTGCGTAACAATCGGAGCAATAGCAAGAGGAATACGACAAAGAGCAACGTGCCGGGCGCATACACTTCCGCCACGACCGCGGCCTGCCAGAAGGCGTGCGACAGACCGAACGCCGCCCCGGCGATCGCCGAAGCAATCACGTCCCGTGTGATTCCGACAATAAGTACGAAGAGTAGCCCCACGGTCAGCGCCGCACATACGACGGACAGTAGCGTGACCCGAAACGCCGGCTCACCCATGGGAAGCCGCGCGAAGCAGTTGCTCAGAATGCAATAGAATGGATAGGGTTGGTGGGGAATGCCCCCCACGACGCCGATGGTTTGAAACTGCGCCGCGTCACCGGCGTCCATGGTGACGTCGTAATGGGTCGTCAGCAGGTACAGGATGAGAAAACATGCGGTGAGCGTGCCGGCCACGCACGCCGTGATTGCCCTCGGTACGATCGACGTGTCCTCGGCGGGAGCCATCGCGCGATCACTCGCCCGCCGTCCGGTCGCCGGCTTCGAACAAACGCATGTAATCTTCGAGGCGCTCTGCGCGGCGAATCCGGGTCAGCCGGTCGCCGTCGACCAGGTACTCCGCCGGGCGCAGCCTGGCGTTATAGTTGGAGCTCATCGCGTAACCATAGGCACCGGCGTCGTGGATAGCCACGCCGGCGTCTTCTCCCGGGGTGGCCAGCTCGCGGTCCCTGCCCAGGAAATCCCCAGATTCACAGACGGGCCCGACGACGTCGAACGTGTCGCGGGGCCCGTCGACCGGCTCGATGAACTCGATGCGGTGGTACGCCTCGTAGAGGCTCGGCCGGATGAGCTCGGCCATGCTCGCGTCCGTTACGATGAACTGCTTGTTGCCGTTCGACTTCACCCCGATGACCCGGCTTACCAGAATCCCCGCACTGCCCACGATCGACCGCCCCGGCTCGACGATCACGGTCACGTCGTCGCTGAGCACCTGTCGAACGCACTCTACTAAATCGGACGGCTTGGGCATACGCTGCTGTCCTCCGTAGTCGATTCCCAGACCACCGCCAATATTCAAGTATTTTGCATCGAACCCCCGCTGCCGCACATCCTCGAGCACCTTCATCATCAGTGCCGTGGCATCCCGGAACACCTCCACGTCCTTGATAGTGGACCCCAGATGACATTGAACACCGACCAGATCCACGAACCGTGACGCTTTGATTCGATCGAGGACCCGGGGCAGGTGCTTGCTGCCGATACCAAATTTCGAGTCCCGAATTCCCGTCGAGACGTGCGGGTGGACACCGGGGTCCAGATCCGGGTTGATACGGATCAACACGCGTACCGGCTTGCCGGCCGAAACAGCCGCCTGCTCTATATGCCCGAGGTCGAATTCACTGTCGACGTTGATCAACACGCCGTGCCCGGCGGCGAGGCGGAGCTCCGGCATCGTCTTGCCGTTGCCGTTGAATACGATAGCCGCGGGATCGAATCCAGCCGTCAGGGCCAGTTCGAGCTCGTTGCCGCTGACCAGCACGGCGCCGGAACCCAGCTCGCGCAGGTGCCGGAGCAGGGTCAGATTGCTGTTGGCTTTGAACGCGTAGGAGATAATGGACGGAACGCCTTGCAGCGCGGACGCGTAGGCCTGGTAGTTGTCCGTCAACTGGGCGAGGCTGTACAGATAGAAAGGACTCTCCGGTACACGCTTCTGGATGGCCTTGACCTTGAGCCGCTCACAGTGGAGATAGTTTTTCTTGTAATAAAAACTCACGGGGCCCTCTCGTGTGGTCAGCCCGCCTCCGAAGGACGCGCGTACTCCGGCGTCCGATCTGCCGCAACCACTGGCCTATCTTAGGGAATTCGTACAGGTTCGTCAAAGGAAGGATGAAGAGGACCGGTGGTGCGCCGCTCAACGGTTGCCGCATACTGCATCATGTAGGGGCCCGCAGACCCGCCCCGGCCAGGCGAAGCGGGTCCACCACACAAACTACCGTAAGACCTGTCTGCCGATGCCGCTACGGCTTGACCGCTTCGATACTCGCCGAGACGACGAGATCCTCGATGCGCTTGCCCGGCGCCCATTCGCGGATGATCTCCTTGCTGCGCTGCAGGGGCTCGATGCGGATATCGGTGAAACCCGCCGCCGCCAGCGCGGTTTTCAGCTGGCTGATCGGCTCCGCCCCCGCCACGCACCCCGTGTACAGCGCGAGGTCCTTCTTTACCTCGTCGGGCAGCTCCGCCGTCGCCACGACATCGGACACGGCCAGCCGCCCACCCGGTTTCAGTACCCGGAACGCCTCTTCGAAGACACGAGTTTTATCCGGGGACAGGTTTATGACACAGTTGGAAATGATGACATCGATGGAATCGTCTGCGACCGGCACGCGCTCGATTTCACCGAGACGAAACTCCACGTTTTCAAATCCACCCTTGACGGCGTTCTCGCGCGCCTTGCCTATCATCTCGGGCGTCATGTCCACGCCGATCACGTGACCGTTCTCTCCCACCGCCCGGGCCGCCAGAAAGCAATCGAAGCCGGCGCCACTGCCCAAGTCCACGACGGTTTCGCCGGACCTCAGTACCGCGATCGCTTGTGGATTGCCGCATCCCAGACCCAGGTTGGACCCCTCGGGCACCGCGGCAACCTCCTCACTGGAATAGCCCATCCCCACCGAGATACTCTCGGCCGCCGTCACGGGTCCGCAACAAGACGCCTCCGCGCCGTCGCAGCCGGCGCCGCCGGCCTCGGCGATGTCACCGTAACTCTTGCGCACCGCGCGGCGAAGATCTTCGTCCTTTAATTGCTTCATTATTTGCCCTCCTTTGAGGTCATTGATTGTCAGGTTGCTTTCACCCTGTAGACGGTAAGACCCCAAAATGGACGCAAAGATTCTGCGGGGATTCAGCAGGTGTCGCAGTCCGATCCCTTTTCCCAGTCGATGACCCTGCCCCGGTGGTCGAACTCGAAGCGGCAGCAGTCGACGAGCAGCTTTTTCAGCATCACCCGGCCGCGCTGGATGCGGGACTTGGCCCCCGACAGAGAGACCCCCTGCCGCCGGGCCACCTCGCCCTGTGTGAGTTCCTGGATGTCGGACAGCATGAGGGCTTCGCGGTACGGCTCCGGCAAGGTGTGGATCATCGGCTGCAACCAGCTCTGTATCTCCTGCCGCGTCTTCTCGCTGGGGTCCGCCTCGGGAGCGGAGAGAGACTCGGGAAGTTCGCCCTCTTTCTTTTGTGCGCGGTAGTGATCGACGATGGCGTTGCGGGTGATTTGATAGATCCAGCTTTGCACCTTGCCGTTATCCTGGAGCGTGCCGATCCGCGAGTGAATCCGAACGAAAACTTCCTGCAGGATGTCATCG
Organism: Candidatus Krumholzibacteriia bacterium; assembly: GCA_036478295.1. Classification (GTDB taxonomy): domain Bacteria; phylum Krumholzibacteriota; class Krumholzibacteriia; order WVZY01; family WVZY01; genus JAZGDW01. The sequence continues at coordinate 5,564 of JAZGDW010000214.1, forward strand.
GCGGCCTCGCTGTCGCCGATGCGGCTCTCGATGAAGCCGCGCAGACTCGTGTTGTACTGCTTCCAGATTTGCTCGGTTTGGTTCATGTTCGCGTACCGGCGCGCAGAGCGCGCCCTTGCACCCGTTCTCCTATACAATAATCAATGCCGGCCCGTGCCGTAAGCAAAGTGTTTTTTGACAATAATCAAACGCCGCAGGGGACTCGAGTCGATCGGTCGGCCCGCTGCGCGCTCAGCGGCCGGTGTCCGGGACGCCCGATCCGGTTCTGGCCAGCCTGCCCACCGTCAGTCCCTGAACGATGATCGAGAACACGACCACGACGTACGTCACCGTCAGCAGCAGGTCACGCTCATCCCCGGCGGGAAGGGACAGCGCGAGGGCGACGGAGATGCCGCCGTGCAGGCCGCCCCAGGTCATGATCCTCACCGCCCGGGGGCTGAAGGTCCGTCGCCGGCGCATGACGGTGACGGGCACGCCAACACTAATGAAACGCGCACCGAGAACCACCGGTATCATCAGCAGCCCCGCCACGATATAGTTCTTCTCGATCGTGATGAGAAGTATCTCGAGCCCGATCAGGAGAAAAAGCACTGCGTTCAGTATCTCGTCCATCAAATCCCAAAACGAATCCAGATGTCCCCGGGTCTTGTCGCTCATGGCGAGGAGGCGCCCGCGGTTGCCGATGAGAATCCCCGCAACCACCATGGCGATGGGGCCCGACACGTGAATGGCCCTCGCCAGCGCGTAGCCGCCCATCACCAGCGCGAGCGTAAGGAGCACTTCAACCTGGTAGTTGTCCACGTTCTTCAACATCCAGTACGTCAGCCAGCCGATAACGAAACCAAACAAGGCACCTCCGAGCGTTTCCTCTACAAACAAAAGCGTCACGTGCCCGGCGGTTACATCGTGTCCGCCCGTCGCGATTTCCGCCAGCACCAGAAACACGACCACCGCGACGCCGTCGTTGAACAGGCTCTCTCCGACGATCTTGGTCTCGAGGCTCTTGGGCACGCCCGCCCGTTTCATAATACCGAGTACGGCGACCGGATCCGTCGGTGAGATGAGCGCGCCGAAGAGCAGGCAATACATAAAGGGAATGTCGATGTGCAGAAAACCGAACACCGCCCACGCGACAACACCCACGATAACCGTGGTCGTCACCAGTCCCACGGTGGCGAGAATGCTGATGATCCATTTGCGGTCGGCCAAGTCGGCGAGGTTGATGTGCAACGCTCCAGCGAACAGCAGGAAACTCAGCATACCGTGCATCAAGGCGATGTTAAAATCGATCGTACCGAGAATTTCTGCCGCCTGCGTACGCACGCCCTCGAAACCGAAATAGCCCAACCCGACCACCCCGAGCGACACGACGATCGCCATCAGCATGATGCCGATCGCGGTCGGCAGGCCGATATAACGGTAGTTGATGTAACTGAACACCGCCGCCAGGGTCAGCAGCAGCGCGGCCAGGTCCAAAATCGCCACGGGTACACACTCCTCTCTGCACGGTCGGATCACGCCCATCCGCCCGATTGTGCGGGAGCGTACAGATATCGACACGACAAGTCAAAGGAATCGCCACGGCCCGCCCCGGGGCGGCATCGCTCGGCGACAGGGCCGTGGAAAAGAGCGCAAAGCGTCATTTGACAACACCGGTGGATCGGCGTAAGCTATTGGCAATAGCTATGTACGGCTCCATGAGCGCTTGCACGCAACACCGCGTGAGCGAGAGATTTTTTTACCTGAAACGGGAGGAATCTTGTGAGGGAAGCCGCCGAACGGCTCTGGCCCGAATTACAATGGATCGAAGACGAGGGTCTGCGCGAGAGCGTAACGCTCACCTGGGTCAAAGCGCTGGAGAGGAGTGCTCTCGCACCGGACGACCTGCTGGAGATTCCGTTTACGCTGCTCGTCCCCGACTGCCCCGCGACCTTCATGGAACACAAGCGTTGCGTGGTGCACATCGCCCGCAGATCCGCCGAGTCGATGCGGGAATTTCTGGGCAAGGCCCTCGAGATCGACATGGACACGGTTATCGCCGGCGCCATACTGGCGGACGTGGGGAAACTGCTCGAGTACGAGAAAGCGGGCGGCAAGACGCGCCAGAGTGCGCGCGGTAAGCATCTCCGGCATCCGTTCACCGGCGTGGCGCTCGCCCTGGAGTGTGGCGTTCCGGACGAAGTCTGTCATATCATCGCGGCGCATGCCGCCGAAGGCGACCTCGTCCAGCGCACCACGGAAGCAATCATCGTTCATCATGCTGACTTCATGAGTTACCTGCCGTTCAAAAATCTCGTGCGTTAAGCCCGCACGCGACGGAGCGGGTGAGGGGAGAAAACGTATGTCGGACACGGTTACAGCCAAAATGGCCCGCTGGGCCGCCCAGCTCGAATTCGAACACCTCGGCGACCGGGCGATTCACGAATCCCGCCGTTACTTGCTCGACTCGTTGGGATGTGCGTTCGGAGGCTACCGTCAGGAGGACGCGCGTATCGCACTCAAGGTCCTGGACGAGATCGGCGGGTCAGGGGCCGCGACCATCATCGGCACGGGCAAGAAGGCGGATCCCGTGACGGCGTCACTCGCCAACGCGTTGATGATCCGTGTCATGGATTACAATGATATTTACTGGCAGCAGGACCCTTCGCATCCCTCTGACATTATCCCGGCCGCAATGGCGTGCGGGGAACGGTCCGGGCTCGGGGGCAAGGACCTCATCGTCGGTATCGTTCTCGGTCACGAGTTCGAGATGCGCCTTTGCGAGGCCGCCTTTCCAGGCATCCGCGAACGCGGCTGGCACCATGCGACGCTGACGGCGTTCGCCTCGCCCATCGTCGCCGGCTGGATGCTGCGCTTGCCCTGGGAAAAGATCCAGCACGCCATCGGTATTTCGGCTTCGCGCCACGCCACCTTCGGTGCGGTCACCGCCGGCAAGCTCACCATGATGAAGAACACTGTCGACCCGATGGCCACGCAGAGCGGCGTGCTGGCGGCGCTCCTTGCCGAGGAGGGTTACACCGGGCCGGAACACGTCATCGACGGCAAGGAGGGCATTGCGCACTGCTTTGGTCCCGAGTGGAAACTCGACGTTCTGACCGAAGGGCTCGGCGAATCGTGGCGCATCGAGCGCTGCGGCATGAAGGCGTTTCCCACCGAGGCGCTGACGCACGCGCCAATCTCCGCCGTGCTCGACATCGTGGGCGAACATAATCTGAAGCACCCGGACGTGGAGAAGGTCCACATCCGTTCGCTCGCCCGAGCGGCGGACATTCTTGCCGATCCTTCCAAGTACGACCCGCGTACGAAGGAGACGGCCGACCACAGCCTGCCGTACGTCATCGCGGCGGCACTCGTGGATCACCAGGTCACCCCCGCCCAGTTCGAGACCGAACGCATCATGAGCGACGACATCCGCGCGCAGTTGAACAAGGTGGAGGTCGTGGCGGATGCGGAAATCGAAAAACTTTTTCCGGAGCTCCAGCGTGTCATCGTCACCATTACGACAACGGATGGACGCGAGTTCACCAGGCAGTTGGACTACCCGAAGGGCGATCCACGCAATCCCCTGACCGACGACGAGATCGAAACAAAGTTCGACGCCCTGGCGGCGCCGGTCCTGTCGGACGACGCGCGTAAGCGGCTGAAGGAAGCCGTGTGGGGGCTCGAAGACGTGGGATCAATATCGGAGCTTATGGCGCTGTGCCGCGCCGACAAGTAAGGACCTTCGACCGTGGGGCAGACGATAGTAGAGAAGATCGCGCAGGCCCATATGACCGAGGGCCCGGCGCGGCCACTGCGGGCCGGCGATGTTGTTTCGCTTCGCCCGCGGTACGTGATGACCCACGACAACACGGCGGCGGTCATGAAGAAGTTCGAGGCGATCGGCGCCGGACGTATTTTTGATCCGCGCCAGCCGGTGTTCCCCATCGACCACGATATTCAAAACAAGTCCGAAGAGAATCTGGCCAAGTACCGGGCGATCAAAGCGTTTGCGCGCGAGCACGGGGTGGATTTCTACCCCGCGGGCACCGGTATCAGCCACCAGATAATGGTGTCGCAGGGGTACGTGGTGCCCGGCTCGCTGGTCGTGGGATCCGATTCACACTCGAACATGTACGGCGCGCTCGGCGCGTTGGGAACACCGGTTGTCAGGACCGATGCCGCGGCCATCTGGACGACCGGTGAGTTCTGGTGGCAGCTGCCGCGGACGGTGCAGGTCGTGCTCGAAGGAAGTCTGCGCGACGGCGTCACGGGTAAAGACATCATCGTCACGTTGTGCGGCCTCTATAATACGGGTGAAGTCCTGAACGCTTTTGTCGAGTTCACGGGGCCGGGAGTGCGGGTACTTACCATGGACGAGCGCATGACAATCTCGAACATGACGACGGAATGGGGCACCCTCGGAGGATGGTTTCCCGTTGACGAGGTGACCATCGACTATCTCCGTGGGCGCAAGACACTCCTCGATGCGGCGGGTGCCCGGCGCCTGACCGAGGAGGACCTCGCGACCTGGCAGACGGATCCGCCGCAGCCCGATGCGGATGCGGCGTATGCGGCGCTCATCACGCTCGACCTGGCGCAGGTGAGCCCGCACGTATCCGGGCCGGACAGCGTGCAGGTGATGCGCCCGCTGGCGGACATTGCACGGGAAGAAATCACCGTGCAAAAGGCGTATCTCGTTTCGTGCGTGAACAGCCGGCTCGAGGATATCGAAGCGGCCGCCCGCGTCGTCCACGGCAAGAAGATTGCGGACTCCGTCGAGTTCTATGTGGCGGCGGCCAGCAAGGAGATCCAGGAGGCCGCCGAAGCATCGGGCGCCTGGAGCACGCTGGTAGAGGCCGGTGCGCGCACGTTGCCGCCCGGCTGCGGACCGTGTATCGGCCTGGGCACGGGCCTGCTCGAAGCCGGCGAAGTGGGTATTTCGGCAACCAACCGCAATTTCAAAGGACGGATGGGCTCGCGTGACGCTCAGGTATACCTCGGCAGTCCGGAGACCGTGGCCGCCTCCGCCGTCGCCGGTTACATTACCGGGTCACAAGCGAGCATGAAAGGCCGTCTTGAGCGAGTGTTCGAGCAGCAACAAACGCCGCCGCCTGCCGATGAGACGGTGGAAATTATGAATGGATTTCCCCGCGAAGTTTCCGGGCGGCTCGTGCTCGTCCCGCGCGACAATTTGAACACGGACGGAATCTACGGCAAGGACTATACGTACCGCGACGAAATGACTCGCGAGCAAATGGCGCGCGTCGTCATGGAAAACTACGACCCGGAGTTTGCGGACAAGACGAGGGAGGGCGACATTCTGGTCGGTGGGTGGAATTTTGGAACGGGTTCGAGCCGTGAACAGGCGGCCACCGCTTTGCAGGCCAAGGGCATCGTACTCGTCGTAGCGGGCAGTTTCTCGCAGACCTACCTGAGAAACGCCTATAACAACGGCTTCGTGTGCATCGAGTGCCCCGCGCTCGTGTCCCGCCTGAAGGAACAGGAGCAAGAGGAACTCGCCAGGGAGACGCCTACCATCATTCCGGGTGATGTGCTCGACATTGACTTTTCGCGCGGCACGGCGACGTACCGGGGGGAGGCATTCCGCTTTCCACCCCTTGGGTCGGTACCCCAGTCGCTGGTAGTGGCGGGCGGTATCGAGAATCTCGTGCGCGAGCGCCTGGCGGCCGGATAGAGCGCACCGATCCGTCACGGGTACGCCGTGCCGGTTGAAACAGCGCGCGCCCGTCCGTCACGGGCACGCCGCGCAGGCGGACCCGGTCGCGGCGCGACGATTACAACAGGAGGCAAGAGCGAACATGCGACATACAGTGGTGACGATGCCGGGAGACGGTATCGGCAAGACCGTTCTCCCCGAAGCGGTACGGGTGTTGGATGCTGCCGGCTTCGAAGCGGACTACGTACATGCCGACATCGGTTGGGATTTCTGGATCAACGAGGGCAACCCGCTGCCGGACAAGACACTCGATTTATTAAGAGAACACAAATTGGGATTATTCGGCGCCATCACTTCCAAGCCCAAGGACAAGGCGGCCGCCGAGTTGCATCCCGACCTTCGTGACAAAGGCCACGTTTACTTCAGTCCCATTGTGGGCATGCGGCAGATTTTCAACCTCGACATCTGCATCCGCCCGTGCCGTTCGTTCGTTGGCAATCCGCTCAACTTCGTCCGCCAGGCCGCCGGCGGCGGTGTCGAGGAGCCCAACGTCGACGCGGTGATATTTCGCCAGAACACCGAGGGTCTCTACTGTGGTATCGAGTGGACGAATCCGCCAGAGGCGGTCCGCGCGGCACTGGCCACGCATCCAAAGTACAAGACGTTCGCCGACGTCCCCGGCGACGAGATGGCGATGTCGGTCCGTTTGTTCACGCGGCGCGCCTGCAGGAGGATCCTGGATAGTGCCTTTCGCTACGCGAAGAAGCACGGCTACCCGTCGGTCACGATTTGCGAAAAACCGAACGTGCTGCGCGAAACATCGGGAATGCTCGAAGAAGAGGCCCGCAAAATACATGAGGACTACCCGGACATCGACCTCTGGTCGACGAACATCGACGCACAGATGATGTGGCTGACAAAAAACCCCGAGAACTACGGAGTTATCGTGGCGGGAAATCTCTTCGGCGACATCGTCTCGGACGCGTTCGCCGGTCTCGTCGGCGGACTCGGCTTTGCCTGTTCGGGGAATATCGGAGACGAGGTCGCCGTATTCGAGCCCACGCACGGCTCCGCCCCAAAGTACGCCGAACTCGACCCCTCCATCGTCAATCCCGTCGCCATGATCCTCAGCGCCGCGATGATGCTCGATCACATCGCCGAGGGGGACAAAGCGAGCAGGATTCGCGACGCGGTGGCGGCCGTCGTCAAAGACGGCAAAGTGAAGCCTTACGACATGATGCGTTTACCCGGTGGTGCCGGCGCGGTGGCGAAGGGTGCGGCAACAACAACCCAGATGGCGGATGCCATCATCGCCAGGCTCGCGTAGCGTGGGAGGAAGAATGCAGAAGAGTAACCACAAGGAAACGCCGACCGGCAAACGGCCCGCTAAACGCGCGGCAGCCCCTGACACAGCAAGTGCGAAGGGTGAAGCCGGCCGCCGGGGAGACGACATTCGATCCGATCTTTTCGTATCGGCCACCGTTAGAGACGCCGGCAAACTCGACATGACCGTTTCCTCGAAGGTCGAGGCCTTCTACGGCAAGTCGATACGTGAGACGGTTGGTTCGGTTCTCGCAGCGTACGGTGTCACGCACGCAAGCGTTGAAATAGAGGACAAGGGTGCGCTGCCGTTCGTCATCGCGGCGCGTGTCGAAGCGGCGCTCCGCCGCGCGGGCCTGCGGGGAGACGCCCGTCCCGAGCGCACTGTCGCCCAGGCTGCCCCGACGGCCAGGGACCGGCTGCGGCGGTCCCGCCTCTACCTGCCGGGCAACGAGCCGAAATTCATGGTGAATGCCGGTGTCCATAAACCGGACGGGATCATCCTCGACCTGGAGGATTCAGTACATCCCTCGGAGAAGGATGCGGCGAGAATCGTCGTGAGGAACGCGCTCCGGTGTGTCGACTTTCTCGGCGCCGAGCGCATGGTGCGTATCAACCAGCTGCCCCTGGGTTTCGACGACCTCGAAGAAATCATTCCCGAAGCGCCCGATCTGACCCTCGTACCCAAGGTGGAAAGCGCGGAGGACCTCGTCGAGGTCGAAAGCCGCATCCAGCAGATTCACTCGACGCACAAGGGCGGCGGTCAAGTCTGGATCATGCCGATAATCGAATCGGCCCGCGGCGTCGAGAACGCCTACGCCATTGCATGCGCGGCGGAGACCGTCGTGGCCCTTACCGTCGGACTCGAGGATTACACGGCCGACCTCGGTGTGCCCAAGACGAAGACGGGAGACGAATCGCACTACGCGCGCTCGCGTATCGTCAACGCGGCGCGGGCCGCCGGTGTGCAGGCAATCGACTCGGTCTTCGGCGACGTCGGCGACATGGACGGGCTGAGCGCGTGGGGCGAACGGTCGCGTGCAATGGGGTTCGAGGGAATGGGATGCATCCACCCGCGTCAGATTCGCCCCATCCACCAGGCATTCGCGCCGTCGCCGGAAGAGATCGAGAAAGCACTGAAAATCGTGGCCGCCTTCGACGAAGCCACGGCCAAGGGCCTGGGCGTGGTCAGTCTCGGCACGCGCATGATCGACCCCCCCGTGGTGCTCCGTGCCCAGCGGCTGGTCGAGGCGGCACGGCGTGCCGGATTGCTGCCCGGCGACGACACCTAGCCGCGGCACAGGTTTGTGGAGGAACGCAATGAGCGGAAAACATGAGTTTGTAGTGAACAAGGTGGGAAGACGCGTTCCCACCACCGTCAACGGCATGACACAGACACCGTTTCAGGGTGTCGGCGCGTTCACGCCGCAAAGCGCCAAGCACGGCCCGCCGGTAAGGTCGTGCAGCGACTATCCCGACGACGGGGACAAACGCGTGCCCGATCTCGAGACCGCGCTTCGGAAATGCGGGATCAAAGACGGCATGGTCATCTCCAGCCATCACCATTTGCGTAACGGCGACCGGGTCGCCCTGCTCGCCCTGCAGGCCGCTGCCAGCATCGGCGTCAAGGACCTCGTGTGGTTCCCCAGCGCTTCTTTTCCCTGCCAGGCGCCAGTCATCGACCTCATGGAACAGGGAGTGGTCCACCACATCGAGGGCAGCATGAACGGTCCCCTGGGAGAATACTGTTCGCGTGGCAAGATGCGGGGTTTGGGCGTGCTGCGCTCACACGGCGGCCGATGGCAGGCAATCCAGGATGGCGAAGTCAAGATCGACATCGCGGTCATCGCCGCCCCAACGGCGGATGCGTTCGGCAACGCGGATGGTTCGCACGGTCCCTCGGCGTGCGGGTCTCTCGGCTTTGCCCTGGCCGATTCGACGTACGCCGACCGCGTCATCGTCGTCACCGACAACCTCGTTCCGTTCCCTTGCATCCCGTGGCAGATCCAGGGCAACAACGTCGACTATGTCGTCGAAGTGAACTCGATCGGCGACCCAGCGAAGATCGTCTCCGGCACCACGCAGATCACGAAAAGTCCAGACCGCCTGCTCGTCGCCGAGTACGTTGCCCGATTTTTGAGGGACGCCGGCATCATGCGGGACGGTTTCTCGTTTCAGGCCGGCGCCGGCGGCATAGCGCTGGCATTCGTCGACTACCTGAAAGACATGATGAAGCAAGCCGGGATAAAGGCACGTTTCGTCCGCGGTGGCTCGACGCGCCTTCTCGCCGACCTGCTCCGCGACGGCCTGACCGACTATATTCTCGACGGCCAGACGTTCGACCTCGCCGGCGTGGAGTCTATCGGTTCCAATCCCCGCCACGTCGCAACCTCGCCTTTTACATCGTACAATTTCCACGGCAAGGGCAACTTCGCCTCCATGGTGGACGCCGTTGTCCTTGGGGCGACCGAGGTGGACGTCAACTTCAACGCCAACGTCGTCACGCACTCCGACCACATGCTGCTCCACGGCATCGGCGGCTGGCAGAACTGTCTCGCCGCCGGCTGTACGATACTCGCCCTCCCGTCGTTTCGCAACCGCATTCCCGTTATTATCGACGAGGTAACGACGATCACCGGCCCCGGAGACTTGATCGACGTCGTCATTTGCGAACGCGGTATAGCGGTCAATCCGAAACGCACCGACCTGCTGAAACAGCTGCGCGGCTCAGACCTGCCGATACGGTCGATAGAAGAACTCAAAGAAGACGTCGAACGCATCGTGGGGGGCAAACCCGAACGTACCCAACCCAACGACAACCCGGTCGCCGTGGTCAAGTGGGTCGACGGCACCCTGCTCGATACGGTGTGGCAGGTTTAGCCGGAACAAGGGGTCAGTCGCGCAGTCCCTTCTCAGTTTTCTTATGTTATAAAAGCCGATCGTCTCTCAATGAGGGAGGACGTCGATTGCCGGGGTGCTCGAAGAGACACCGGCTTCCACGCCAGCAATGAAAAAGGGGCCGACCTCGGCCCCTTCCATTGCAACGCATGTTCGCTCGCCGGATTTTCTCCGCCTAGTGTTGCACCTGGGGCTTCCGGCCGGTCGGTTGGGAAATCGCGCCATCAAAGATGATGTGTCCCTCACCCGTGAAGGCGTTGCCACTACCGTCGTACATGCCGCTTCCCGTCGCGTTTTTGAAACGTCCTGACCCTCCGGTCACGTCCCAGTCCCCGGAGAATGTTTGGGCTCCCGTGGCGTCCGGAGGCGTAGTGAATCCTACGGCCGCAATCTCCAATTCATCTCCATTCGCGGCCGAAAACACTATCGTCCCCGTTGTAACACCCATGTCTGCTTGTAAGACGCCAAAAAACGTACTTTTGCCCAAATAGGTCGCGAATCCTTCACCATTTAGTTCGACGTTGACGATGGGTGGAGGAAATGGTGGCACGAGCACGAAGGTCTCGTCGTATACCCCCCTGAATGGGACCATGACGGGGGAGACCGGCGAGATTGGTTCGAGCGCTGGATCGGACATATCGGCCTGGAGCGGGCCCTCTTCGTAGCAGCCAGTAATCAAGAGGAGCCCTACAGCGAGAAGTGGGATGAGCAATTTCATATCGATGCTCCTTTTCACGAGTGGAATAAAAAGGCGTGGATCGAACCGAAATTTACGAACCCTTAAAAACGGACGAGAGATTTGACGATTCTGCGCAGATGTTGTTCGGGAGATGCTGCTCAGATATGCTCAGTCGAGGGTGAGCAGACGCTATCACAGACCCCGATATAAGTCAACTTGACATAAGTCAATTTAATTGTTTAACAACCGGTCAACTGTTAACAAGTTGGGCTGCAAAGCATGTCGAAGCTGGCCAACTTGAACGACAGGGCACGGCGGCACTTGAACCCGCGCATGCTGGCAGGTTCACCCGCGACCCGGTTGCCAAACACCTGTTTTTGTACTACCATTGTGCTCTCGATCCGCCATAGCCCCACCGAACCTCACCGGAGGTACGACCATGGCCAGGCTGCAACGCACCTCCCTGGTCGCGATTCTCTTTCTCTTTGGCACTTCCCCGCTGGTGCGCCCCGCCCACGCGGAGGCCCCCTATGTCTTCGTGGAAACCTGGGGGTCGCTCGGCAGCGGCGACGGTCAGTGCCGGCGCCCGCACGGCATCGTCTACTCACCCTTCGACGGGCACATCTACGTCGCGGACACCCGCAACAACCGCATTCAGAAACTCACCACCGATGGTACGTTCGTAACGAGCTGGGGCAGCCTGGGCAGCGGCCCGGGTCAGATGAGCTGGCCGCACGGCATCGGCGTGGCACCGAACGGCGATATTGTCGTGGCGGACACCCGGAACAAGCGGGTGGAGAGGTTCACGAACGACGTGACTTTTGTCACCACGTGGGGCTCAGAAGGTGCGGCGCCCGGGCATTTCACCAAACCCATCGGCCTCGCCGTCGGCCCCAACGGCTTCGTTTTCGTGTGCGACGCCAGCGCCCACCGCGTGCAAAAGTTCACCGGCGACGGCAAGTTCGTCACCCTGTGGGGAACGCGAGGCAGCGCGCCGGGGCAGTTCGATGTGCCGGTCGATTGTTTCGTGGATGCGAATGGGGACGTGTACGTAACGGACGCGGTGAACGGCCGCGTACAGAAATTCACCAACAACGGCGTCTTCATCCTCGAATTTGGCGAAACCGGTTCCGGTGACGGGCAGTTTCAGACACCGCACGTCCCCGCCACGGGCCCGGACGGCAACGTCTTCGTGTCCGACGAGTTCAATCACCGCATACAGAAGTTTACCAGCACCGGCACCTTCCTCACCACATTCGGGTCCTTCGGCTCCGGTGACGGGCAGTTCTGGGCGCCAATGGGTGTGGCGGTGGACGCCGACGGCAACGTCTATGTCGCCGACTCGACCAACCACCGTTTTCACAAGTGGGCCAACCCCGCGCTGGTTCCCGTGGAGAGGTCAACCTGGGGCCGGACAAAGTCCATCTTTCGCTAGTCCGCCGGGTACTCGCGCAGAATCGGCCGCGTGAGACATGTCGGTCCCCCCGCCCCTTTCAAACTGATCTCACTTGCCTCGAACTCGTGCACCTCGACACCGGCCGCCTCGAGTCTCGACCGTGTCGAGGGATTTCCGGGCAACATGACGCACGTGCGCGGCGCGACCGCGAGAACGTTGCACGCCATGGTGTCGAATTCGTCGCCCGCAACGTCGATCAGCTCGATGCCGCGCGAGAGAAGCGCCTCGCGAAAACGCACCGGCAAGAGCGGTGAGTACACCAGGGCGAGATCCCGGTCGATGGGACTGAGGATCGACATCAGGTGAAATACGTCCTGCGGTCCGCGCCAGTGCGGCAGCGGCACGACGATCAGTTCGGCGATGCAGCCGCCGAGCAGCTGCCGCACTTGCCGAATACCGGCGTCGTTCGTCCGGTAGCCGCTTCCCACAGCGAGTGTCTGCTCGTCGATCCACACCACGTCGCCGCCTTCGATATGGCCCGCGCCGTCCACCCGCCCGTGCAGCGTCAGATCCATCTCGCCGAGCGCCGTCTCCACCGCCGCCGGCTCATCTCGCCTCTCGACCTTCGCCATGTTGCACAAGATCACGCCCTTGTCGCAGACGATGAACGCATCCCGCGTGTAGATCGAGTCGAGGCCGGTGTGCGGGTCCAGGGGAAGAAAAGCGATGTCCATGTCGAAACGTCGTAACAAAGACACAAACCCGTCGTACTCGGTCACCGCCCGCTCGAAGTCCGGGGGACCCGCGTAGCCGAGGGGCCGCCACTGACGCCCAATGGCGCTACCCGCCACGAACGCATCCCTGGCGTGCTTGAGCACGATGCGCTTGATCGCACCGACATCCGATTGGTAACCGATATTCATTGGCTGATCTTGATAAAAGTCAAATTCAAAAGCGATACGAGAACGTTTAAGATTTTAGCAGTTCTCATTACCATCGCAAAGGAGATAGACCATTGTCGTCTACCGCACCAGCCGGACACACCGCCCCAATCCCCCGGCTACGCAAGAGCGCGCTCATGTCGGGCAATGAGGCCATCGCACGCGGCGCGTGGGAGGCCGGCGTCCACTACGCCACCGGCTATCCCGGTACGCCGAGTACCGAGATACTCGAGAACATTTCCACTTATTCGAGCATACAGTGCGAATGGTCCACCAACGAAAAGGTCGCTCTCGACATCGGCATGGGGATCTCGCTGTCCGGCAAGCGCGCGCTGGTAACGATGAAGCATGTCGGGCTCAACGTCGCCTGCGACTCGTTCATGGTGCTTGCCTACTCCGGTTGCATCGGCGGGCTCGTCGTCGTGTCGGCGGATGACCCCGGCATGCACTCATCGCAAAACGAGCAGGACAACCGTTATTTTGCGAAGTTCGCCAAGGTGCCGTTGCTCGAACCGGTAGACCCGCAGGAGGCGAAGGACTTCGTGGCAATCGCCTTCGAAATGTCCGAGCGGTTCGAGACACCCGTGCTGCTCCGCACGACCACCCGGATTTCACACACCAAGGGCGTGGTCCAGCTCGGTGCGCGAAGCGTGGGGCCGCCGTTGCGTTACGAGACCGATATCCCCCGCTTTCTCGTGCCACCGTTCGCCCGCAAGCGGCGGCCGACGGTCGAAGCTCGAGTAAAGCGGTTGCAGGGATTCAGCGAGTCCTTCGAGTTCAACCGCGTCGAAGAGGGAGAAGCGCATACCGCCGTCATCGCGAGTGGAGTGGCCTACCAGTACGCCCGCGAAGTCTTGCCCGATGCGACGTATTTGCGTATTGGCATGGCGTTCCCGTTCCCGGTCGAGAAGGCGCACGACTTTTGCGAGCGTTTCGAGACCGTCCATGTTATCGAGGAAGGCGAGCCGGGAAGCTGACCGCCTTGTCATCCGGCCACACAAGTCCAAAGCGCGGACCTTGTTGGCTTGCTAGTTGCTTTTAATGCCCCAAGACCGTGAGTGCCACAGCCTGCCCCGCAGTGTTGCCAGGGGGCTGCCACGGACGAAACGTGTTAACTGGCTATTTCTGAGTGGCTCACCTGGCAAGGAAATCCCGCCTTATCATGGAGGAAATTATGACCCAGCCGAAGATTGCCACTCTATTATCGCGTTTTGCAGTGGTCTGCATTGCGCTGTTGCTGGCAGCCTGCAGCAGTTCCGATACTCCGACCCAGCCGATTATCACCAATCCAGGGGGCACCGGGTCGATGACGCTCCAGGTGGATGCGGACGCCCTGGGGGCCGACGACGGCCCAGGCGGCACTTTCATCACCGATTTTAGCGTTACCGTTAGTGATACGCTGGGCGTACCCGTTACGGGCGCGACCGTTGCCGTGCAGACGCCCTACGGCACCGTCACATTGATAGAGGCAGGCACCGCCGGAACCTACAACGCCCAGACACAGACCTACCAACCGGGCGTGTACTCGGTGAGCGTCGTGCGTGGACCGGACAACGTAACTGGAGTCACCGTGATTGGCCCCGAGATTCACACGATTACGTTTCCCACAGCGCAGTCGGCGATCGCCATGGACCAGCCGATCGATGTTCGCTGGTCCCGTTCGACAGCCGCACAGGAATCACGTGTGGAAACGAGGGACTACACGGGCAACTGGGTCATGTCTGACACCGGTTTCTCGACCGTGCCGGCTTCCGGCAACCCGCCCCGCACCGACCAGCGTTTCCGGGTGAAGCGAGCCAACCGGCAGGCGGCGAGCGGCGGACTCGCGGGCTCCGATTTCCGGGTGCGGATTCGCACCGAGGTCGAGCCGGTCGTGTCCCAGTAGAGATCAAGACACCCCTCTGGCCTGGACCCCTGCCAGGCCGGGGGGTGTTGCTTTACCCCGCTTTCTAGACCCACACACGTCGATAATCTTCGATCTACAACTTATCGGGCTCCGTGTGCACGACGACGTCGACGATCTTCAGGTGAGACTCGGATAACCGATCGGCCACATCGTGCGCTATCTCGTGTCCACGACGCACGGTAATCGCACCGTCCACGATGACGTGAATATCCATCAGCAGGCCCAGTCCGCTCTTGCGGATACGACATTTCTCGATGGCGACCACGCCGTCGACCGCTCCGGCAATGCTTCGGACCTCGCTCTCGACGCCCGACGGAACGGCGGCGTCCATCACCTCATCGACCGCCGGCCGCAACAGGCGGATGCCGTTGTAGAAGATGACCACGCAGGCGACGAGCGCCGCCCAGTCATCGGCGGTCTCGTACCCCCTGCCACCGATCAATGCGATGGAAATGCCGACGAAGGCGACCGACGACGTGATGGCATCGGAGCGGTGATGCCAGCTGTCGACTTTGAGAGAGTGGCTGCCGAGCGCGTCCCCGGCTTTGGAGAGAACCCGGTACATGGTCTCCTTGATAACGACCACGGCCACGAGAACGAGCAGCGTGTACCAGGCGGGGGCGTGGTGGGGCATAAAGATTTCCCGCACACTCTGCACGGCAATAATGAGTCCCGCGACGAGCAACGACAGGGCCACAAGGACCGCCGCAAAGGACTCCGCCTTGCCGTGTCCGTATGGATGCGTGCGGTCCGGCGGTATCGCTGCAATGCGCAGGCCGCTCCACACGATGAGCGAAGAGACGATGTCGATCGTTGATTCGATCCCGTCGGCGATGAGGGCGTAGGAATTCCCGATGACCCCGGTCGTAATCTTGGTCACCGCCAGGACGACGTTGACCGCAATAGAAGCCCCGGAAAGTCGCAGACCCCGGCCCAGCAGTGTCATTCCACAAACCCCGCGTGCACGCTGGGGTTTCCATCGGTGATTTTTAACATTCTTTTGAGCTCATTGAAGGTTAGTGACTTGTGAACGGACAGGGCACTGACAATCCCGAGACGGACCGGCTCGTGAGTTCGCCTCAGCTCAAGTCGCGTGCCAGACTCAAGTCGCGTGCCAGACTCAAGTCACTTGCCAGAGTTGCGAGGTCACATTCAATACTATTCCCAATCCAAGCCCATAGATGGAATGCTCGACCGCTGGAGAGAGCAGAGGCCTCACGTTTCCGAGCGACCTGGCACCAAAAGGACCCCACCCAAAACCGGGAAAGAGAATGAGCCACGGTAAGAGGCCAGTCACGAGTCCCCAGATGAGGCCGGGAATCAGGTTATTGCCTGGCATTGCAATATTGAAACCGAGGAAAATGGCGGGATAGGTAAGCGCCACCACACCACCGGTGACGTAGTGAAAGGCCCATCCAACGGCCTTCTCATTCTTGACGGTGGCGGATTCTTTTATGTTCTCGTGTACAAATTGTCCATGGAGGAAGCCCAAAAGCCATCGCCCGACGGCCGCGCTTCCTCCTCAGCCACCCCAGGTAATCTTCAGCTTGCCGGCAATCCCCCCGACGACGTCCATCATGACGGTGCCGACCAGCCCGCCCACCAGCGCCCAGTAGAATAATTCCATGGGATTCCTCCTGGCCTACATTCCTCAGACAAAACCCTCCCCCAAGAGACCACCCCACCCGACTCGGGCAAGTATACCCGATTTGGTCCTCCCGCACCGCTTCCCTTTGATTGCCACACCCTGGAGCGAGGAACCGATCACAAAGGTTTGTGGGCGTGGATCTGACGGCTCGGCCCGGGAGGATGTATCGCCCCATGTCAAGAACCGCACAAAAACACGCCAGTCGTCGTTTCGGTTTTTTCTGTCCTGCCGTCACCGGTTACTCGCGCGCGTAGTAGACGAACCCCTCCTGACCCATCATGTTGCCCGCGTCGTCGAGCACATCGACCGTCCATTTTCCCGTCCACTCGGGCACCAGGTTCTTGCTCGAGTGTACGCGCCAGCGCGGACCGCCGACGGCAAAGGGAACCTCGGCCTTGTTCTCTCCCCCGTACATCCACCGGTGCGTGACAGTTCTTCCTTCCATGCCCATGATCTCGGTAAAAAAGAACACGCGGGTCGAGTCGGTGGCCAGCGAATCGATTTCGTCCACCGGCTCGCGATCGATCACGCCGCTCGTGAAAACGGCCCGCTTGAGGCTACCGGCCGGCGCCGCCGGCGCCGCCGCCACGGAGGTGTCCGCTTCACCCTGAGGGGAAATCAGGGGCAGTACCACATCCGCGCCCGCCACCATCCAGCACGCCATGATGGCCAACACAACCAGCGCTTTCGTCTTGAACATACACGAACCTCCTTGCTCGCGGCCGCGCCCAGCGGCTCGGTTAAACTACTAAACCACAAAAACACGTTACTGCCGGCACCGCTGTCAATCGACGGGCCGGTTGCGGTTCACCACATCCTCCCAGCCGTCCGGGGGAGCGATGGCGACGGTCTCGATCTTGTCGAGGAAATCCTGCATCTTGAGTCGGTCGTTATCGATCTCGGTGGATAAGACGGACCGAAGCGAGCCGTGGTAAACGCCGAAGAGCGGCTCGAAACCTTTCTCCGTGCGGAAGACGACGGCCTTCGCGCCGGGCGGCGCCCCGGAGCGTTCTGCGAGCAGCGTGTGGATCCACTCGGGCCGGATCCCAATGCAGTCGCACGCGGTGACGAATACCCAGCCGTCCGGGCCGTTGTCGTCGACGGCCGTCAACAACCCGCCGATGGGGCCCTTTTCGGGCACGATATCACCGACGGTTTTCAAGCCCAGGTCCGAGTACCGCCCGTCGCGATCCGCGACAACGGTCACGCTCTCGGCGACGCCCGCGAGCGCATCGGCCAGGCGAACGACGGCGGGTGTTCCCTCGATCGGCGCGCGCGCCTTGTCGCTGCCGAAGCGGCGGCTCTTGCCGCCGGCGAGGATATACACGGGGATCCGCGCGCTGCTATCGTGACCCTGGCCGGTCATCCGGTTTCGCACTTCCTTTCGCCGGGCGCTACCGTAAACGCCGCGCTTACTTCTTGCCCGTGGGCACCCCGGCCACCTCGGCCTGCGGCACATGACACTGCAGGCAGTTGTAACGAACCCCGGTCACTCCGTCACTCGTCCTGGCACCGGTGTGCTCGTTGACGAAGTGCGACGGCGGCACGGCGGTTGCGACGTGTCCTTCCGCCACTTCGTCACCCTCGAGGTGGCAATCGAGGCAGTCGTTGGTCGTACGATCGATCACCAGTCCCACAACACTGTGCGGGACCACGGGCGGCGCACCCGCGTAGGCGCGTGGCAGCACGCTCGTCTCGCCGGGATCCGCCGAGGGGTAGGTGTTCATGCCCGGCTGTCCCGTCGCCAGGCCGGCCGCACCATAGTTGGTACCGGGTCCGGACTGGCAGGCGAACACGACAAGGAGGCTCAGCATGACGATGGCTACCATCCATTTGTGACGCTTCATAACATGCCTCCTTATGCAACCCTCGCGATGCTCACTGCGCATTTCTTGTAGTCGGTCTGCTTGGATATCGGGCAGAACGCATCCAGTGTGACGTTGTTTATCATCACGTCCTCGTCGAACCAGGGGACGTAGACCATGCCCTTCTGCGGGGTGACCCGTCCGCCGATTTCGACATGCAGATCGACGTGACCTCGTCTCGATGCGATCCGCACCTTGTCACCGTTCTTGAAACCCAGCCGCGCCGCATCATCGGGGTGCAGGGTGGCCGTGGCGTGAGGATACGCCCGCGCGAGGTTTTTCACCCTGCGCGTCATGGTACCGGAATGCCAGTGCTCCATTACCCGGCCCGTGCACAGCCACAAGGGATATTTCGCGTCCGGCATCTCGGGGGGATCCTCGTACGGCCGAAACCAGATCGTCGCCCTGTCGTCCTGTTTCTTGTTGCCGTAAAACTGGAATCCGCGGCCCTTCTCCACATACGGGTCGTACCCTTCGCGGTAGCGGATGAGCGTCTCCTTGCCATCAACGACGGGCCACCTCAAACCCCGCGTTTCGTGATAGCGGTCGAAAGGCGTGAGGTCGTGCGCGTGACCGAGGCCAAACTTGCGATACTCCTCCCACAAGGCCTTCTCCATATAGAAGCCCGCCGTGACACTGGCATCCGATGCCTTGTGGCCGGCGGGAATCGCGTAATCGGTCGCGGGGTACTCGAAGAGCTTGCCGTGGCCCATGCGCTTGGCGAACTCGATGATCTGCCACAGATCGGACCTGGACTCACCCGGCGCATCGACCATCTGTTTCCAGAAGTGCGTGCGGCGTTCCGCGTTGCCGAACGAGCCTTCCTTCTCCACCCACATGGCGGTGGGCAGCACGATGTCGGCCACCTCGGTGGACCGCGTGGGGTAGACGTCCGACACAACGACGAAGCGTCCCTCCTTGAGCGCGCCGTCGCGGTAGCGGTTGAGGTTCGCGTAATCCTGGAACGGATTGGCCGTCGTCGACCAGAAGAACTTCACGTCTCCCCGATCCAGGGCACGCACCATCTCCACCGCGTGATAGGTTGGTTTGTCCGGAATGGTTCCGGCCGGCAAACCCCATATCTTCTCCGCCACCTCCCGGTGCTTCGAGTTCCCCACCACCATATCGGCGGGCAGGCGGTGGGTAAACGTGCCGACCTCGCGGCAGGTGCCGCACGCACTCGGCTGGCCGGTCAGTGAATACGGATGGTTGCCGGGTTCGCTGATCTTGCCGGTCAGCAGGTGCAGGTTGTTGATGAGGTTGTTCATCCACGTGCCGCGCGTGTGCTGGTTGACCCCCATGGTCCAGAACGACATCACTTTGATATTGGGGTCGCCGTAGATCCCGGCCAGGTATTCCAGGTCCGCCGGCGACACGCCGCTGATTTCCGCCACGCGCTCCGGCGTGTAATGCGCAACGGATTCCTTGAACGCGTCGAACTCGATGACCTCCGCCTTTTCCTTGAACACGGACTTGTCTTCGAGGCCGTAGCCGATGTTCTCCCTGCCCTTCTTGAAGAGCGCATGTTTGCTCAGGAACTTCTCGTTGATCTGTCCCTTCTGGATGAGCAGGTTGGCGATACCGTTGGCGATGGCCAGGTCCGACTGCGGTTTGAAGATGATTTCTTTCTCCGCCACCTCCGACGAGCGGGTAGACATCGTCGTCAGGTTGACGAGCCGTGCGCCCGTGCTGGCGAGAAGCCGGTTGGTCATTTTGGAATGCAGGATGGGATGCATTTCCGCGGTGTTGGCCCCCCATAGTATAAAGGCATCGCAATGGTCGAAGTCCTCGTACGTCCCCATGGGCTCGTCCATGCCGAACGTGGTCATGAAGCCCGCCACCGCGCTCGCCATGCAATGGCGAGCGTTGACCTCGAGGCTATTCGACCGCAGTCCTCCCTTCCACAACTTCGCCGCCGCGTATCCTTCCCATATCGTCCACTGCCCGGAACCGAACATCGATACCGCCGCCGGGCCTTTTTCCTCGATCGCCCGCTTCGCCATGGTCGCCATCAGGTCCAGCGCGTCGTCCCACGAGGCTTTCTCGAGCTTGCCGCGTTTGTCGTAGCGGCCGTTTCGCATCCGAATCAGCGGCACGGTCAGCCGGTCCGTGCCGTACTGGATGAACGGCAGCGCGTAGCCTTTGACACACAGCGTCCCCTGGTTCACGGAAGATTCGGGATCGCCTTTGACCGCCATTATCTTGCCGCCGCTCACGCCGACCATCACCGAGCAACCCGTTCCGCAAAACCGGCAGGGCGCCTTGTCCCATACGAGGTCCGTCTCCGGGTTACCGGCGAAACTTTCGAAGGGATTGAGATAGATGCCGCTCCCCGACACGAGGAGCGTACACGCACACTGTCTGATGAAATCTCTCCTCGACAGCGGTTTCATGCCCGCCTCTCCTTTCTTGCACAACGGCAAACGTACGCCTTTGACGCAATCATCGATTTCCGCGACTAACTGTAGCGGGCAAAGCAGGACCCGTCAAGAAACGGTGCGCCGATTCGCGGGGAGTTGACAAGAATCATGACTCACCTCGCGGGCGGCTGTACACGCACCACCACCGATTTGAACGCGGGCGTTCCTGAGGCCTCGTCGAGGCGGCGGGGCACGAGTTCGTTCGCCTCCGGGTAGTACATGGCCAGATTGCCGGGACGGATGTCCACGATCGCAACGGAAACCTCCAGGCGCCCCGTGTCGTTCGACACGGTCACGCGGTCGCCCTCCGCCAGACCGAGGCGCTCAGCATCCTCCCGCGCCATCATGACCACGTCGCGGCGCCGGTTGCCGCGGTAGATGTCCGCTTCCTCGTAGACCACGGTGTTGAACTGCCCTTCGGAGCGTACCGTCATCAGGCGAAACGCCGGCTCATCGCCACCGGCCCCTGGGCCATGCGGCGACAACTCCTGCGCGAAAGCGGGGAGCGGCGTCACGTGGAACTGCGCCTTGCCGCTTGGTGTGGCAAACTGCGGTTCGTGAAAGGTTCTTCCGTCGATCTGAAACTCCTCCTGTGTGCGGTCCATCTCGCCGATCGCCTCGTAGCCGGGAACCACGCGCGCCATCGCTTCGCGGAGCTGCCGGTGGGAACGCATCGCCGACCAGTCGAACCGGTCCCGGGGGAGAATGCGTTCGGCCAGCGACGCGATGATGTCGACTTCGGACCGCATCTCACCCTCCACCGAAGGCAATCCGCCATCGGAAAGGCGTACGAAGTTGAACATCGATTCCTGGGTAGTCGTCTGCAACTCCTCGTCGCGAGCGAGCGCGGGCAGAATGAGTGAGGTCTTGCCGCGGCCGTGGATGTGCCCCTCGTTGAGCTTGGTGGACACGTAAACCGTCGTCCGTATGTTGCGCAGCGCCTCGGACGCCCACTTGCGGTCGGGGTTGCTGGCGAACAGGTTGCCACCGAGAAAGAAAGCGGCGCGCACCCGCCCGTCCGCCGCCGCCTGCATCGACCGATAGGTGTCCATGCCGGGCTTACCGGGGGGCGGGATACCGTACACCGCCTGCATCCTTTCCGCAAACGCCTTCTTGAGTGACGGCGTCATCCCCATCGAGCCGATTCCCTGAACGTTCGAGTGACCGCGGATCGGCAGCAGCCCGCACCCGGGACTCCCGAGCCAGCCGCGGGCCAACGCCAGGTTGCTGAGCGAGAGGACATTATCGACCCCGTTGACGTGGTGTGTCAGTCCCATCGCCCAGCAGAAAATCCCACGCTTCGCGGTGAGCAGCATGTCCACGGCCTGCGTGATCGCCGCCCGGGACACCCCGCTTGCAGCGACGAGATCGTCCCAGGAAGCCGCGCTGACATCGTTCTTCACTTGTTCCCATCCATCAGTGTAATTATCTATATATTCGCTTGTTACACCACCAGCTTCGAGCACCCCTTTAAGCATGGCTTTGAATAGTGCCACGTCGCCGCCGATGTGGGGCTGCAGGTAAAGGTCGGAAATGTTCGAGCCGAATATGAAGCTTCGCCAGTCGGACGGTACGCGGAAGCGAACCAGGCCCAGCTCACGCAGGGGGTTGATGACGATGACCCGGCCGCCCCGGCGGCGGAGCCGCACCAGCTGCGTGATGAGCCGGGGATGATTGCTGGCCGGATTGGCACCGGCGATGACCACCAGGTCGGTCTTGTCGAGATCATCCAGCGTCACCGACGCCGTCCCGGAGCCGTAGACCCGCGACAGCGCTACCCCGGACGCGGAGTGGCAGTAAAACGAGCAGTTGTTGATGTTCTGGGTGCCGAAGGCGCGGGCGACCACCTGCATGAGAAACGCCGCCTCGTTGCTCGCCCGCCCCGATGCGTAGAAAAAGGTCTCGACCGGGCCAGCGTACTGAAACGCCCTCGCCGTACGATTGAGCGCCTCTTCCCAGGAAATGCGGCGCAGGTGCGTGTCGTTTTCTTCGACCACCATGGGAAAGGTGATGCGGCCAAGACGCTCGAGCTGAGCGGGGGTCGACGTTCTGAGACGGGCGATCGGATAATCGCGCAGAAGCGGTTCGGAGATCGAACCGCTCATGTCGGCGGCCTGCGCCTGCAGGGACTTCTTGCACACTTCGGGAAAGTGTCCCGCCTCGTTGACCATGCCGCCCCGCTGTCCGCCCATGCCGAGCGCACAGGTCTTGCAGGTGTTACGCGATCGCATGCGACGGTAGAGACGGAGAAGGCCTCCCGCCTGTCGGCCCATGCGAAACGCATAGACAAGAGCGGCGAGGCCGCCTCCGGCGGAGACACGGGGTTTGGCCATACGGGACAGGCTAGCCTAAACCCGGACGGAGGTCAACGCGATCGCGTGGTTTTGCGGGACCACCGGAGCGTACTTCGCCGTGAGCTCTCTCCGGGCTTTATCACCGCGAGGCGGCATCGAGTACTGTGGTGCCACGCTCTTCCACTCCCCCCGGGGATGACGCGGAGCCGCAGTAAGCGCTCTGGCACCAGTTTCCCGGTGGCAGGAACTGGCTGGCCTTGACAGTGAAGGTCCCGCTGTTGTGGTTGGTCACCTGGAACCAGCTCCATTTGTAGCATGTGCCGCTGCAATCACAGCACACGACCGCTGTCATGTGTTTGGTCCAGTAGCAGGAAGATGGGCAGAAATACTCCCACCATCCGGTCTGGAGATAAACGTAGTACACGGGCCCATTGCGTTGTACGGCCGCGTGCGAAAATAGTACATGGTGCGGGGTTAAGGTCGGCGATCGAACCGTTAAATTAATAGTATGTGATTGATTTCACAGATCGATTACGCAGAGCGCCATCGCGATCAGCCAGTGTCGTGGCTCGGTGGGCTACCACTCCACCCAGAAACCCACCACGGTCATCGCAACGTAAAAGAGGCCGTAGCCGAGCTCGGAAAACCCGATGCGTGTCGCCTTCGCCGAGCGGCGGAGCGGAGACAGGCCAAGAGCCGCCCGGGCGAACAGGACGCCGACCGCCACCACGGCCAGGCTCGGCGCCAACCCGCGCCAGGCGAGGAGCGCGACGACCGCCGTGAAGATGACATGGTTGATGATAACCGGGGCGGCACGGGTCGGCTTGCCGCGCTCGAGTCGCAAGCGCGCGCGCACGTAGAATATCGACGGGATGGTGCGCGCCGTGAGGATGATCCACAACGCGGACGCACTCAGCCAGGACCATCCCGCGGCGACCGCGACGGCGGGGGCGATAGCGGCGAGTCCCAGCGGGCCGGCCAGCTCGGGCAGGAGGCGCCGCGCCTGTTTGGTGCTGTCGTAAAACAAGTAGACGAGAACCAGCGGCGCCATCACGAGCAACGGCAGCAGCGGGGTGGGCCCGGCGGCCGCCACCGCCAGCGCAAGACCACCCAGCGCAAACAGCGCGTACACGAGTGATATCTTCCAGGCCGCGCGGCCGCGTGGTGATTCCGCGAGTCGCCTGCGGTGTCGCCAGAAGAGTTTGACGGGGTGTCTCAGAAGAAAGGACGCCACGATCATGACCGACAGCCCGAGGCCGGCGGCTGTGGGCGCCAACAGCATCCCCAGGAGAATGGGCTCGAACAAGAACCCCCACCCGCCGTGTTCGACGGGAAAGGCGACTGTTCGCCAGGGAACGTGATCGTTGCTCGGCATGGTTCGATGCGCGGCGGCGGGAGTTGTACCGCCGCCCGTGGTTACGTTTTCTCCAGCGCGCGGCGGATCGCCTGCAGCTCGCCGAGCATGGCACCGAGTGTTTTCGCAGAAGCGGCGGCGGTGTCGCTCTCGACTTCGGCGGCCGTCGGCGACATGCCGCCCCGGAACCGGCGCAGCTCGCTGCCCACCATTTCGTAGACTTCCTGGACGTTGGGCAATCCAACGAGCCTTTCTTCAGCGCCCTTTGCACCGCTCATGCCCGCGGTCTGGATGTTCAACGTGCCGATGTTGAAAAACCACCGGTCGAAGATGTCACGCTTGGTCGCAATGTTGGTGACGGTGCGGAACGGAACGTGCTTCACCGACTTGACCCAGATACCGACATGGACGATGACTTCGTCCTCTTTGACCTCGTAGTGCAAGCTGCGGTAATACGGTCCACACAGCGCCATCGCGATCATCCAGTACACAAAAGCGATTCCCAAACCCCAGGCCGTGAAAATCTCGGCCGGGCGCACGCCGTCATCGTGGCGGATCGGCCACGCGGTCAGCAGGACGCACGCTCCGATCGCCACGGCGACCAGGGTGACGTTCAGCATCAGCTTGCTCAGGTACCGGGGGTTGGGTGTGAAGTTGCGGGTGCTCATTTCGAATCCTTTTGGTAAAGACCGTCTTTATCTAATTACCCCGGGTCGGAGACCCTATTCAATGGGTATTTGATGGTACTTGACGGTTGGCGCCTCTCAACGCGCGGCAATAATCGTCGCGGCCAGGAAAATGCTGAGGTCGGCCGCCGAATGCGAGACGAGTACCACCCCGAGCCCCGCCTGCCGGCGGACGACCCAGCGCCACCCCCACGAGGCCAGCGCCAGGACGGCGACCGCCACCACGACCCATGGCGGCGTGACGAACAGCGCGAGGACCAGGACGTGATAGCCGGCGAACGCCGCATCGGTCCAGTGCGGGCGTCTTGCTGCGGGCACGAGGTAGCAACGCCAGCCGAGTTCTTCGAACAGCGGATGCAGGGTGACAAAGTACACCCCGAAAACCAGCCAGGATGTACCCTCGAGTCCGAGACGCGACAGCGTCTCCTGCATCGTGGAGCCTTCGAGGCGTATGTACGGCCACAGTACGTAAATGAGAATGCCGCTGCCCACACAGGCGGTAACGCCAGCCACCGCCGCCCTCGCGTTCCAGCCAGAACGGACAGCGCGCCCCAGGCCGGAGGGGGTGTCCGCCACGAGGATCGCTGCCATCGTGCCGTGGTAGAGCAGGATCGCGACCCACGCGTTTTGCACCAGGTAGAGGCCGACGAAGATGGCCACATATGGAACCGCGGGAGCGAAGGAACGAAGTCTGGTTTTCACGCGGATAGCTTCGCCATCGTTCGGCGTCCGAAATCGCTTTCGAACTGCGAGTTGCTATCATAGACGTACCCGAAAGACTCCCGCCAGATGCTCGCCTTCTCCATGCACAGGTACATGAAGACCTGGTCGTGCCAACCGGCGAACGCCTCGCGCATGGTCCTGAACAGGCGGATCTTGACCGCATCCGGGTAAGTCAACTTGCCGTGCGGATCGGGGACGAGGTCGGCCTGCAGGATACGCGTGGGGTTACCGAGCTGCCGCACCTTGTGGATGACCGGCTTGATGAGGGTGATCGATCCGAAAGACACGAACGCGACCTCTTCGGGTCTGAAGCTGTCCATCAACATGGACGCCACCTGCGGATACTCCCTGTCCCATCCCTTGTAGTCGACCATGGGATGAAAGTGAAATGCGACTTTCATCCCACGATCGGCCACCGCGCGCGCCGCTCCGATGCGGCGATCGAGGTCGGCGGTGAAATGCTCCTCGTTCGCGATGACCACCGGTGTGTTGAGCGACCAGCTGCACACGACGTTCGGCGGTGCCTCGTTATCGATGAAGTAGCGCACGTTGTCGGACTTGGTCTTGAACTCCAGCAGCACATCGGGGTGCTGCGCCGCAAACCGGCACAGTGCATCGAGGATACCGCCGCGGTTGCCCCAGGCCAGTGCATCGGATGCCTGGCCGGTACCGATATGATAGAAGCGGCCGGGCTCGATCAGCAACTCGTCGAGTTTTCGCGCGAAATCCGCGTCGAAGACGATGTTGTCGCGGTAAAAGGTCTGCACGCTGCAGTAGCTGCAACCAAACACACAGTTCTCTACCGCGTCGATGGTGTGCAGGTTGCAGCACACCGTCTTCTCGGAGGCCACCGGACACATGCCGAATATCTTCTTGTCCGATCTTTCGGTGACAATCGGCTTGTGCGCTCTCTGCACGGGCGTCGTAGCCCCCTCCAGCGAATAACCGACCGGACGGCGCCTCAGCTCGGCGAGATGGGACTGCAGGTCCCGAAGTAATCGTTTCTTCGTCGCGGCACCCCTGCCGCCGCCCTCGCGGCCACGGGCCTCCGCGCGTGCGCCGCGCGCTTCATACCACTTTGCCAGCCCCCCCTGCCCCCAAAGCGACAGGTCGCGGGCAACCTCCGCCACCTGACGGAACTCCTGAAATGTAAAGCGGTACGCAAACGCGAGGGTACGGATAACCTCTCGCTCCTCGCCGTCCAGCCTCTCATATAATGTGCGGTCCTTGAACGTCTCGAATTTTGGGGAATAGTCGAACGCCATTGTCACATTGTGCCATCTCGTCCGGGATTTGCCAATGGGCTTCATTGCACGGCGCCTGCCAGTGCCTGCCAGTCAAACCGTGGCGACAATCCCGGGCTCTGGCGGAGACATGCGTCAAGCCCATCTACTCGTGCTGCCGCAGCGGCGATCGCCGCCTATCGCTCGAACACCGGGCTCAGCCGATTGTCATCGGTGCTCGGGATTCGGGTGATCGAAACGGCAGCCGGCCTCCCACTTCGAGCGCTGGTTTCCGTGGGCGGGAATGCCGCCCGCGTCCTTGATCATGCGCGCAAGGTGCAAGAGGTTCCAGGTCATGAAGGTGGTGTTGCGATTGGTGAACTCGTTTTCCGGCCCGCCCGAGCCGGGATCGAGGTACGACGGCCCGGGGCCCGCTTCGCCGATCCACCCGGCATCGGCCTGGGGCGGAATGACGTAGCCGAGGTGTTGTAACGAATAGAGGATATTCATTGCACAGTGCTTGACCCCGTCTTCGTTGCCGGTAATGAGGCAGCCTCCCACCCTGCCGTAGTACGCGTACTGGCCTTCCTCGTTGAGATCCCCGGAGCTCGAGTAGAGCCGTTCGATGACCTTGGTGCACACCGATGACTTCTCACCCAGCCAGATGGGCGAGGTGATGACCAGGATGTTCGCCGCCCCGACCTTTTGGTAGATTTCGGGCCACTGGTCGACCTCCCAACCGCGATCGGTCATGTCGGCATATACACCGTAAGCGATGTCGTAATCGACGGGACGCAGCACTTCGACCTGCATACCGTTCTTTTCCATGATCGCTCTTGAAATGCCGATGAGCCCCTCGGTATGCGACAGCTCCGGCGTTCGCTTGAGGGTGCAGTTGAGAAACAGGGCCTTGAGGTCCGAGAAATCCCAGCGACTGGATTCGCACATTTCGAGCTGCTTCTTGTTGATCGTCATGGGTAACTCACTTTCTTGACAAGTTGACACCGCTCCACGGCGCGGACGTGATCCATCCACGGGCGGTGTGTATCCTCCATTCGCGGCGCCGGTCTTCGGGCGCGCGGGCGGCGGCACCTCGCATTCGCGGTGCGGCAATACAGGCATGCGGGAGCTGGGGCGACGGCATGACCTCTCGTACGACGCCCAGTATATAGTCCTTCGTGCCAGTGCTCAACTCGTTTACCTCTCCCATACGTGCGACGGTCAGACGCTTTGCCCGCCGGGTTCAACGCCCAGGACACATGACTCGCCGGCAATCTCCTAACTCGCTCGCGAAAAAGCCCTTGAAAGGAGAAAACGGCGAGCTTACCTTGCAGGGGGACGGGTTCGGGCCGCTGCGGGCCGGGCCTCGCACGACCCACGCGGGGCACGACGCCGTTGAACACGCCGGGCTGCACGTCCCGGAGGAAACGCGAGTGAAATCGACGATCAAGCGAATCATTCCCAAAGGCATCCGGCGCGGGGTCCGCAAAGTCGCACGGCGATTGGAACTGCGGCGAATGCGGGCGCGTAACCCGTCGGTCGCCAAATCCCAACTCGTGCGCGACCTGACCGCCCTGGGGCTGGAGACCGGGGATCTGCTCTACGTCCACAGCTCGCTACGTGCGCTGGGTTTTGTGGACGGCGGCGCCGATACCGTCATCGACGCCCTGCTCGACACGGTGGGCCCGGAGGGAACGCTCGTCTTTCCGACCTTCACACTGGTGCGTGGCATGAAAGAAACGCTCGAGGCGCGTGACCACGTCTTCGACCCGGAATCCTCCCCCTCAACGGTTGGCAAGATAACGAATTGTTTTCGCGCGAGGCCCGGCGTACGGCGTAGCGAGCACCCGACCCATTCGGTCGCCGCGCTCGGTCCCCTGGCGCGGGAACTCACGGAAACCCACCTGGAGGAGGGAATGAACTTCGGCAAGGGGACCCCGTTCGACAAAATCCTGCGGCACGGCGGCAAGGTCGTGGGACTGGGAGTGAACTTCAGCCCGATCACTTTTTATCACGTCTTCGAAGAGTTCAATCCGGAGAAGTTCCCGGGGGTATACCTGCCGCATGCGTTTCCCGCGAAGATAAAGGTGGGAGACAACATCCGGGAAGTGAAGGTCCGCTGTCACGATCCCGTATTCCACCAACAGAGAATAGACAAGGTGCCCGCCATTGAGTCCTATTTCTCGTCGTACTATCACTCGGAGGGCGTGGCGCACGTGGGCAAGGTGGGTAACGGCAGTGCTCCGTCGTGGTGGATCCGCGCGGCGGATGTGATGCAGTGTCTCGACAAGCTGTACTCGCGGGGAATTACCATCTACAAGACACCCAACCTGGACTGAGCAAACCTCGTGGAACGCTCGCTACGGGTGTCCGAAGCTACCACACGCAGCGGAGGAGTGATCCACCAACAAGACGAGCGCGAGCTATGCAGACAAGCGGTCTACACACGCGGATACCGGCTGAAAACTGACGACCCCTTCGTACCGGGTCCTGGCCACCTCGAAAAATTTCCTCAACTCCACCAGGTGATAATCGTAGGTGTCTTTCGGGTGCCCACTCATGCAGACGGTAAAGTCCTGGTTGCGGCAATCGTATCGTCGCAGGTAGGACGCGAGAGTCGTGAGCATTGATTCGTGCGTGTCCGCCATGTCCAGCATGCGTGGAACCGACAGCTTCGTAAACTTGTTCTTGATCCTGGTGAACAGGCCCGGGGGCGGACCGATCTTGGTGACGGGATATCCGCGGATCTCTTGCGGGATGGTTTTCGCGCGCCGCTGGAGGCGCAGCTGGTTAATGGCGTGGTGCCACTGGGAGAAACTACCGCGGTAGGACGCGATCGAGATCACCAGCAGATCGTCTTTGCTCCCAGTATCCTCTCTAATACCGGTTTGCGGGTGCACAAACCAGGTCGGTTTATCCGGCACCTCTCTGAAATCCACGGTGTAGTCGGTGCGAAGCATCCGCAGCCCCGGCGTGACCGTGGTGTCGGCCCGGATGCCCTCAGCGAGAAGCGCCGCCACGAGCTCGGCTTCGGGTTGAAGCAGCCACCCGCCGGCACGAAACGCAACGCAGCGGTACTCCGGATTGTCTCCGCTCAGAAGATCTTCGAGGTACGCCTTGCCCCGGCGGATGAGCGCGCGGGCGCCTGCCGGGTCATTCTCGGTAAAACCGAGATCGTGCAGCGCGTGCGTCTGCGGTTTGAAGCGCCAGGACTCGTCCTCGTACTCCGCTAATCTCCATTCGGGGTGAAGGTGCAGCTGGACGTCGTGTCCGGCGGCCGCCGCTTGTTTGATCTGGGCCTCGAACACATCGGCGTAGCCGGGTACACTCAGCTCGCGGTGCCGCCACACCGAACAGATATCCGGAAAGAGCGTGGCCTCGATGTCGAACTCGGCCCATACCTCCAGCAGTTTCCGGGTGGGTTCGAAGAGAACCTCTTCCACGGGCAGGTGGTTCTTGCCAAGGTAGATTTCGTAGTCGGCGGTTGGGCAGATTGTCAGCACTGTCGGGTTCCGGCGTTGCGTGTGAGCGCTACTTCTTTGGCCGGGCTTTCTTCCAATCGATGCCCGTCACGATCTCGCGCAGTTCGTCCACACCCCTGCGCAGCGCTGCCAGTTTCGGCTTGGTGGTCTTTCTGGACAGTACACGGTGGAATTCACGCTGCCGTTTGATGAGACGCCCGAGTAGCCTCTTGCCTTGCGCGGTGAGTCCGACGAGCGGCGACCGCTCGTGATTCGGATTGTCCCGGTACACGACAAGCTGGTCTCTTACCAGCACATCCGTGATTCGTTGGACGCTCTGACGCCGGTGTCCGAACTCCCTCGCCAGGTCGGAGACCGTTTTCTTCTCACTGGAAACCGCACTCAGCAACTGCCAGCGCGCGAGTGTCTGCCCTTCCCGTTGCGCGATCACTTCCGCCGCGCCACGGAGGACGTCGCCGAGCTCCGAGACACCCTCCACGAGCGCGGAGAGGATTCTCGCTTCTGTCATTCGAGGTTTCGTCGCCATGGTGGGAACACACTACCACAATGACAGTATGCTGTCAAACACACGACAGTGTGCTGTCAATTCTGGTTTCATCATCCACATTAGCCCCGCCCTTTCGACTGTGGCCCGGATGGTAAGCTCTCACGCAAGGCGAACGTCCCTGTCCGCGAAAGTGATAATAGCCAAGAAATTGTAATTGACGGTTTACATGAATCGCAAATGTAATTAAGTTCACAAGAGGAGCGTACCAGATCGACCGAATAAGCAATGAAAGGAGAGTTCTTATGAAACAAGTGGTTTCGAGAGAACTTCTGGGCGTGTGCGTCCTTTTGGTGGCCGGCTTGTTTGTGTGGGCCGGGCCCGCCAACGCGTACGATCAATTCTCGCAGAACGGCGGGGATGCTACGAACTGCGGCCTCTGCCACGGAAACTTTCGCGCGGGCAGCTACATTTCGCCCGGTGACGGCCAGGACTGGGGGAACCTCCACAACTTGCATCGCTTCGACATGCTCGGCGGCGACTGCAACACCTGTCACATCTCAAGCGGCAGGTTCCCCGTGCTCCTCAATGCGTCGGTTGGTGGCTCCGGCCTCGCGACTATCGGGTGCGTGGGCTGCCACGGGCGGGCGGAGGACAACACCGCTGCGAATCCCGATGTCCCGGGCCTGGGCGGCTACGGCGCCGGATTGCGCCAGCACCACACCCAAGCAGGAGTGGCGGCCTGCACCATCTGCCACCAGGATGCCGATCCGGCGAAGTATACGCCCGCCAGCGAGACGATTCAGCCACCCTACTACGGCAGCCCCTTCCATCCGGCTATGCCCACGGATGCCTGCAACCCGGCGGGTGGCGAGGACTTTGCCGGCGATTCGGATGGGCTGGACAACGATGGCAACGGTCAGTACGACTTCAGCGACGTCAACTGCCTGTCACCGGTCGAGGAGACCACGTGGGGAGCCATCAAGGCCCTGTACGCGACGGAGTGAGAGGTTTGGCGGCACACGTTTTCCCAGCTGCCGGTGATTGATAACGGAAGCACCAGTTGCGTTGGACGTACACGATCGTCTCGGTGAAGCGTCGAGGAAGGCTACTTCGCCTGCATGATGACGTTGCTGGGATTGGTGATGGTGATGACGCCACCGATACCGCACGTTAGCATACTCGGCTGGGTGAGAACGGGAACGTGATTAATCTTCTTGACGATCGAGCCGGGCGTCCACATGCCGACGGGCGCCATGGCGCAGGGCGTTGGAACGCCTGAGGCCGCGGCGGTGAGAATGTTGCAGGTACCGAAGGGCGGCAGGTTCGCTCCCGTCGCACAGTCCTGAATGGTGGCGACCAGCATGCCCCCGACCTTGACGATCTGCTGGCTGGTGACACTGAGCGTCGACGGGGCGGTACCCATCGGGCACATGCACATCGCTCCCTGGCAAACCACCGATGGCACGGTTCATCCTCCGCTGTTCGGCCGCCGCCCCCCCGTCTCGTCCCCTACTTCTCGATCTTCTGGCGGCTACCTGCTTGCCTGGCAAGGATAACATCTGGCGGCTCATGATGCAACGATTTACCGCGCGCCGCGCCGGAGCACACGTCACGGCCTTCGTACGACCCAGAACTTTTGCGCACACTCGGGAATCAAGAACGCTTCCCTCTCCAGAGTGGCGAAGTCGCCGAAGAGCGTCTCCAGGAAGGAAGGTGGATGGTAGGCCACGTATAGCTTGCTGCCCTCCATCACACCGTCTTTCACCACGATCTTGCCCGCCTGGTACAGGGCCTTGTGCTCGGGCAGCAGTCTGTCGTCGAAATCATGGAACGATGCGATGAGGATACCACCCGGCTTGAGGGCCCTGCGCATCTCCTTCACCCACCGGTAGTGGGCATCTTCGGAAAGGTGCGTGAAGACCGAGATGGCATAGACGACGTCGAACGAGGCGTCCTCGACCGGTAGCGGCGGGTTCAGATCGTTCCGAAGAAAATTCACGCCGGGTATGGATCGCCTGCACCACTCGATCGTGACGGGGTTGTAGTCCGTCCCGGTAAACCGCGCGTCCCGTCCCTCAAACAGCTGCGGCAGGTGCCTGAGCAACCTGCCGGGACCACAGCCCCACTCGCAGATCCGCAAGCGCTCTCCGGGATGGTACTTGTTGATGATCCCGGCCAGGTGCCGCGCGTAGGCAGCGCCCTGATCGAAATACGCGCGGTAGTGTGTCGAGCCGAAGGCGTCGAACATCCAGCGTTTCGGCGGCGCCACGAAATCCGGGTGCTCCTCGAGAAACTCCCGGTTTCCACGCTCCGTCCGCAAGAGCTCCCTGCGGAAGCGCACGAAGTCCAGCGGACCCAGCAATCTCATTCTGCGCGCCGCGGCTGCCAGCCTCCGCTGCAACTGCACATTCACACCTTCCTTCTCTGGGAGTCTGTTTGTCGATGCTCGTGATCCGCCCCTGCGGAACGCTCGCGGACGAAGTTTACTATAACACTCATTACACTGGAAAAACCGCTGATCCGAATATCCTCCACCCCGCGGTCGCCTATTGTCCGCGCCGGATCGCCTGCCCCTTCACCGGCTCGCCCCGCGAAACGGGCTTGCCGTCGGCGAGGTAGCCTTGGAACTGAGCCGGCAGTCCCTCGCCCAGCCCAAAGGCAGGAGTGTTCTGCAGGTGGCAATGGAGGTGGGGCTCGCTCGAATTCCCGCTATTGCCGCAGAGCCCCAGGAGGTCGCCGGTCACGACACGCTGGCCCTTCTCCACGGCGACGGTCCCCTTCTTGAAATGGGCGAGGAACGAATATTCTCCGCTGCCGTGGTCGAGGATCACGTGATTTCCCAGTGCCTGTTTTGGGTTCATTACCCCGGGGATGTTGTCCTCGACACCGTTCTCCATCACGACCACCAGGCCTGCGCCGGGCGCAAGAATACGTTCACCAAAGCAGTAGAAGTCCTGGTTCCGTTTGCCGTCGCCCGCGTGGGTCGAGCCGTCTTTCATCATCAAGATGTCGTAGGCGAATCGCTGGTCCACGGTGAACGCGTGATAATTCTCCGCGATGGTCCGGCCGCCCCACACGACAAACCATTTCCCCTCGAACGGCAACTCGAGCTTCGTCCTCGTCTCATAATCGAGGTATTTGCTGGGCGCTTCCGTTTGGACGGGGCGGATATAAAACCCGGCCACGACGCCTTTCTTGTCGAACGCCCACTGGACGTGGATCAACTGGTCGAGTTTCTCAAAGCGGGCCGTGCGCAGGTATACGCTCAAGGCGCCGACTTCTTCGACTGTCTCGGCAATGGTCGCTGTCTCCTTGCCGAGCTGTTCTCTTGTCTGCTCGTAAAACGCCCTGAGGTTGTTCTCACTGCCGAGGGCGTTTTTCATTTCCGGGGAAAAGTTCTGCCAGATCTTGTCGAGCTCGCCGCCGAAGAAAAGTGCGCAGTGCCGGCGGCCGAGATCCATGAAGGACGGATCGGCGGATGCGCCGAGCAGCAACAATGCGGTCGCAATAACCACCACATGAAAACGAGGTTTGATCACCGTCCGGAGCTTACACTATTTCTGGCCGCTTCGTGAATAGCCGAAGCACGTCTCGCATCCCGATTAGCCGAACAGCGCGCTCAAGCTGCCTCGTCCACGTTGGCTCACCGGACGAAACTCCTGCTGAATAGGAATTTCACGAGGCCCCAGGATACGTTCTCGACCGGCACCTGTGCCGGCGGAGTGATCGAGAGAACCGCCGAGGCGGAATCGTCGTAGTCGACCCTCACGCCACCGCACGTCTTATAGTCCGGCTTTTCCAGTGGGCCATTCCAACCCATGACGCGAACCGTCATTGTGCCCGCTTCACGGGTCAACTCGAGGTCCACCTCGCCGATAACCATTCCGGATGTTATGTCAAAACACGCCGCCGGAAAGGTCACCTCGGCAGCAACGAAGTTTCCAATGGAGTTCTGCCATGCGGCGACGTCGCCGGGGCTTCTCACCTCCGTCAGCACGACGGCCGCGGCCTCCGAAAACTGGAACCCGAAGCGATACCCCGTAACCCTTTCGGGAAGCGATCCAGAAATGACGTAAATCGTAAACGCCTCTCCCTGACCCACCTCCCGCGTGAAATCCTGCGCGGGGTCGCCGGTTAGTTGCGGGTTGAACGCCACGACAATTTGTCCTTCGCCAGGTTCGACGACCGTTGCCGAAATGGTTGAAATGGGAGTGCACACCAGCAGCATCGCGAGGACTATTGCGACGCGTGGCATCGAGTTTCCAGGCATTGGGGACCTCCACGGGACGTTGGGTGGGCGTGTGGGGTGGGACGCTAAAAGATAACACGCGACTTGTATTGAGGCAACCTCTGAGAGAACGAAACGCGTAGTGTTGGCGGTCGGCGCGGCCACAGTCCGCGTGCAGGCGCACTTCGGTCCCTGGGGAGACCGAGGCGCTGGCATACTTGTCTCAATGAGACAACCCTGATACAATGTTGAGTCAACGGGTTGTCTCAGTTACGAGCGACAACTGCTGCGCGTGAATCCCTATTTCATCAGAAGATAACGGTTTACAGGCACATTTACCGTTTAGCCCGAACATTGCAATTGGCTGTGGTATCTTCCACACAAGAACACTAAGAACAGCTCTCGTTGTCCTCCGTGCATCGGAGAAACAACAAGTAGGCAACACTCCCCGATACTGCGAGGAAGCAGTGAATTGACGGGAGTCACAAAGGCAAGGGTGCCCGGAACCCATTCCGGCAAACCACGAGCGAGGTTCAGATGACCGAGTCCAAAGAACACAACGCAGCAGTCGCAATCACACGACCCGTAAAGACGTTGGCGTCATGGGTCGGATTCTCCCTGGTCGTAGCAGCCGTTCTCGCGCTGGCCATGACCCAGCCCGGCTGTGGTTCGGATGAAGGCGGTGTTGTCGCACCCGGTACT